>CAYVHK010000033.1:15166-31253 GCA_964451145.1 uncultured bacterium | reverse complement strand
AGAGTTGCTGGTAAATTATTAAAAAATGCAAGTATCATTTTAATATCTAATGTAGCCATCCGTCTCGGATTAGCTAATCATGAAGCCGTTGTCGCTGGTAAAGTGGGAATAGGTGTAATTGTGCGATCAACCTCAGGCGTTGTAGATAATCTCCTATCAAAAAACATTGTCAAAAACCCTTCTAGACTAGATTGCAGAAAAGATTACATGTTACTGGAGACATTGGAATAACTCAAGGTCTTAGTAACCTAATTCAGCTCCTATCTAGTTCACACAGTTGTTGGCTCACAGGAGATACATTTGCCGTATATGATGGATTATTTAGCACAAAAAAGTATCTCCGTTTGCCGTCAGTTTAATCGGCCCAAACAAAAATTTTACGATTTCTGACATAGTTTAAATTGCTAGCCTACTACTTTATCAAGCACTCTATCATAGAAATTTATGCGTAGTTCTTCAATGTTCTCGCGAAGTAAAAACCTTACAAATAGAACGAATAGAAGTGGTGGCGTTTTGTATTGGATGCAGCGTGAAAAGCGGCTTTTGGACAATTGGGCCTTGCTGCTGGCTCAAAAATTGGCAATAGAAACCAGAAGTTCCCTAGTTGTTGCTTTTGTCTATGTCGGTCGATATGCTGAAGCTAACCTGCGTCAATACTCTTTCATGTTTGAAGGACTTAAAGAAACTGCTGGTTTACTGTTAAAAAAGAATATACCATTCCTTTTAGTGCAGAGCAATCCCCGCCGGCAAATTCCTAAACTAATTGAAAAGTTTAACATCGGTACTTTGGTTACCGATTTCTCTCCTTTGAAAGTATATCGCCAGCGAACAAAGTCTGTAGCTGAAAAAATCAATATTCCGTTTTATCAAGTAGACGCCCACAACATTGTGCCTATCTGGGAAGCTAGTAGCAAGCAAGAATGGGGTGCTCATACACTAAGACCAAAAATTATAGAGAAGTTGCCGAAATTTTTGATCGATTTTCCTGAAATAATCACACATCCCTTCCCACGAGCTCATCCGATACCTTCTATTAAATGGAATAAGGTGTATGACTGTTTGGCCATTGATAGAACTGTAAATCCGGTTAAATGGATAACACCTGGTGAATCCGCAGCGCTCAAACAACTAGAGCAATTTGGTAAACAACCTATAGAAGAATATATAGGTTACCGTAATGACCCAAACCGAGCAGTCTTAACTAACCTAAGCCCTTATTTGCACTTTGGCCAGATTGCTCCACAGCGAGTGGCTCTAACTTTACAGGGTCATGATAAGATCGAAAACAAGGGTGTTTTGGAACAGCTTATTGTTCGGCGGGAACTGGCTGATAACTTTTGTTACTACAACCATCACTACGATGTTTTTTTAGGATTTCCAGAATGGGCGAAAAAAAGCTTGAATCAGCATCGGCGAGACAGGCGTGAGTATGTGTATGATTTAGAGCAATTCGAATATGGAGGGACTCATGACGATTTATGGAACGCTGCCCAAAATGAAATGGTTATTACTGGTAAGATGCATACCTATATGCGTATGTACTGGGCGAAGAAAATTCTTGAGTGGAGCCCAAATCCGGAAATTGCTCTCCAAACAGCCATAGATTTAAATGATAAGTATGAACTGGATGGTAGGGATCCTAATGGATATACAGGTATTGCTTGGAGTATTGGTGGTCTGCATGATAGAGCATGGTTCGAAAGACCGATATTTGGAAAGATTCGTTATATGAGTTACAAAGGTTGCCAGCGTAAGTTCGACGTCCGCGCATACATCCAAAGAATAAACTTACTTAGAATAACTGATTAATATTGGTTTCGTAATTTTAGATTTTTTTGCGTACATTTTCGGAAAGACCAGATGATATTGATATTGAGTAAGAAGTTCACTATAGTATGGAGCCTGAGTCGTCGAATCAAATCGTTAGTGATTTAAAAAATATCTCTGCACATTTAAAAAATACAGAGACTATTGGCTTAAATTTGTAAAGGAGAAGTTTGAATGAAAGTCGCGTTGATTGGTAGTACAGGATTTGTAGGCTCTTACATAACTGATGAAGTGATTGATCATAATATGGTTCCGCGTCTTCTTGTCAGAAAAGGGTCTGAATCCAAACTCCTCCAGCCGAAAAAGTGTGAGCTTGTTTTTGGTGATCTTTCTCATCATCATGACCGAACATCAGTACCTATAATTCTGGAAATGTTGGAAGGTTGCGATGCTGTGATTTACAACGTTGGTATAATTCGTGAATTTCCTTCCAAAGGTCTTACATACGAAAAATTGCATTTTCACGCTGCAAAATGGTGTATTGATGCTGCAAAGGAACTAAATATCAATAGATTTATCTTAATGTCAGCTAATGGTGCAAAAAGAATGGGCACGGGTTATCAAAACACCAAAATGTTGGCAGAAGAATATTTAAAGACCATTGATTTAGATTACACTATTTTTAGACCTTCGCTCATTTTTGGCGATCCAAGGGGCGACGGTCGTCCGGAATTTTGCTCACAAATTAAAAAAGACATGTTGAGCCTGCCTTTTCCAGCTCCCAACTTTCACCAAGGTCTAAACCCGTTCAATGCAGGTAATTTTGCACTATCACCAATTCATGTTAAAGACGTAGCGACTATATTTGTCAAATCCTTAACCGAAGAACAAACAATTAAAAAGACGTATCATCTAGGTGGTGAAACTTATTACTGGAAAGATATCATAACGATTATTGCTCAAGCTTATGGCAAGAAAAAATGGATAATTCCTGCTCCTGTTTTTGTTGTCAAAGTTCTTGGGTCCTTGTTGGGAAGATTTCCTTGGTTTCCCGTAACCAAGGACCAAATCACGATGCTAATTGAGGGGAATGTTTGTCAATCTGACGATGTCTATGAAATGTTCAGTATAACACCTACACCATTTAATTCTGAATCCTTATCTTATTTGAAAAATTTAAATTAGTTTTCCACCCTAATTTAATTATAGCAACATACTTTGTCTTAATTATAGAAAAGTTAGAAAATATGAGTCTATTTAATTTCAGGGGTAATATAAATAGTGAATTTGAATAGTATTTTATACAAACGTAGGTTAATCAATCCATAATATTGATATAGAAATCTTAGGTTGTAGCACTGAACTCATATGTAATTTTGGTCATTAAATGAGGATAAGTATGAAATATAAAAATAAAGTAGAAAAGTATAATTTTAGTTGAATCAGAAAAACGGCCTTATTTGTATTTGTTATGGTGAAGGATTACTTCATGTATTCCATGGTTTTAGTCAGTCAGGAAATCGTTTTTTATTTCCCTTGAGATTTCGATGTTATGTATCATTGGGTTTCTTTCAATATTATATTTGACCTCAAAACTACATTAAAAATGAAAATTGGAATTATCGTTATTTGCGCATTAGTCAGCACAATTTTGATTGCCCGAAATCAAGGCCGAAGCAATCTTTTGTTTGTAGGCCAGCAAGGACCAGATTTTTCGTTGATATCAGACAGTAATGAGAGCGTTTCTTCAAAGGCATTCCGAGGTCAGCCATTGGTTCTTTATTTCTTTCCTAAAGCTGATACCCCAGGATGAACAAAGCAGGCTTGCGGGTTCCGCAATATCTATGAAGAATATCAAAAGAACAAAATCGCTGTTCTAGGGATTAGTTATGATTCCCCTAAATCACTTTTAGCTTTTAAAAAGAAATATAACTTACCTTTTCATCTTTTATCCGATGAAGATAAGGGGGTATCTCGGTTATATGGTACTAATGGCTTGTTTTGGATGAAACGCGTCACATTTTTAATAGGTGCAGATGGTATTATTGAGAAAGTGTATACTGGAATGAATCTGAATACGCATGCAGAAGAAATACTGGATAAAATTCTCAAAGAAAAGCATTTTAGCGGGATTGGTAATTAACTCATTTAATAGTCAACAGTCTAGCTTCTACCATAGTCATGTACCAATTTATAATGAGAAGGATTAGGAATAATAGTTGTCAACAAAAATAAAAAATCAATCGACACCGACTGTTACAGTTATTGGTGGCGGTTTAGCTGGTAGTGAGGCCGCTTGGCAATTAGCTTCACGAGGTATTAGCGTTAACCTATTTGAAATGAGACCGGAAGTAGAGACTGGTGCTCATCAAACATCAGATCTAGGCGAGTTGGTTTGTTCAAATTCACTTGGTTCTGACTTGCCTGATCGGGCCTCTGGTGTATTGAAAGCTGAATTACGTCAGCTTGGTTCCATGTTGATAAATTGCGCCGACCAGACATCGGTGCCTGCTGGTGGAGCTTTGGCTGTTGATCGACAAAGGTTTTCTCAATTAATCACTCAACGTATTCAATCACAACCTAATATTCATCTAATCCGGAAAGAGGTAACAGAAATTCCAGACGGTCCAACAATTATTGCTTCAGGGCCACTAACCTCAGAACTTTTATCCAAGTCAATTGGGAAACTATCAGGAGAAGATCATCTTTATTTTTTTGATGCTATTTCGCCTATTGTCAGCCAAGAATCAATCGACATGGGGATCGCATTCCGAGGATCACGTTATGGGAAAGGTGAATTAGATGTTGGCGACTATATTAATTGTCCAATGAATAAAGATGAGTACGAGCATTTTGTTAACGACTTGGTAGCGGCTGAACGGATTGAGTTACATAGTTTTGAGCAGGCTATCAAGTCAGGTGTCAAGGCTGGTGCACACCAGTTTTTTGAAGGATGTTTGCCAGTTGAAATTATGGCTGAGCGAGGATTGGATGCATTAGCTTATGGACCTATGCGACCCGTTGGACTAATCGACCCACGTACTAACCAACGTTCTCATGCAGTGGTGCAACTGCGGCAAGATAATGTGGCAGGCACACTATATAATATTGTCGGATTTCAAACAAACCTTAAATTTTCCGAACAGAAAAGGATATTTCAGTCAATACCTGGATTAAAAAACGCCGAATTCGTACGTTATGGCCAAATGCACCGCAATACCTTTATATCAGCTCCAACATTGCTCCATCCAACCATGCAGTTTCGTTCACGAGAAAATCTATTTTTTGCTGGTCAGATTACCGGAGTAGAAAGTTATGCGGGCAATTTAGCCACAGGATTGCTAGCCGGTTGTAACATGGCTCGTCATTTGACCAATCGAGAGTTGATGGTATTACCATTAACCACTGTTTTGGGAGCACTCTGCCATTATGTTACCCATGCTAGTTTAGCTGATTTCCAACCTATGAAAGCTAATTTTGGTTTACTTCCCCCGTTGAACATCGAAAGTCAATCAAAAACAAGAAGCCGACGGATGAGAAAACGAGAGCGTGCGAAAGCCTATGCTCAAAGGGCTTTAGCTGATTTAACTACTTATTTGGCCAGTGTGATTTAAAGAAAATTGATTGAACTCATTGAAACATTAGAGTATCAATATAGACGGATCTGACTTTTTCATTGCCCAAAACCTTTCTCAGTTCCTCGAGCAATTCATGTTTTAAGGTATGCTTCCCATCTATTGAAATGATATCTTCGACAGTCTTGCTACCCATGATGCGATCCAATGCACTTCGCAAATATATGGCCTCACCACGACTACCTATTTTACTTCCTGATTCGCTATCCTCCGCACCGAAAATTTCTTGTTTAATCGTTTCTTTTTCACCCTTCATTACGACTGCAATTCGCCAAACAAAAGTGTGATGTATAACTACCGTCTCAGCATTTTCTTGGTCCGGAAATATCCATTCCGTCGGAGCGGCCATTGGAGTATTCCGAATACCATACCGCAGATCGCCTTCTTCGGACCAAAGTAATTCCATTATGTCGATCAGAACCAAGCCAGCTTCATTTTCAAATTTATACTTGAATTTTTTTGCTTCTTCAAAAAGCTTTATATCCTCCTCCTTTGTATTTGTATTTTCTTTGGTGACAGCGGTTTCGTATATCTGCGTTTGTCGTTCTTCGTATATTTGTTGAAGAGAAAAGGGAAAAGTAACGAATAGTGGATCGTTGAATACGAAATAAAAAGCAACCGGGATAATTGCTAATAGCAAGACATAGAGAATAACGCGGGCTATCATTTCGATTGAATTCGGCGTAAATCTATTAGTATGCTTTGATTTAAATAAGCGAGCTCATTAGAATGTAAGCCTATTTAACATTGATAACATAAAATTTGCCTATCAATATTAAATAAAAATTCAGCTGATTATATCATAATCGAAGGAAATAAGGATGTGGTAAATATGCGACCCAAAGTCCTACTCATTTGCAACCAAGGTATCTACAAGAATTATGTTTCACCAAATGAAGTTCAGCGATTAAAAAAGTTCACAAATTGGGATTGGTTTCATTGTGAAAGTGAAAATATAATTGACGAAACACCACAACAATTTTTAGAGGCCATCAAACATGCCGAGGCTTTGATAATTAGTCGAGGATCACCCTTAATTGGGGCTGAGATTATGGATTCAGTAGAGCAGTTGAAGTTTATTGGTGAGTTAGAGGACGATCGGTTTACGAACCGCATCGACTTGAAAGCTGCTTGGAAACGAAATATTCGTACTGTTGATACAACCAATGCGTCCTCCTATCCAGTTGCGGAGTGGGCCTTGGCCCTGATCTTAATTTCACTGAGAAATGCAGGCGCCCAGTTTCGGCGCGTCATTAGCGGACACACGAAAATGTGGCCCCAATCTTTGGAGCATGCCGGTGGCGTTCTGACCGGAAAGAGAGTTGGATTAATCGGTTGTGGGCACATGGGTCGTCGTTTGATTCGATATCTGCGTCCTTTCGAAACCGAGATTTGGGTCTATGATCCTTATCTACCAGGTGAGATAGCTGAAGCCGTTGGTTTCACACAAACTTCGCTGGACAATATTTTATCGGAGTGTGACGTCATTGTCTGTTTGGCGCCATTGACTCCGAAAACAAAAGGTATGATCGGAGTGGACGAACTTAATAAAATTCCTTCCGGTCGTGTTTTGGTAAATGTATCTCGTGGTGCTATAATCGACTCTCAAGCACTGATTAATCGACTGAAACGGGGCGATATTGTGGCTGGACTCGACGTGTTTGACCCCGAACCAATTCCATCAAGCAGCGATATTCTTCACTTAGAAAACGTATTTTTAACTCCACACACCGGCTATTTCACCGGCAATCGATTTCGAGAATCGTTTATTCTAATGGTAGATGAACTTGAGCGTTTTTTTTCTGGGCACCAAACATACTTTGACCTGAACCATCGCTCTCACGCTAATCGTCATGGATATGATCTGTAACTATACGAATTATGATCGTGGAAGACGCTGAATTGTTCCGTTAGCACCGCAGACCCACGTCCATTTTTTTTGAACAAATAGACTCAGTAGATGCTGTGTGGAATTAGATTTTCTCAGTTGCCAACTATAACCACTTTCATTTGTCTGAAACAACATGCCATCTTCACCCGCTAACCATCCTTCATTTTGGTTAATTGCAAAAACGCTTCGCCAAGTTTTTTGGTGGGGAGACATTTGTAACTGCCAAGACAGTCCACCATTAGTCGTTCTTAAAATAGTGCCATTGATCCCCACGACCCACCCATGTTTTTCATCGCTGAAAGAAACATCGAGCAAAGGTAAATCTAAACCAGATTGTTGCGATTGCCATCGCAACCCTCCGTCTTTAGTAGTCCAAATTGCTCCTTTCTCACCAACAGCCCATCCCTTATTTCCACTGACAAAATGGACGGCCCACAGGTGATGGGTATCGGGAGTTTGCTGCTTTTCCCAACTTAACCCACCATTCTTGGTATGCAAAATAAGTCCACCACCACCAACGGCCCAACCTACGGCATCTTTCGTTAGAAAAATATCAGTCAAACCGTTTCTCAGCCCACCTGATTGTTGATGCCAAATTTGACCACCGTTATTAGTATAGTAAATCTGACCTTTCAAGCTGACTAGCCAACCATGTTCACGACTAGTGAAGAAAAAACTACTAATCGTGTTCGGCAAGATGGGATTATCAGTACTATTTAGAGTTTCCCAAGACTGACCACCGTTCTTTGTACGAAATAAAGTGCCACCTGAACCGGCGACCCAACCATATTTCTGATCTACAAAGTGAACATGATGTAGGTGCGCACTGGTTGGTATAGTAGCTAAAGGAGAGGCTGGGTCGCATCCGCCTAAAATGTAAGCGATACAAAACAAATTGAAAACAATACAAAAAAAACGTATTGATACCCTATTACTATTTGGTTGAGTAACCCAACTCGACAGACCAATTGTGTCACGGTAGGATAACGAAATTTTGAAATTCACAATCGAATTCTATCTAACTTAAAGTGAGGTGTCAATGGGCTATCTAATTGGTATTGACGGTGGTGGTACACAGACTGTCGGTGTAATTACTGATATCACTGGTAACCATTTAGTCAAAGTGGTTGGAAAATCAACTAATTATCATTCCGTTGGCCTTGAGCAAACCCAAGAGACATTGGAATCAATAGTAAATCAATTATTAAGTGAAGTTGGTATTCAAATGATTGATTGTCAATGCGCCTGTTTCGGTTTAGCTGGCGTTGGTCGAAGTGAAGATCATCAAACAATCTATCGGTTATGCCGAAAAATCGGTGTGCCAGAACAATTTATTCTAACGCACGATGCAGAAATTGCCCTAGCCGCCGGTACCCAATTGGACATGGGGATTTTAACGATTTCTGGAACCGGATCAATGACATACGGCCGGAATTCAGCGGGCGAGTCGGTTCGGATTGGAGGTTGGGGGCACTTGCTCGGGGACGAAGGTAGTGGATATGATATTGGCCACCAAGGTCTAAAAGTTATTGCCCAGATGAGTGATGGCCGGCGACAGATGACCCATCTGCCAAATCTCATTTTAGATCGAATACCGCTAACCGAAATAGATCAGCTAGTACAATGGGTTGGCATCGCCAGTAAAAGTCAAATATCTGACTTAGCTGTTTCTGTATTTCGATCAGCAGAAATAGGTGATCAAGCCGCTCAATCCATCATTAGTCAAGCCAGCCAAGCCTTAACACTAAGCATACAGACGGTTATTCATCGACTAGAACTTCCCATCTGCGCTGAAGTATTTTTGAGTGGTGGAATTTTCCAAAATCAACCGAGTTTCATTCGTCTTTTGCAAGACCAATTTCCAGAAAGAACCGTTCAATTAGTAGGTCAAGAACCGGTTTATGGTGCAATTCGAATAGCACAAAAATTGTGTCGGTGATTTGGCTACTTCAAGATTACCATTTTTCGACTTTCTTGGTAACCATTTGCTTCCAATCGATAAAAATAGATGCCACTTGCTACCCGTTTTCCTGTTTGATCTAAACCGTCCCAATGACCAGCCTGATCCTTTTTATGGTATATACCGGCAGGTAATTGCCCCAATTCCAACCGACGAATAATATTTCCATTAGTGTCGTAAATTTCGATACATACAGGTGATGACTGGTGTAATTGGAAGGGTATCCATGTCTCTGGATTGAAAGGATTCGGATAGTTCTGATTCATTCGAGTTTTTTCAGGCTGAATTCTATTTATTGTTTGACTCGTTGTGTTAGAATCAGAATCAATGGTAGCCAACTGTTGTACTGACAAACCTTCGATTTCTTGCCGGTACATATTGCCCTTACCTAATAATGAAAAGTAAACTTCATTTGGAATATTGCAAGCATCACCATTAAGCATTTTCATATTACCTAGATTGAGATACCAATATCCATTCCTGTCCGTTGTTGATATCATTGACTTGGTGTTATTTGTTGTTAAAACAACCAATTCATCCATTTTGAGTTCACCATTAGAGTTAACAACCTGACCGAAAACAACCTTTGGTTGCCCTGTGCTGACAACTGTAGTGGTAAATCTCATTATCTGGCTTTTTTTGATGTGTCCGTCTCGATCAAGAACTTCAGCTTGCACTAGATAGATTTGTTCTGGTTGCAACCCAGATAGTTTCAGATAGTGATTTCGTCCGATATTGGTCATCTGATTTCTGGTTTCAGTCTTCCAATTTTTGTCGTTTATTGATCGCCACTTAAGTTGGCTTTGTCCTACTCCATCGGTACGGAAAACCACTGCGGCCGAGGTAGCCGTTAAGTTAGCTATCGTTAAGTTTTTTATTTCGTTAATGGTATCTAAGGTTACTATCTGCTTCAGGGGAATTTTTACTGGTGCGGCACTGGAAGCCGTTGGGATCCAAGAAGTCTCTTGGAGGACTTCGATAAAATAGCCGTTGTCTGCATTGAGGTCGAAATCATTACCTAGAATCATACTATTTACCTTGAAAATCGACTGCCAAGATTGGGTTACAGCATTCCAGCAAGTTAGTGTTTGACCATTTGGAATAGTGGATAAAACTTCAATGCCAGTCAAATTGGAAGGATAAGGAATACCAATTAAATTCAAACCAACTTTGAGTTGTATCGTTGTAGCTGTAGTAATAGGATCACCGACAAAACTCCAGTTAGTTGGCGTGTCAATCTGTATCAAGTATCCCTGATTGAGCTGAATATTAAAATTTTGGCCCAGACTATTGCCAGCCACTTCAAAAGCCTGACTCCAGTTTTGGCTATTCGCCTGCCATTTCATAACCGAACTGGCGTTGGTAATCTCATTTAGTAGGCTATGCGCCGTATAACTAGTATTAGCATTGACAGACAGTGCTAAAAGATTGAAGCCGACGGCTAGGTTTGGACTAGCCGTAACATCGACTGATTGGATGCTAATAGTCAGCGTTTCTGTGTCGGTTCCTCCATAGCCGTCGGAAGCAGTAACGGAGATAGTGGCTGTCGTGTTCTGATCCACATCGGGTGGAGTGTAGGATACTGATGGGCCACTTTCACTGCTAAGTTGGCCTTGACTAACGGACCAGTTAAAGTTAATTGTATGGTTATCATTGTCATGAGCTACTACGGCCAAATTCGTCGTCTGGTTTTCTAATAAAGGATTCGTGCTTGCTGTTAAAGACGTTATGGTAGGCGGGTTGTTTTGCAACTGTAGCGAAACATCAACAAATGAATCAGTGGGCAAACTATCGCTGGAAGAAATGGTGAGTTTGTCGGTATGAGTACCGATGCTCATTCCATCTAATACTAGCGATAGACCAATAGAGATCGAACCACCTGCTTGGATAGAAGCAGTGGTAACACTAGGGCTTAACCAAGCGTTGCCACTATCAAGGGTAATATTCGAAATATTCAAAGCTACATTACTATCGTTGAATATCAGAATATTACCTTGGTATTTCAAGGCCGATTCAAGATTGATTCTACCAATAAATTCTCCGGTCATCCATTCAACTTGATCGGCACTTCGCCGAATAGTATTAGCTACTTGATTGGGAGTTAGTAATGGGTTTTTGGCTAAAATCAAGCCTGCCAACCCACTGACAAAGGGTGTTGACATTGAAGTGCCACTTTTATTACCATACCCATCACTGATTACTGTGTTGAAGATAGTAACCCCTGGAGCTACAATGTCAATCCAGTTACCATAGTTAGAAAAATTAGCTCGACTATCGTTGGAATCAGTTGCGCCAACGGATATAACATTGCCATAGGCTGCAGGATAGCTCTCCGACATTGTGTTGTCATTGCCAGCTGCTGCAACAAGTACTACACCTTGAGCATAAGCATAATCGATGGCGGCTTTGAGAGTTGCGTCATCCGAATCTGCACCTAGACTCATATTGATGACATCAGCTCCATTATTGACTGCATAGGTGATTCCTTTGGCGATATTAATTGTATAACCGCCTTCGTCTTCGGAACCCTGATCGCCAAGTACACGAACAGCCATTAACTTGCAATTCCACATAACTCCTGCTACACCTAAATTGTTGTTAGTAACAGCACCCACAATTCCAGCTACATGAGTACCGTGATCGCCAGCGTTGGGTTGATTGTCGTTGGGGGTAGCATGAAAATCCCAACCATAGATATCATCAACGTACCCATTATTGTCATCGTCGATTCCATTACCTGGCGTTTCTCCGAAGTTTTGCCATATGTTGGCAGCTAGATCCACATGGTCATAATCGATTCCCGAATCGATGATAGCCACTACAATATTGTTGGAATTGCCTGTTTCATAATTCCAACCCGCTGCAGCACTAATTTGAGCCAACCCCCATTGGTTGGCAGAATCATAATCATTCGGAACCAGTTGCTGCCGATACATATAGTTGGGTTGAGCTAACTCAATTAATTCGTGTGCTACTAGATTGTTAATTATATCCAATAGGGGTTGATCCACATCAAACTTCAAGTGGTAGAAATGTCCTAAGAAGCCATTTGAGGCGCCAAAAACAGATGTCATTTGATTGACTGATAGCTGTTGAAAAAGTTGGTTCAGCGACGGTGAAGCAGTAATAACAGTATTACCTGATTGTTCTGGATTACCGATTAAAGCATCAGCCACGGTTTTAATAATCACCTCATCAGTTGCATAATCACTATCTAAGTTCGGGAATGGAGGTGGGCTGATGGACGAGATACTGGCCATGCCGACCGTTTCTGAAAATATCAATGAAGTCGGTTCTATCCTAATCGCAAATAGCACATCATTGTAAAGCTGAATTTCGTCAATCTGCCCTTGGAAATATTTGTTATCGTTAGATTCACTATTGGGAAACTCTGTCCATTGATTGATGTTTCCAATTCCAATATCTCCATTATGGGTATACAGCTTAGCTCCAGCTACGGTTGCTTTTAGTTCCTTGTCCAACCACAATTCCAGTTTGTCCGAAGACACAATATCACTTGATCTTCTCAGCACTAATGCAGCTTCATACCAAATGTTAGATTCAATAGGAGTAGAAGCCCATTCTCCGGACCAATTGCTTTGACTTGGATCTTGGTTCCATCCACCGGCATATAAGTTTCCATTTTCCACATACAGGTTTAAACCACGACTTTTTCCCCCTTGCTCGTAGAGGATTTGTTTATTGATCGTGAACGCATTATCGACTTTAAAGATGATGACGATAGTTTTACTAGACCAAGGACCTCCCAAATTGATCAAATTGTGATCAGGTATCGATACATAATCATCGATACCATCAAATTGGAGCACTTTGTTACTAGGATCACTAGAAGTAGACCTTTCAACCCGTTGTGGACTACCAAAAATCGTCCCGTTGTGTCCGATTTTCGATTCAATCGCTACCGATCCTGATCCGTAATTGAATTTCCAGACCAACTCAGGATCAATAGCCCAAGTAGTTCTACTTAAAAATGCAAATAAATAGATGATGACAAAAATAACGGGAGGCCGACAAGAAAATCTCAGAGTTTTGACCTTTAGAGGAATAATTTTGGCCATTGGGTTGGAAGTTTGGAAGTCATTATCACCCTAGATTATTATAGCCTAAAGACTCATATCTAATCAAATAACGGTTAAATCTTAGTGATGATGAAGGTAATTTGGTGTAACTCTCTGCATCAGCTATCGTATTTATCGCTGTTTGTGGTTTACTGAATAATTGTTTATACAAATTTGTGTTTTTGCATTTGATTGTAGTTGATTAATGATTCAATCCAGTGGGCCATTCAAACTAGATGTTAAAGGAGATCGATTGCATGTCTATTCGTCGCCAGTTGTTGGTTTGGGCATCTGTTGTTACAGCTCTTAGCTTAATTCTTATCTCTAAAGTTAGAGATACTTCTGTCATTACCAGCACAATTGACACAACTAGTCAGGTTGATTTAGCTGCCATCTTGGTTGATAATGCTAGCGCTAGATTAACACTCGACCCCGATGTGCCTAAAAAGAATAATACTTCAAAAAAATTGAGTTCCCCCGCTTTTTCTGAAACCCAATCTATTCAATTGACAACCGAGTTAAAAACACCTCTCGATATAGAAAAGATTCTCGAAATTGAATCTAAAAAGGATCTTGAGCCAACTAAAAAAATGCCCGAATCGCGAGCTGAAATGACGTATAGGCAGCCGTCTATTTCTCCAAAAACCTATCGTATTAGAAAGAACGACAGTTTGTGGAAAATTGCGGCCAAAAACAATTTGGACATCTATACATTATTAACTTTCAATAAGCTCAAAAATGCTAATCTGATTAAAAACGGTCAGATAATTCGTATCCCGAGTAAAAAAGGTATTTTACACACGGTGCTAAAGAATGAAACTTTAGAGGATATAGCTTTGCGTTACCAGGTAGATTTATCGACCATTATTTCGGCTAATGCCATTGTAGACCCAGATTTTATACAAGCTAACACTGATTTATTTTTACCTGGAGCTAAGTTGACGAATCGACAAGTGCGAGAAGGTCTCAAAAGACGTTTGACCGGAAAGAGCGTCAACCCTAGATTTATTTTGCCCGTTAGGGGTCGTATATCTGATGGGTATGGTTATCGTATCCATCCAGTTTTGAAACGCAGAAGATTACACAAAGGGCTGGATATCTCTGCCAAAAGCGGAACCAACGTGCGAGCGTCGGCCAATGGTCAAGTTACTTTCAGCGGTATAATGGGCGGATATGGTAAATTAGTGATTATCCAGCACGTTGGTGGATATGAGACCCGATACGCTCATAACTCCAAACTATTGGTCAGCAAGGGTGCGCGGGTTCGCCAAGGACAGAAAATTGCACAGGTGGGGAGTACAGGCCTTTCAACTGGTCCACATCTGCATTTTGAGATACGAAAAGGTCAAATGGTGCTTAATCCAAAAAAACATTTAGGGTACTAAATCGATTCCAGAAATACTGTAGGGAGAAAGTAATATGACTCAAGTCAAAAAATGGCTTCAAGATTTCCAAAATATCATTGCCTGTCTATTGATATGCTTGTGTTTTGGGTGTGCTAACCCCGAAGATCGGGTTGCACGCCCGGTCCTAGGTAACGAAGATCCAAGAGAGGGTGATATACAAAAAGCTTTTATCGCCGCACAATCAGCTATAGATCAAACTGGTTTAGGTATTAACCTGTCTGAACTGGGTGATTTAGGCAATTTGGAAACCATCTTAGCCAGCCCAGAACAACTCGAAGCAATTCCAGAACCAGCCATTCAAGAGGCAATAGGCGCTATGTATTCGGTACTGGACGCATCAGGTGAACAGACACCTTTTATGCTTGATATGGCGCTACCAGCTAGTCCATCTCAAACTGAGGGAAATTCTATTCTTTCTGAGACTGATCAAATTTTGATGCATATTAATCTTGCCCATTTTTATTTGTCGGATGCTTTGCGAAAATTGCAAACCAAAAAAGGGGAGCTTTTCGAAATTGATTTTGTAGATGGACAGTACGACTTTCATTTAACAGAATCAGCTCAAAAACAGTTTGACAATTTAAAGCCCGAAGAATATTTGCGTCAGTTTAGTGCAGAGCAACGACAAGTCGTTATTGACGCGGTAACACTGTTGACTAATGCCAAAATTAGAGTTTTAGAACAACCAGGTATCAAAGATATTTATGGCCAATTAATTCAAAACCAAGCTACTTTAATCAATCGAAAAATCAGCCGACAAGATATGCTCTATCATTTGGATCGTGGATTGCAACTGGCAAAGAAATTGGCTCCTGATCTAGCCACATCCATTCAAAGCCTAAATAAAAATGTGGCTGATATATTTACCGAGCAACTGTTAAACGAAGTGAATAAATGGGGTTTTTCAATCAGTAACAGATCCGAAGTTGAAAACCGCATACGCCAACTGTTGAGTCAATAAGGAGTTATACACTATGAACTATCACAAATCGGCAGTCTTGTCTGGACTAATAGTTTTAAGTATTTCTCTTTTCTTTCTATTTTCACCTAGTTTTTCTTTTGCTAATGAAACGCCACTATTTCTGTATAGAGGATTACGCCCCGCCAGTTTGGGTAATGCTTATGAAGCTATTGCCGATGATCTTTCAGCCATTCACTATAATCCAGCGGGGCTGACACAGATTGGTGAAGTAGCCTTTCAATTCTTACCGATCCGAGGTGGAATAACGCAAGATATTTTCGATCAAGCCTCAGGTATGCAGGGATTTTTGAATGATGTCGTTGCTCCACTAACAAACTCAGCCAATCCTTTGTTTGATCCCGCGGTAGCATCAGCCAGGTCAAAATTA
>CAYVHK010000033.1:12426-15156 GCA_964451145.1 uncultured bacterium | reverse complement strand
TCATTGAGTATGGAAAACTTTCTCGATTATTTTGTTTCTCCGGTAACCAATTCTGCTAACCCACTGTTTGACCCAACAGTAGCATCAGCTAGATCAAAATTAGTAGAAGAAGTTGGTAATTTATCATCGAAACACTTGGGAGTTAATATTGATTTCCTCGGTTTGGGTTTGTCTGTGCCTTTGGCAGATAAGCAGATGGCCCTCGGCTTATCTCTCTATTTCCAAAGCTTAACCGAGTTTCGGTTGGCCAAGCGAGGAATCCCTTGGCCTGACCCAATTTTGCAGATGCTAGATGACGAGATTATCTACCGGTCGGTAGCTCAAGGAGCTTTGGCTACTACTTTAGCTTATCGGGTGGATTTGAACCAATCGTTTCTCAAAGCCGTTCATTTTGGTACTACAGCTCGCTTAATCGGTCGAGCTGAGTTTAGTGATGTGGATGATCCCTTTGCAATTTCTGATCTTCTTAACCCAAAGAAATTTGCCCAAGACTATTTTGACCTAGGACCAAACCAAAACATTACTGATTTCATTCAAGAAAACCTTGAGCGACAGTTTGGCTATAGCATTGACTTCGGTACAATTATTACACCGGTTGATGGGCTGAACTTAGGCGTAGTGGGTCGAAACTTGGTTGGTGGCATTGGCGAAGAAACATTTCCACCCAACGTGGCTATTTCGATGGCGCTGCGTCCTTTGAATTTGCTAAAAAAGACTAGTACTCTGCTAGATATGACCTTGGCTGCTACTTACGACAATCCAAACGGAGATGATGCTTTAGGTGGTTACGCTTTAGACCAGTTGAGTGATAACCTTCATTTGGGTGCTGAAGTCCGTCTTCTACCCGATCAACTTGTTGAAATTGGTCTACGAGTTGGCAACAATCAGGGTTTCATTACCATGGGGGCTGATTTGCGGCTACTTAAGTTCGTTCACCTAGAAGTTGCCAGATACAGTAATCTGCAGAGCGATTGGTGGGTGGGTGCAGCAAGCATTGATTTCTAACCAAGAATCTTAATGTTTATTCAATCTAGGTTCAGTTGTAAGTATTTCCAAATATGGTTAGATTGACTGCTGCAGGTTAGCGTTCACATAAACTCTACTATCAAGTAATGTGCGCTCCTTTGCTGTCATTGGTTTTATTCTCGTGGACTAGGGCGTGATTTCTGCCGAAATTGCTGGGGGTGTTCGCGCATAGAAAGCCAATCTTAAAGGATATTGACCGATAATTTTGGATTAATACGAGGATTGTATCTCAATAGTACACTTTCATTCAGTGTTTGTTTACTACTGAATAAACCTTATCTTGATGGTTTGTAATTACTATTTTTGTTCAATATCCTTATAGACGATTATTGCACCCATATTGGACCAATTTTCATAATCATATTTGAAGGAATGTTTTGATAAAACTTCTGATACCAACTCTAGCATTCTGTTACTATTTCCAATAATAATCTTAAATATTGGTTCTTTTGAGGAATGAATGAAATTTTCAACTAAGCTAGAAACTTGTTTGTGCCTTGCTCCATGTAAATCTAAAACTAACATACTATTCTGCTTATTTAATTTATTAAATTGATCACGTAATCATAAATCTATAAAGGTTTGTCTTAGTGATTAGACGAGCGAAACATTTTGTAAACAACTCAGAATGTGATCTTGTCCGGCACTTAATTCTTAAAATGTGTAACTGGCTTGGTCAAAACGATCGAGTGCAATTACTGCTAACCTACTTTTATTAGCTAATCTTCATATGGTATTTGGACTTCATGTCCTTGTTCCGCACTTTCGATAATAGCATCAATTAAGCACATTTCTCGATAACCGTCTTCCAAGTTGGCCTGGCATTCACCATTTTTCAAAATTGCCTCAGCCCAACAAGTTAGCTCTTCTCGATAACCAGGCCGTATTACACCGTTTTGGTAATTCATGCCGCTATCCCATTGAATAACCCTACCGTCGTTGTAGCCTCCTTCCCCAATAGGAAGATCAGGTGTGGAGTAAGATAACTTAGTCCAATTGTGGGTTTCTACCCAAGATGGACCGTCTCCCACAATCAAAGTGCGATTTTCAAAAATTGGCGAACGGTGGCAAATCGTTTGACTGCCAGCAATCCCATTGCAAAAACGATAGTTAATAACGGCTGCGTAATGTTCATTTTTGGTTTTGCTACGCATGGTACTAACACTGACGATTTCACCCATAAAAAATCGAGCTAAATCTAGATGGTGAATGATATGATCCAACAGAAAAAAACGAAACATATCACTTTCAGACTGGCGGTTTAGTCCCCAATCCATTCGCATGCCAGGACCTGGACAAACGTAACGAGATTGATAAACAATAGGCTGGCCAAAGTCCGGACGGGCGATAATCTCTTTCGCCATTTGGTTTACTGGGCAATGCCTTTGGACTGTTCCCATCAGTACTTTCAATTTTGGATATGTTCGAGCAGTATCTCGAAATTGTTTGGCCATTTCAGCTGACATTGAGGGGGGTTTTTCAGTGAAAACATGAAGACCATGATTAAGTGCTGCAATTCCAATTTCTGTATGTATTGCTGGTGGGGCTGCAATTACTAAGCCATCAAGTTCTTCTTCCTCAAGCATCTTTTGGTAGTCAGTATAAAAGCAGTTAGCCCGAAACCGGTTAGCGGCTAATTCTGCAGCTTCTTGTCTTAAATCACAGGTTGCCACTAGGTCAATTTCATCAATAACCATCATGGCT
>CAYVHK010000033.1:0-12416 GCA_964451145.1 uncultured bacterium | reverse complement strand
GCATTAGGCAATTGTTAGGTAAACCACCGCAACCGACCATAGCCACTTTTACTCGTTCCATTATGTCTTACGTTTTCCTTTTAATTTTTTATCGTGTTCTAATAGTCAGCAATAGAACCATCGGGTAATCGGTTATTGGGCCACGCAAATTGTCCAGATGTTTTTGTGCTATATTCGATTACTGCAGATTCATTTACCTCAACTCCTAATCCGATTCCGTCTGGCAAGGATAGGTAACCATCTGCATCCATTTGCCACGATCGATTAGCGATACTGGTTGGTAACACGTTGTCATATCCTTCGTGAATCAAGAAAAATGGGATTGAGGCTGAAACGTGGAGGCTTGCAGTTAAGCCCAAATTGGACATAGTACAATGTGGTGCCAAAGGAACGTGATGAGCCTCGGCCAGTGTCGAAATTTTCTTCATTTGGCTGATGCCTCCACTATGCCCACAATCAGGTTGTAATACATCGATGACTTGGGCTTCCAATATCTGACGATTTTCCCATATTGTACGGTCTCGTTCACCAGTCGCTAATGGAACCGAAACGGACTGGCGAATTTTTTTCATCACTTCTATGTTGCCTGGTAGCCAAGACTCCTCTAAAAACAGTAGGTCATCCGATTGAAGTTGACCTGCGAACTGTTGTAGAATTGGGGGGGGTAAACAACTATGGGCATCAAACATCACAGCCCCATCAGGGCCAACCTTCTCTCTGGCCGTATTGCCACCATTAACTAAATTAGCGAATTCTGTTGGTGTACCGACGAACGGTATTGCACAACCTGGGCCAATTTTAATTGCTTTTGGACTTGGGTAACGCCAAATCTTTTCTCGGCACGGGCCACCAAGTAATCGGTAAACAGGAACTTGCCATAGTTTACCGGCAATGTCCCAAAGTGCCATATCAATAGCTGAAATGGTATGAATCATTAGCCCCCCGCCTCGCAAATTTCGATGGGCTCGGAATAGACGTTGCCAGTGGTGTTCAATTCGAGTTGGATTTTCACCCACAATCATTTCTGACAAGGAGAGTGCCAATTGACAAGCAACTGTCGTCTCCATATTGTTGATTTCGGCCCACCCCTCAACACCCATGTTGGTCATAATTTTGACATATGCTTTCTGACCCAGTGGATAAGCTTGAAAATCGGTGATACGAATTTGGGAAGCTGAATCAGTTACTTGCCTAGAGTCGAATGACATAATGTGATTATACTGTATTATCCAATTTATAAATACCAAATATATGCCCCGATTCTAGCAAGATTAGTACAATGGGTCAAGAAACAATTAGCAATTTTTCCGTTTCTTTGCAACGGCTAGATCAATCTGGTAGAATGACTCGAAGTGAAAAACCCGGTCTAATGACAACCCGAATAAGTTACTCAAAACTGCAAAATTTTATCCATCAAACCCTGACTTTGTGCAATGTTCCCGATCACGTAGCTGAGGTCGAGGCCCAAATTTGCGCTGAGGTCGATTTGTGTGGAGTCCATTCTCATGGTGTGCGAATGTTAGCTGGTTTGGTCAATCAATTGAAATCCGGACTGATCAATTCTGATCCGGAATTGATCACTGTGGTTGAACAACCTGCTTCCGTTTTATTGGAAACTGATCGTGCGATTGGTCGGTACACTTCAGCATTAGCAATGGACATGGCCATAGAACGGGCTATTCAGTTCGGAATAGGAGCAGTAACAGTGAAAGGGGTGGCACATTGGGGGCGTGGGTATAGTTATAGCCTGCGTGCAACTGAGAAAGGTATGATTGGTTTGGCCTTTACTAATACCATTACTAACTTCCCAGCTTGGGGAACCGCTGAACCTTCTCTCGGAAATAATCCTATGGCAATAGGAATACCATCAACCAATGATAATGAACCAGTTGTTCTTGACATTGCTATGACACAAGCGGCAATTGGTAAAGTTGGGCAATCGGCTGTTAACGGCAAACAAATTCCGGCCAGTTGGGGATTGAATGGATCTGGACAACTTACAACTGACCCCAATCAAGTATTGGACTCACAAAGGTTCTTGCCCATGGGCGAACATAAAGGTTCCGGTTTGTCTTTTATGATTGAATTTCTAACAGCTGGCTTAGCTAACGGTCTTCTTTGTTACCAACAAGGCCGAAATAACCAACCGACCGATTCAGCTGGAGGATCCACTAAGCTTTTTATAGCTATTCGACCCTACGGCAATTGGTTGGCAGATCAAGTCGAGTCTTTAAAAGAACATTTACATTCAGTTCAACTTTTCCCTGAACAAGGCAGCGTACAATGGCCAGGACAAGGTAGTTATCATAGACGAAAAGACTACTTACAAAATGGGATTATTCTACCAAACCATATTGTTGCTAATGTTCAACAACTATCCACTGAACTGGGGTTAGCCAATCCGTTAACAAAGTCCGCATAATTTTTGGAATAGATTTAATCTAAACAGGAGAGACGTAAGTCTAAAGAAAATGGCATCAGCATCCCTTATATATCATTCGCAGATCAAAGACCAGATTGAGGCTATGCACAAGATTGGCTATGCCTATATTCCAAAAGCCCTTACGGACAAACAAGTAACCGAATTAAAATACCAGATGGATCAATTGAGTGGAATTACGGAAAGTTTTGACCGGGATTGTGATGGTCAATCGAGCGATTTCCTAGAAAAGCACATCAATAATGCGTTTAATAGAGATCGATCCTTTTTTGATTGTCTTGATGTGGAAGGTGTAATTGAAATTGCCGAGGGGGTTCATGGCAATGATTGCCACGTGATTGGTATGACGGCTTGGGTAACTGGGCCTGGCCGGCCTGACCAAGTCTTGCACACCGACTGGAAACCAGTCTCTTTGCCCGACGATATTACTGCTGATCCACGAGTGAGAATCCCAATTTTCATTACAACCACTCACTTTTACCTTAACGATATGTATGAGGAACTAGGTCCGACTAAGTTTGTTCCTGGTACTCATGTAAAACAAGACCGTCCTGAGCCATCGGAAGAATTGAGCATTCTTTGTCAAGCTGGGGATGCGATTATTTTTCGCAGTGAAGTTTGGCATCGTGGTACAGCTAACACCAGTAGCGAAAAACGATATCTGCTTCAAGTTCATTATGCTCAAAGGATGATTACACAAAAATTTCCACCTTATCTGAATAAATTCCAGTTTGAACCGCACGTATTGGACTGGGCTACTGACCGCCAACTCCGATTACTAGGCGATCATCGGAAAGGTGCTTATGACTAATGTGAATTATTGACTTAACTATTTATATTGATGAATGATCTTCGATCCGCGCACCAAGATTGTACTTTTAATTATCTCTGGTATTTTAGCCATTATGCTGGATGGTGTACTGGTTTTGTCGTTTTGCTTGCTATTTGGATTGATATTAATGTTCAGTCAGTCTTTGTCAAGGCGAAGGCTAATCTGGTTAGTTGTTTTTTTACTGATTGCTACTTGGGCCACGGCCTATAGTCAAGGTCTTTTCTACGACCAATATCCACGGACCCCCTTATTTACTCTCATTCCTGAAACCTTCCCGTTGATCGGCTCTTTGACCGATGGTATCGTATTGTATAAAGAAGGGGTCTTGTATGGTCTACGTCAATCGCTCCGTTTCTCACTGATGATAACTGTTGGAACTTTCGTCGTTACTACCACTCAACCCCGAGATTTACTACTAGGAATGATCCGGCTGGGTGTACCTTTTCCCATTGCTTTCATGGTTACTACTGCTATCCGCTATTTGCCTATGTTAGCCAGTGAAACTCAACTTGTATTTCGTTCTCAGCAATTGCGAGGTGCACGTCATTTTCAAGTTAATCCAGTAGAAATGTTAAAGCGTATGGTTGGTATAATACGTCCGGTCTTAGTGCACAATATTCGCAGAGCAACCAAGATGAGTGAAGCTATTGAAAGCCGTTCCTTTTCGACTAATAAGTTTACGCAACGTACTTATCTAAACAAGCTGTACTTTCGTTTTCAAGATTGGTTTTTAGTCTGCACATTGATAGTTTTAACCGTTTTAATTGTTGTACTTAAGTTAAGTTATTGGGCTTACTCTAACGGTTTATTTTATGTCAATTGGTTAAAAACATTTTATACTTTTACTGGCGAAATGCTGTGACGCATTAGGCTTGACCAGCAATGTGAAATTAGTTAAAATAACACTGGTCCGGCTGTGTTTTCTGTTGAAAGTTTTAATTTTCACTTAATTCAGCCTAGACCTACCCTTCAAAATTGAGGAATCGGCTTGAATCAACAATACCTAATTCAGAATCTGGGGCAAAAGGTTATAGACGGACACCGAATGAACTTCGACCAAGCGCTGGCCCTAATACAAACAGATGAGCCCGACATCTTTGACCTTTTATCTTGGGCTAATAGAATTCGTCAACATTTCAAAGGAAACAGAATTCATCTCTGTTCGATTGTTAACGCTAAATCGGGGGCGTGCAGCGAAGATTGTAACTTTTGTTCACAATCAACCCACTATGAAACTGAAAGCCCAGTCTACAAATTTCTTGACCAAGAAACGGTAGCTGATGCAAGTCA
The DNA here is from genome assembly GCA_964451145.1 of uncultured bacterium. GTDB lineage: Bacteria > Poribacteria > WGA-4E > WGA-4E > UBA9662 > TMED15. Next base: position 7,854 of record CAYVHK010000033.1, on the reverse strand, counting down.
GACGGCAGAAGAAAATGGAGCTCAAGCCCTTGGATTAGTGGCTGCATGGCGTGGTTTGCGTGAAGGTCGAATGTTAGACCAAGTTTGCCAACGTATCCAAGAAATGTCACAAAGTGGACAAGTCCGGGCCGATGCTTCGTTGGGTTTGATCGAATCTCCGGTGGTAGCTCAAAGATTGAAAAATGCTGGCTTAGCAGTCTATAACCATAATTTAGAAACAGCCAACAGCTTTTTCGACCAAGTTTGTACAACTCATACTCATCAAGACCGAATTAATACTATTAAACACTGTAAATCTGCTGGTCTAAGAGTTTGTAGCGGTGGTATTTTTGGTATGGGTGAAAGTCTCGAACAACGTGTTGAGTTAGCCCTTGAATTACAAGAATTAGATGTTGATGTTGTCCCTCTGAATTTCCTAGTTCGTATCGATGGCACCCCGCTAGAAGATAACAAACCTCTTCCACCAATGGAAATACTGAAAACAATTGCCGTTTTTCGTTTTACCTTGCCACAAAAGGAGATCATGGTAGCTGGCGGCCGAGAACCTAACTTAAGAGATCTTCAGTCGATGATATTTATGGCAGGGGCGAGTGCTACCCTAGTTGGCAACTACTTGACAACAGGTGGTCGATCAGCTAAAGACGACTTACAGATGATAGCAGATTTAGGTTTAGAATGGGACTGGGATTACGACTGGTAGGACTTAAATAGAATTCGGAGTTGTGTATGGAAGCCTTTGCGGTTCACACTGGCATTGCTTTGCCTTTTGATTACATTAACGTTGATACGGATCAGATTATTCCAAAACAGTTTCTGAAACGCATTGAGCGGAGCGGTTTTGGGGAGTTTCTGTTTTTTGATTGGCGTTATAATGACGATGAAAGTGTCAACGCTGACTTTATTCTTAACTATGACCGTTATAGTGAGGCTAGTATCTTGGTTGCTGGTGCTAACTTTGGATGTGGCAGCTCGAGGGAACATGCTCCATGGGCATTGCTAGACCATGGATTTAAGGTTGTTATTGCACCTTCCTTCGCTGATATTTTCAAAAACAACTGTTACAAAAATGGAATTTTGCCCGTCATTTTAACCGCCGAAATAGTGGAAAGTTTGATGCGCCAAATTGAATCAAATCAAAACTATCAGCTGACTGTCAATCTAGAAAAACAACAGGTAGAACAACCTGACGGAAAAACACATAGCTTTGATATTGGGGTTTTTGAAAAGTATTGTCTTATTAATGGTTTAGACGAAATTGGTTGGACCTTGCAATTTGAGGCCCTTATTAGTCAATACGAATCAAAATCTTAAATCGTCAGAGAAGGAGTTCGACAAATGGCCAACCTAAAGATTTACCACAATCCAGACTGCAGCAAAAGCCAGGCCGCACTAGAACTCATACAAGAACGGAATTTTCCGGTTGATGTTATAGAATATCTAGAAACTCCGCCAACTGCCGTTGAATTGTATGAACTTTGTCAGGGACTAGCAGTGAAACCAACTGACATTATCCGAACTAAAGAAGATAAATTCGAGGAATTAGATTTATCGATCGACGAGGAACGGTCGGATGAAGAATGGTGTCAATTGATGGTCGATAATCCAATTTTGATCGAACGACCAATTGTTGTTAATGGTGACCAAGCAGTTCTAGGCCGGCCACCGGAGCAAGTGATTGATATTTTGGATGTGGATAAACCAACAACAACCATTACCAGTTTAACTGAACAAGATAGTCTTGATTTTCCTTGGGGGGCTATTAAGTGGTTGTGTAACGATCAGATCGACCCTCAAGCTGAGATGACTTTTGGTATTGTCTACATCAATGCAGGGGAATCTAACCCTATTCATTACCACCCCAATTGTGAAGAACTAATCTACGTTATCTCGGGTCAGTGCGCCCACAGTTTGGGCAGTGAGGTTCACGACCTGCGAGCAGGAATGATGCTACGAATTCCACCGGGAGTCAAGCACAACGCTATTAACAAAGGTTGGGAGCCAGTAACAATGGTTATTTGCTATTCGTCTGCCGATCGGCAAACCGTTTTTATTGAATAGCCACTAGTTCAGATGGGAAACAACCATACTACCCATTGGTTTAACTGGCTTTGGTGTTTGGTCGTTATTCTATTTTTTGTTGGTTGCTTCGGTTGCCGTCGACAATCAAAGGTTGACCAAGCTTATGAAAAGGGTCATCAGGCTGGATACAATGAAGGTTTGGTCGACGGTCTAAAGCAGGCAAAAGAAGAGAGCTTGCAACATTTGGAAAGAGTCACTGAATTGACACAGGCTCCCCAACCCTGGTTCATTGAGATGAAGTGGGTTGCTCTTCCTTTGGGTTGTATAGCTCTGATGTTATCATTTATTTTACTACTGATAATAATCCTATCCCGCCAAAAGTACAACCAGAAAGTTTTTAATCAATTAGCTGAATACGTTGAAAGTAGCCAACAAGAATTACAAGACCTTCATTGTGAGATAGCGCTCATAAAAAGTAGTTTGTCTGATCTTAGTGTGGAAGTCAAACGTGTTTTAATTGACATGGCTAAGTTTAATTAATTTTAATTTTTATTGTTGTGCATTTCGAATAGCGTGGCACAGGTAGGTGATACCTTCTGGTATGTTTTCTAGTGCACAATAAGCATATGCTAGTCGGATAGCTTTGATGGGTTCGTTATGGCAATGAAAGGCGCTGCCAGGGCTAAATCCGACTCCTTTTTGACGGGCTGTTTTTTTCAATTTATCCATGTCAGTCTCTTTGGGCAAATCGATCCACAAAAATAATCCACCACGAGGCACAGTCCAAGTGCACAAATTACTGACGTTGGCCTCAAGGGTGTCAAGTACCGCCTGACACTTGGCTTTTACTACGGCATTAGTTGTTTCCAAGTGTTCTTCTAAGTGATCGGTAAAAAATTGAGCCACAATGGCACTTGCTAGTCCACTCGTTCCTAGGTCCCACCGCCCGGCGTGGATTTTCCGACGATGTCGAGGTGAGGTGACAAAATAGCCTAACCGGACGCCGGCCCCTAAAATTTTGGAGAAGGAAGCAACGTAAATCACTCGATCAGATAGATCCAACTTATATAGTGAGTCGGGGGTAATGTTGGGAATAAAGTCAATATCGCCATAGCAGTCATCTTCGATAATTAGCAGATCAAACTCGTTAGCTAATTCGAGAAGTCTTTGCCGTCTATCGAGAGTCAAAATAGCCCCAGTCGGATTTTGGTGATTGGCAGTCACATAAATTAGCCGAGGACATTTTCCTTCCGCCTTTAGCCTATTTAGTTTTTGTTCAAGCGCAATCATATCTATTCCGTCAGCATAATCGAGAGGTATTCCAACAATATTGGCTTCCAAATGCTTAAGTAATCCTAAGGTGCCACTGTAAACAAGTTCTTCAGTTAGTATGATATCACCGGGTTTCAGATACGCACGGAATATTAAGTCTAGCGACTGCATAGAACCGGAAGTTAGTGAAATATCATCCACTGGCAGAGGAATTCCTTCTCTGCGCTGAAAGCGTAGGGAGGCCAACTCTCTCAGTTGCTGATTTCCATCTTCGCCAGGGTAGTTAACTAGATCACTACCGATTTTCTCTAAAGCTTTGGCACTTGCAGCGATTAGTTTTTGGGTTGGAAAAGTACCGGGGTCAGGACGCCCACCGGTAAAGGCAAAGTCTCTCATATGATACCTCTTTTGTTTGGATGAACTGCGTAACAGTCGTCGATTTTATCATGAGGATATACTCAGGTCAATTCACGCTTGTAGTATCTAGCGATTGTCTGACTAATCATCCGTTCAAGGCTAAACGAAACTAGTTTTGTTTAAAATTACAAAGGCGTTACATCACCCTTGTATTCCTATCTTAAGAGATACAACTAAAACTTTAACTACAATGAAACAAGAGGAAGAACAATGCTAAAAAGTGGAATTGCAACAGACGATCGTTGCCTTGGCCATAATACCGGATCAGGACACCCTGAAAGATCAGATCGAATTAGGTCATGCCTAGCTGCTATTGAACAGGCTAACTTGAATTTAGTGTCTGTAGAATTGGAAATTGTTACCAACGAAAAACTAGCTTATGTTCACTCTAAAGAACATATCGATCGAGTATATCAGCATTGTCAAACTGAAGTTCCCTTAGAGTATGATACACCAGTTGCTAAAGATTCTTATCAGGTAGCCCTATTACCAATAGGTGGAACTATTGCCTTAGCAGAATCTGTTATCGCTAAAAAAATTGACAATGGATTTGTGTTGATGCGTCCACCCGGGCACCATGCGACAGCCGTTCGAGCTATGGGTTTTTGTTTATTTAACAGTGTGGCAGTTGCAACTCGGCATTTACAAAAAAAACATGGGCTAGATCGCATTGCTATAATTGACTGGGATGTGCATCATGGTAATGGTACGCAGGATATTTTCTATGCAGATCCATCAGTCTTTTATTTTTCTATACACCAATTCCCTCTTTATCCTGGTAGTGGTTCTACCAAAGAAAAAGGAACTGGCCAAGGAGTTGGCACTACCTTGAACTGTCCTATGCCACCCTATAGTGGTGTATCTGATTATGAGGATCAATTTCGAAAAGTACTACAACCTAAGCTACTCGCATTCAAACCAGAATTTATTTTTATTTCCGCTGGCTTTGATGCACATCAACGAGATCCTCTATCTCAAATGAATATGACAACAGAGGGTTTTGCCAATTTAACCAAAATTTTACAGGAAATTGCTGACCAAGTTTGTCTAGGGCAAATTGTTTCGGTATTAGAAGGAGGTTATGATTTACAAGGCTTATCAACCTCGGTTGTTGCTCATCTACGTCAATTGTCCACGGCAATTAACTAAGAATGAACTTTCTACTCGTTGAATTTCTAGAACGACAACTCAGTTTTTCTTTTTATTGTTGATCCTCTAAATCACTGTTATAATTTTGTCTTGTGCTCCGACAAGAAGCTTAGTCTGAAGTTATGTAAAGGATAGTAAAAATGAGACGTTTTAATACTTCGTTTTTGTCTGTATGGATTATATTGGTTATTTCATCGTCGTTGATAATGGCTGACAATTGGCCATCATGGCGTGGGCCAGGCGCTAATGGGCTTAGTAGCGAAACTGGGATTGCCACACACTGGACAAAGACCAAAAATGTGTCTTGGCGAATGCCTTTACCAGGACCAGCGGGTTCTACTCCTATCGTATGGGAGGATAGGATTTTTCTAACTTCGGTGTCTGAGAATGAGGACGACCTTTTGTTGATTTGTCTTAACACCGATGGTAAACAGCTTTGGCAGAAAAAGCTTGGTTCAGGGAATCGTAATGTTCGAGGTAACGAAGGTAATTGTGCTTCGCCATCGCCTTGTACTGATGGCCAATACGTTTGGGCTTATGTAAGTACAGGTCACATCGGTTGTTACGATTTCGAAGGTAAAGAAATTTGGAAAGGAAACTTGGAAGAATGGTACGGTACATTTGAACTATACTTCGTGATGTCTTCTTCACCAGTGGTGGATGGTGACCGACTTTATTTGCAACTCCATCACAGTAATTTGACTCTGATAGATGAAACTGCTGAACAAAAACGAAAAGCTAATCAAGAGTCAGTTGGCTTATTAGTAGCATTGGATAAGATGACAGGAGAACAGATCTGGGTTCATGAACGGGTTAGTGATGCCCATTCAGAATGTGAACACTCCTATGCCTCTCCTGTCTTGTATCGAGATAATGAGTACGAATTTATGATCGTTCACGGGGCTGATTACGTTAGTGGTCATCGGTTGAGCGACGGTGGTGAAATTTGGCGTTGTGGTGGGCTCAACAGCAAAGGCCGTTATAACGGTAGCCTTCGTTTTGTTGCTACACCTGCCATTGTGCCAGGGTTAATTGTTGTACCATCCGCCAAGAATGGACCTGTAATTGGGCTGAGTCCGTCAGTTGAGGGCCAAGTTACAGAAGAAAACGGTCAGCTATGGAAGCGACATAACAATACACCTGATGTCCCGTCACCATTAATTCATGATGGATTGGTTTACCTATGTCGTGAGAACGGAGTCTTGATTTGCATGTCGGCTCAAACGGGTGAGGAAATATACCAGGAACGGACGCACAATAATCGTCATCGTGCTTCTCCTGTTTATGCTGATGGGAAAATCTATCTTACTTCCAGAGATGGCTTGGTAACAGTGGTTAAAGCCGGTCGAGTTTTTGAGGTATTAGCCCAAAATGAAATTGGCGAGGAGGTTGCAGCTTCACCAGCCATTGCCAACAGTACGCTTTATCTACGGAGTTACGATGCACTCTATGCAATTCGGAATTAAGTTTGATAGTTCAATGAACATTACTCAATATAAAAGCGGATACATAATTGGAGGAATAATATGCGAATTTGGGATTTGATGTGTTGTTTTTGGCTACTGACAATCGTTGTTAATAGTGCTGACTGGCCACATTGGCGGGGCCCTAACCAAAATGGAACTTCGTTAGAAACCGGCTTAGTTGATGAATGGACGGAAGATGGTGGACAGCAATTATGGACAGCCGATTTTGTTGGTCGTTCAACACCTGTAGTAATGAACGATAAAGTTTATGTTATTGGACGAAGTGGTCAGGAAATAACTGAGCAAGAGCAAATCGCTTGTTTTTCAGCTAAAAATGGTCAATTGCTGTGGGATTATAAATTCAATGTGTTTCACACCACTATTCCTTTTAATCGAGTGGGTTGGGCTAGTCCTGTTTGTGACCCTGAAACTGGTAACGTTTATGTTCATGGTGTTCAAGGTATGTTTTTTGCCTTCACTGGGGATGGCGAGAAATTATGGGAAATATCTTTGACGGAAACATTTGGCCGGATTTCTGGTTACGGAGGACGAACACATACGCCATTTGTCGATGGCGATTTGGTCATTATCAGCTATCTTAACACAAGCTGGGGCAGTCAAGCCCCAGGAAGACATCGTTATTTTGCCTTCAATAAAAATAATGGAGAGGTAGTTTGGATTTCCACGCCTGGTGGCCCACCGAAAGATACAACCTACTCAGTTCCTATCGTTGCTACGATTAATGGCCGTCGCCTTTTAGTAGCCGGCAATGCTGATGGGGCAGTATATGCCATGGATATTCGGACAGGTGAATCTGTCTGGAAATTTGCCCTTAGTAAGCAAAGAGGGCTAAATGCCTCTGTAGTTGCTGATGGATATCTAATCTATGCCTCTCACGGCGAAGAAAATATTGACAATACCGTCATGGGGCGAGTGGTTTGTATCGATGGTCGAGGACAGGGAGACATTACCCAAACCCACGAAGTTTGGCGAGTTGACGGTTGTCAGGCGGGTTATAGTTCACCAGCTTTACATAACGGTCGATTGTATGTGGTTGACCATTCTGCTAATCTCTATTCTTTTGATTCTAGAACAGGAAATCAGCATTGGGTTCATAACATCGGTACTGTTGGAAAAGGTTCTCCGGTTTGGGCTGATGGTAAAATTTATGTTACCGAAGTCAATGGTCATTTTCATGTCTTATCAGTTGGCCCAAGTGGGGCTAAGGTAGCTAGTACTGTCCAACTGAAAGTCAATGAGGAAGGAGATCAAAAAGAGACGAGCAGACAGCGTTATGCCGAAATTTATGGCTCACCGGCTATTGCTAACGGCCATATCTATTTCACCACTGAAGCTGGTATTTATTGTTTAGGAAGCAAAAAACCGGCACCGCCTACTTTGCAGCTAGTACCAGCAGAGATTGTTCTGCAATCTGGACAAAAATTAGTTTTTGATTTGCGCGCTTTTGCCAATTCGAAAACTAAAAAGAAAAATTTATTGTCTTCGCTGGATTTAAATCAGGTTTACTGGA
>CAYVHK010000032.1:27442-31535 GCA_964451145.1 uncultured bacterium | reverse complement strand
ATAACCTATCTGAGTTAGGTCAAAATGGCACATATGCTCAACAAGACCTCATGTTTCACCAAAGCGCCGATGGTTCTTTGACTGAAATGGCTCGAAACTTAGGGGACCTTGGCCAACTAACCATTAGTCGGGGCGCGGCAGTAGCCGACTATGATTTGGACGGAGACCTGGATTTGGTAGTAACAACTTCTAACGGGAGGCCTCATCTGCTCCGTAATGACGGTGGTAACAGCAATAACTGGGTTCGCTTTTTTATTCAAGGAATCGCCATTGGTACGCGAATCACCATTGAAACTGTCAAAAGTGATGGCTTGCATCGACAATGCCAAGAGATTGGCAATAATACCGGTTATCTTTCCCATAGTGAAATGTGCTTACACTTTGGAGTCGATAGTGCTAGCCAAATTGAACGAGCTATAGTTCGTTGGCCAAACGGGGAAACGCAAAATTTGTCCCGTCTACCAGTTAACCAGACGATTCAAATTACCAGACCCTAAAATGGGGGTAACTTGTGTTTAACCCATCGGCTATTGTACCGAAGTCGGTAGGATTTTAGATGATCAGGGTAGTTTTCCTTTGGTGGATAATCTGACATGTCATGGAAAGGTAGAGGTTCGACTGTCTGTGAGGCCAAAGTGTTGATATCTGCATCCTTGACCCAGCCATCGCTGAATAAAATAAACGATCGCTTCCAGCCGGTTGGTACATTGGGCGTTCCTTTTTTCGAAAATGTGATTGTAATTTCGTCGCCAGCGTTCATTACTACCAATTTATCATCCAGATCGGTCAGTAGTTCTGTTACATCTCCGTAACGAGTAAAAAATCCCTCCATATCTCGCCAACGTTGATTTCGGTCAATTTGTGTATGATCGTACAGATGGGGACCGTGTGGTGTTGGTCGATACATCTGGGGGAACCCGAGGTATTGTAGATCCGCGGTTTCGGCTTTTAGTTCAGACACAACCATCGGAAAATATTGATCACCAACGGTAAAAAAGGCCCGATCCCAATAAACTTGCATGTCGCTGACAATTCGCACTTTGCCAACATTTGACAGAAATTTACCTGTCAAATCGATAACCATAGTTTTGTTTTTGCCAGCTGGAATTCCTATTGGATTGATCACCGTTTCCCATTGGCCTTGTTGATTTTGTACTTGCAGATAAGGGAAAGTAGAACTAACGGCTGAATTTTGTGAAATAGAGACGTTAATTGAGGTGTCGGTAGGAAAAACCCAACCAGTTAAAAAAAGTTTAATTGGTAACTGACCATCAATTGGACCTAGATCAAGTTCAATCGCGTGTTTGTCTACGACACCTTGAAAGAGACCAGGTTGATGCGTTACAGCGTACTCATAATCAAATTTTTTCAATTGTTCTAATACATCGTTCCCATTATGATCAATCGCACTTAGTGGCTGTCGAGATATTTTGACTGGATAAATCTCAAATGGAGGGAAGGGAGTGGGGGTAAACTTTTCATCTACAAAAATTTCATTATTGGCTGGATGATCAACTGCGATTAGTTTAACTTGATCGAAATACGCTGTTTCCCACAATTCTTCGGTGATTTTCAAGATGTATTGATCGTTTTTGGGTTTTAGCTTGTTCCCAATTAAAACATAATCGTCCGCTGATTTGGAAGAAGCTACAGTTCCGATTGGTGTAATCATCCCCAGCGGACTTTTCCATAATAAATCAGTGACAAAAGTGAAATTTTGGCCATCGTACACATACAAAAACGGACAAGACCCTTTCAATACTTGTTTCTCAATGATCTTTTGGTTAGCCTGTGGCTGAATAATGTTTTGTGGTACTCCGTTTGTCCAAACGATTCGGCCTACATCCACCAACTTCTTTTTTCCCAAACCAAAGTGAGAAACATTCTGATCAACATAGGTTAATTGATAATGACTTCCAGCCTTGATTTCTAATCGGGAACCAATACCCCTTAGGTTATTTTTATTATTACCTGCAATGATAGCCTCTAGTTCAATTCGCAACCATTGGTTCTGATTACCACCATCGTTTTGTAATATTTGACTAGTCCCATCAGCTAAAAAATGAACAAAGTCCAAATCACCATCCTGATCGTAATCATTAGTCAGTCCAAATTCACCATATTCAATCTTGGGTGGTAGCAGGTTGGATTGGTTAGTGAACTGACCGTAGCCATTGTTCCGCCAAAGCGAATGTTTTTTAGTGCCCAAGAGCCAGAGATCTAAAAAACCATCATTATCGTAATCTACAAAGTGACAGTCTGAGCCATTAGTGAAAGAAAGTATTTGATCAATCACAAAAGTACCATTACCCCGATTTTTGTAAGTTTGAACGACCTGATCAAAGACGATCACGAGATCAACAGCACCGTTATTATCGTAATCTCCATCATCAATGGCTTTCAGTTTTTTCTGGTCTGTGGCAATTTTCTTAGCTGTCAGTCGGCCTTGACGCAAATTTTCAAAAAAATGGCAAGAAGTTAGACTGATAGTAATTAAATCAATATCTCCATCATCATCAAAATCGGCAAAAACCCCGTCAGTACCAGCCTTTTGAAAATCACTACCAAAGGTAGTTTCTGTTGTATTAGAGAAAGTGCCGTCTCCGTCGTTTCGCCAAATTTTCATTTTTTGTTCGCTGAGTTCCAATGCATCCAAATCTCCGTCATGATCATAATCGAATTGGATATTGTTGTCTTTCGGTTTTTCGATATGTGTCTCAACAGGTGTGAAATAGACGGTTACAGCCGGAGCTATCTTTGTAACCAAACGAGATCGGAAACTCACCTCAAAATTTTCGATAGGATGGCCCAAGATTGGAGTATCCAATTCGGCAATACCTTGTTGGTAACGGGGAGTGTTTTTATTTATATTTTCAAAAATTCGCAAATTTCTATTGGCAATTTGTAGATAATTACTAAGTTTCTGGTCCTGAATAGCTGCTAGCCCATCGGTGAGGAATTGCAATTTATCGATGGGGATATCAGCCAATAAAATTTCAAGTTGTTTGCCAGTCTCCAGTGTTAGTCCGATGTCGCCTCTACTAGCTGCTAACTGGGCTAATTTCATTAAAACAACGATATTAGTTGGCGATCGTAGCTGTAGTTTCTTTAACCCTTCAATCGCCTTTTCTTGTGCAGCTACATTATTTCTGATACGGAGATTTTGTCGAACCAACTGGTAACGAGCTTCCAGATCATCTGGATTTAAGCGAACTGCTTCCTCAATTTCCACTGTAGCTTGTCTGAATTCGCCTTTTAGTTGAAGAATCTCAGCAGCAATAAAGTGAAGTTGACTGTTCATTGGACTGGCTTTGAGACCACTTTGGATAGTTTCCCAAGCAGCATCGGATTGCTTGAGACGTAGTTGAGACACTGCTAGGTTACCGTATCCAATTGCTTCTTCTGGTAGAAGTTCGATCAATTTTCCAAACTGTTCGGTGGCTTTCTGGGGTTGAGACTCTTCTAAATATGCTAGCCCTAAATTTTGGCATTGGATCGCCGATGATATGATTTTTTCTGCGTTTATAGTTGGTTGAGCAACCACCTTCGACTGCCAGGATAGGCAGTTAAAAGCAATAACACATGGAAATAGAACACTAATCAAGAAGTATAATAATGATAAAAATGTTCGAGGCAAGATAGTTCTCCTAATAAATTGGCATAATCCTTATATGAGTCTAGACGATTGCTGTGTTTTACTAACTCATAGCAACTACGAAATAGTATTGAGAAAGGCAAAATCAATTTTACTATTTTAGCCTCAGGACAAAGGGATATTCAATTGGTGCAATTGACCTAAATTTATCTGTAATAAACGGTTCAGAGTTTGATCACTTCAAACAATGTTAATGTTATAGACACAATATCTTAGTTGCTTCACTAGTTTTTTCGGTAAGTGTGCTTAAATCAATTTAAGCCGATCAACAAACCTTGGGCCTATTAGCAAAAAGAAATATAAGAAAAGTTTAGATCGAAAGAGATAGTTTTTGTGTGTTTTGGCCTAAAATCGATACCAACAAAAAAGGCGGCAGAAAAATTCCACCACCTTTTTTAGACTTTACTGGTTCGACTGAAACCAATTTTTAAAGGAAGT
>CAYVHK010000032.1:13560-27432 GCA_964451145.1 uncultured bacterium | reverse complement strand
ATTGATCAGTTAGTTAGGGAGACAGGGTCTTATTTTAATTTTAAAGGAAGTTATTTTAGTCGAACTTCACCACCGGCTCGAATCAACCGACGGGCAGGCTTCATCAAGTAGTCAGGAATATCCCGACCACGAATAACATCGCCCATCATTTGATTACCCAGTCGAGCAACCATATGCTTCCTCAAATCGGCTCTGATCTGTTGTTCTGATACTCGGCTATATTCCTTGGCGGGATCTTGTGTTTGAAATTCTCTACAATATTTAATGTAACCTTTCAGCCCTTTGTTGTTCCAAACAATTTCTTTCGTTTTGACATCGACGGCAATCACATGTATGTCGACCTCGGCCCATTGATAAACCAGCACGAAACGAGTTGTTCCAGAAATACCGGCTTGGTTACTCATATCAAATGCTGGTCGGCTATCCATTTCCTCATCAATTTTGAGTTTTCGAATACTGCCTATCAAAATCAGATCCGCACCCACTTTCTTGCCAACTGCTGCCGCTAGAGCTGCATCTTCTGAGTCTTTATCTGCTGCAGCTTCAAAGGCAGCCTTAATTGTTGGGACTTCAATCTTTGTCTTTTCGCCGTTTCTGTCAGTTTTTTCGACTGTTTCTATTTGATCCAGCTCAGTTAATGCAACGGCAACAGGATTTAAAGTTGACGATTGGTCATAAATCCATTCGTTTTCTTTTGCAGCCAGACTCAATCGAGTAGCTAAATCAATAGCAAATCGGCGCTCCATACCCTGTGTTGTTTTATCCGTCAAAAACGGAGCCACGGCAACTCGCTGATGGGACTCCAGTTGGGGACGAAGTTCGCTAACATTTTTTGAGCAACCACTTATAATTCCGACGAAACCAGCCACTAAAAGCCACAGCAGAATACTTCTCTTATTCACAATTTTATGCTCCTTCTAACATGAAAAATCGAGATGATTTCGATTATAGCACGTTGATTATTAGCTGTCAATATACCGTCAAAATAGCAGAAAAATACAGTAACTTTGAAGGTGGATTCCTAAACTAAGACCTTCAATTGGATTTTATTATCATGGTAAGAATATTCCAATAATTTTTGGGACGATAAACAAAAGAATTATGCAAATTAAGATCTGAAAAGGGAAAAAAGGAGCATGAAATAAAATAATTGTACAGGAAAAAAGATCTTTGCCTGTACCTCTTACCAGCTTTTTATAGTCATGGTTGTTAGGACAGAATTTTAACAACGGTAAAAATACTTGGTCCCACAGCCTTTTTCGGTTTATATACCAGAATTAAATATGTGCCTATGATGAACAAATCCCCACCATAAACTAGCTAATTAAGCATGCATGAAATATAAAATTAAGACTATTAAATAGAAGGTTTTATCCAAAAACACACAAGCAATGGGAAACTAGTTTTGTGGACGAGGTGGTAGGCTTGTTGGCAAGGATAAATTAGGGCGATCTTCCAAATCGGGTATCGTTGGATGGTCAGTTTTCAATAAGGTCAAAATTACCTCAATAGCCCGATCCAACTGTGGATCAAAACCTTCAGCGTAGTGGTGTGGTGCATAATCGACCTCAATGTCGGGGTCAGTACCGTAGTTTTCCACGGCCCAACCGACATCTTTAAACCAGAATGAATATTCGGGTTGCGTGGTTCTACCACCATCAACCAGTCCATGTTTGGGGGAAATACCGATCACTCCTCCCCAGGTTCGTTTACCAATTAGTTTGCCCAAATCCATCAATTTCCAACAATGACTAAAAATATCACCGTCTGATCCTGCCAGTTCATCCGTTACAGCTACCATAGGACCTAACACAGAATCATACGGGTAGGCAATAGGCTGTCCCCAACGTTGTCGGTCATAGCCAATTCTTCGACGGGCCAACTTCTCCAGAATCAGGGGCGATACGTTGCCACCTCCGTTACACCGTACATCGATAATTAGGGCTGTTCGGTCAACTTCGGCCAAATAGGATCGGTGAAATTCGGCATAACCAGCAACACCCATATCAGGAATATGAACGTAACCAATCTGACCTTCGGTGTTTTGGTGGATCTGTTTCCTATTCTGACTAACCCATTCTCGATAACGAGCTGATCGTTCATCAACCATTGTCTTAATTGTCACTATTCGTTTTTCAGACTTCCGTCCGTTGCTTTTCGAGTCTTTATCAGTAGTAGTCGATGATGATTGAATAGTCAAATTCACTTCCTGGCCAGCTTGGTTGACTAGCAGTCGATTGGGGGTTGTTTTCTGGTCTAGCGGTTGATCATTGATTGCCGTAATTTTATCTCCCACTGATAAATTGATACCAGGAGCATTGAGTGGTGAGTCTTGACCTTCCCGCCATCGGTCCCCGCTCAAAATGTGCTGAATTTGGTAACTGTTATCGCTGGCGTCAAAACTAAATTTGGCACCTAGAAAACCTTGTCCATACTGATTCGGATTTTTTCGATAATCACCACCACTTTCGTAGGCATGTGACGTGCCGAGTTCGCCTTGCATCTCCCACATTAAGTCCGAAAATTCACTTCGACTAGCGATCCGATTAACTAGGGGCAAGTATCGGTCATACACACGATTCCAATCGACCCCCGACATATCTTCTGCCCAGAAATGGTCTCGTTGTAATCGCCAAGCCTCTCGGTACATTTGACTCCACTCAGCGACCGGATCAATAGAAACTTTAATTCGTCGTAAATTTATCCAACCACCCGTCCGGTTAACCTCATCTTTTTCTGGGGCTTTGATTCCAGCTTTAATAACTCTGAGGCGAGTTCCAGACCGATAAGCCAATACCTTACCATCTTTACTGATAGTGAAGTCAGCTACATCGCTGGCGATAATCTCTTTATCTTGCTTTTCGAGATCGTACATTTCAAGCGTGACTTTACCTTTCCGATCTGCCACTGGAAACGAGGTGAATAAAACTTTATTTTTTAAAGCGATAATTTTTCCGTATCGACCATCCGGTACTGGTAAGGCTACCAATCGATCTTGAATGCCATCTAAGTCAATCCTAACAGTCTCTTTTTCTAAATCAGATTTCTTTTCCGATTCCGGCTTCTTGCTGGTATTAATGCTTTCATTGTGTTCTAAATTATCAATGGATTCGGATTGTTTTTGAACTTTTTCTTTCTCATCATCTGAATCTTCGTTTTGATCGTTTGTCTTATTTGGATCAACTAATGGTTTTGGTTGTAGTACGAAAGGGGAGATCTGATCCTTTTGTAATGTCAACAAAAACGGGCGCACCCCCCTTGGAAATCCCAAATCGAAATGTAGATTGTCGTGAACAGGATTAAAATCGCGTTTCCCCAGAAAATATAAATATTTTCCTTCTGGACAAAAAGATGGGCTGGTATCTTGTAACACAGGTAGGGTAACTTTATGAATATGGCCCGATGCAATTTCTACTAACCTAATCTCACTTGTATTCTGAGTAGCCGAAAAACCGTAGGCAATCCAATGCCCGTCTGGCGACCAAGACAAACCTGCAATCGATTTGTGCTGACTTTCGTCTAAAACCTGTGCAGTTTTTTGTTCTAAGTCGACTAAAATTAGTTGATTACGATGGTTAGTTAGAGCTAATAAATCAGCTTGTGGTGAAACAACCATCGTGATCGGTCGGCCAATGTCTAATTGATCTAAAATTTGGTTTGGCGTACTGTTGTCCAGGTAATGGATCTCCAATCGTTCGTTGCCTTTATCATTTGCCAAATCTCCTTCATCACTGACAAGTACCAAGCGCCGACCATCATTTAACCACCGTGTTAACCGATGTCGAACAGTAGTAGTTGGCTGATTCCCAGTCGAATGGGTTAATTTCCAATGCCGAGTCGCTGCTCCTTCCCAGTAGGCTAAACTGAAGGCTTGTCCCCGACTGACTAGGGCCAAATCGGTGTTATTGGGCGACAAATCGAATGTTTCCAGATAGCTACCGGACGTAACAAATTTTCGGTTTCTTTGGGTACTAGATGACCGAAAATCTAGATCAACGGATTGAACTTTGTCTAATTCTGGATCGCAGATGAACAGATCACCACCAGCGTGATAAGCGATTCGTTGTCCGTCGGTAGTGGCATTGCGAACGTAAAAATTTGTGTGGTCGGTGTGACGTTGTAAATCGTGGCCATTCGGATTACACGAATAGATATTACCCACTCCTTGGTGATCGGATAAAAAGTAAACACGTTGATTGAGCCACATAGGACAGGCTAAGTTTCCATCCAGATCATTCAGTTTTTGAAACTGACCACCACCATCAAAATCAATCCATAGTACACCAGCGGTACCACCTCGATATCGCTTCCAGCGGGCAGGATCAGCAGTGAATCGTCCAATAACCAAACTGCCGTTTTCTCCCATCGCTATTGTTTGAGCAGAGCCGTAGGGAAGTGGTTCAGCAAGTCCACCGCTAACTGCTACCGAGAAAAGTTGATAGGATCTGCTAAACGGTGTGCCCGCGTTACTAGCAAAGATAATCTGATCGTCTTGCCAAGCAGCAACCCCACTAGCCGCACTCAGATAGGTTAACCGATCCGCAGTTCCACCGAGTGTAGGCATAACATAAATCTCAGGTTGGCCTTCTTCGCGTCCAACAAATGCAACACTTTGGCCATCGTTAGCGATCAAAGGTCGACTAACTTCGCCCAAATTAGCGGTTAGGCGACGAGGAATTCCACCGGTGTCAGGCACTAGCCATAAATCGTCTTCAGCCACAAAAACTAGTTGATTTTGATATAAACTCGGATAACGAGCGTAACATTTTTCGGACAATATCTTTACTCCATTACTCTTTGACTTTTTATTCAGGTTTGAAAAAGGGGAATTATAGACTATCCTTCAAGAAGGGTCAAGTGATAGCAAGTTGATTACATCAACCCAGAAATATCTGTTTCGCCAGCCCCTGAACTGCTAAACTATCATTATCGGCAGATCTAACCTTATTTTTTGTCTGGTATTTTTAAACTGGCCCTATAACCCAGATTCAACTAGCTATCAACGATGACAAAAAAAAATGGATCAAAGTGATGTTTATCAGATGACTAAAGCAAGATCTTGTACAAAAAGAACATAATAATACTTTTACTGAACCGAGCCTTAGTATACATTCGGCAGTGCAAGTTTGGAAAAGATCAGCCGTTTATGAACCAAATCGTGCAAAAAAGTTAACAGGAGTATAATAAAAAATGAGTCAGGAATTAGAGGATTATCTGTTTGATTTACGTGGGTATCTACGCTTAAAAGAGGCCGTGTCAACAGAATTGGTTCAGCAACTCAACACTGAGTTAGATCCTTATGTGACGATGTCCCTAAATGAATGGCAAGGTAATATTCACCGACTAAAACAAGATGAGATTCATAATATTACTGAGGCAGGAGAAGGATTTGAAAGGCTAATTGACCATAGGTCATGGATTTCACATATTCGTCGTTATGCTGGACATGATGGACTATTCATCGATGAGGCCTTTGTTAATGTACGAGGTATTGGTGGCGAAACTCGGTTGCATTCAGGTGGTCACAAAAAAAGGGTTCGAACACAATTCCGTTTTCATAACAATGAATTTCGCTGTGGTCAGATTGTAATATTGTTAGCTTTAACAGATATTGGATCTGGTGCTGGCGGAACAATGGTGATTCCGGGTAGTCATAAATCTAACCTGATTCACCCAGCTTTCGCCGATGGTCGCAGCAAAGGAGGTTCAGCTGAGAGGATCGAAGCTGCAATCGAAATAGAGATGCAAGCTGGAGACGCGCTACTTTTTGTTGATTGTATCGCACACGGTTCAGCTAAGCGTCGTATCCCCGGAGACAGGCGAGTAGTTATTTATCGTTACGGCCCCCACTGGGGACATAGTCGTTATGGATACCAGCCGTCGGCCGACTTGTTGGCCCGTTTGACACCCGATCGCCGTCGAATTATTCAACCGCTCAATTCTCTCCGAAATCCTGAACAAGCTATTTATCAGTTTAATTAGTAATAAATTTCCAATATACCTTATATTGATGATAGTATGTCAGGCAAAAATCACTAAGTAGTTGGTGCGACAACATATAATACTATTTGAGATTCGTGCTACTGACGATAGTGTTTATCTACATACCATACCCATTGTGCTTGCTATTTCCCATTACTATTGAGTTCAACTATCAGATTAAAATCCTTTAAGCAAATAATTTCAGTTTGAACTAGACGGCTGACAGAATAGTTAAGGAAAAACACTGGCCTTTGCTGAAATCAGTCTTATCAATCTGTTTTTTACTACTGGTATCGAAAGTCAGCTAATAAATGCTTTTCCAGACTGTTAGGTAATTTTTTAGTTAGGTTCGGTTATTGATCAAAATATTAAGTTATTAGGAATGTAAGATTTAGAGTGTTGTCTTGCGCTTTCTTCTAATGCATAATAACGGTGTCATTGATAATCTAGTCGAAGAAATACACTTTCTAGCTAGGTATAGAATAATTTAATTAAATATTGAGTTGCAGCTATTTTTCAGCTCAAGTCCAATTCAAGCTAGTAACTATGAAGTAGAATAAAGGGTGAGGGAGGCACCTTATTTTATTAGAACTATTAAATATAAATTATAAAACAAGCAACGGTGTAAAATGGAAAACATATTTAGTAATTATGGAATCGGAATTGTTGTAGGAATGATTACTTCTGTTTTGGTGTTTATTTTTCTCAGGGTCATATATTTTGGTTATATTTAAAAAGAATTGTAAAGTTAATGATATTAATTAGATTTCCACTCAAACCGGAAATTTTTTATCCTTTGTATAAAGGATTTTTTAAACTTTAAACTATGGAAGTAGTTAGTAGTAACTGTATAATCAGAATAGAGGGAAAGTTTCCATTTTTTCCACCCTTGAATATCCAAAATATCACTGTCGAACTTACTGGATTAAGGCCAGCTGATATGGATTTTCTTTCTTGGATTCTGACATTTTCAAATACCAGACGAGCTCTTTGCAAGAATTTGTTATCGGTTAGTAGCCTAACTTCTAATTTCGGCTTCAGATAAACAATGTTTCTGATAATCAACTAAAGGAATTGGCATTGAACTTTTCGTCAATTATATCGACGTGAAAAGTGAAAAAATGCCCTCTATATAAATTTAAAACTTAATAAGGAGTTGCAGTTTTCTCAGCCTTCTAAGGAAGAAGTCCTTGACTGCGAAAGTTTTATGACCGGACAGCCACTCAGCCTAGATCAGAAAGACGAATACCAACAAAATGGTTACACCATTCAGTCGGGTGTGTTTTCAAAGTCGGAATGCGACCAATTTATCAACTATATGATGGATTTGCATGCTGACCGACAACAATTGGAGGGCTTCACTGCCCGAGAAGGTGACGAATGGGGCCGGACACATAATCAGCACAATTACGATCCGGTGGCCATGAAATGGTTAATTGATGCCCGTCTCTATCAACCTTTATACGATTGTTTAGATGCAGAACCAGATGGGATTCAAACCATGTATTTTTGGAAAGGATCCGAGCAGAGACGGCATCAAGACCAGTTTTATTTACCCAGTTGCATATCGGCTTGGATCGCTCTGCAGGACGTAAACGAAAAAAACGGTACTATTTATGTTCAACCAGGTTCCCACCGCCACAGATTGGTTACTCATCACGATTTTGAAGCCGGTGCAGAATTTGAAGGTGTGGAGTATAACGATGCCGTTGATCTACAGTTTGAGAAAAATAATTTGTCCGAGATAACAGTTGAGGTTTCAACCGGAGATGTAGTCTATTTTCACGGGGTATTAGTTCATCGAGGTGGTCCTATCATTGAACAAGACTCATTCCGACACGTCTTAGCTAACCACTACATTCCTCGTCATTCGACCGATTGGCATCTGAACTGGCCCCGCCACCCAGTGCATCAAGGCTAAGCGTCCATTCTTGAGACATAAAAAAGGCCGTTCCAACAGAATAGCTGTCAGGAACGGCCTTTGAAAGAATAAATAGATCGGTCTAGAAAATACCTAGCTCGTCTTTGGCATCTTCACTCATCATTTCGGGCGTCCAACGCGGTTCCCAAATTACATGTACGTTAACGCTTTCTACCCCGTCGAGTTGCTGCACCACAGCCTGTGAACCATTGACCAGTTGCGGACCAGCCGGACAACTTGGGCTAGTTAATGTCATCTCTACGTTTACATTATCATCTTCAATATCGACCTCGTAGATCAACCCCATATCGACAATGTTGATCCCTACTTCTGGATCAATGATTTCTTTTAGCTGTGTCATAACAGTCTCTTTAGATACCATAATATCCTCCACTCCAATTGTGATTTTAGTTTAATCTACGCTGACGAGAATATCGCCATCTTCGATTTTAACTTCGTAACACTCGATCGGTTCATAAGCTGGCATACAGAGGGCTTGCCCTGTTTTAACGCTGAAGCGGGCTCCGTGCCGAGGACAAACGATTTCATCCCCTTCTAATTCACCTTCAGCTAAAGGTCCACCATCATGAGTACAGATATCCTCTACTGCCAAAATTTTTCCCTCAATATTAAAAATGGCGACTGGCAAAAAATCGACTTCAACCAATTTCTTTCCTCCAGGAGGAATCTCATCCATCGATGCCACCTTAAAAAAATCTGTCATTCATCTCCCCCAACTTTGGATTTTAGTATATCTTTTCTTCAACCGGCTAATAATTTGATGCGATTGACCAAACTTCTGATACCGTTTTGCCGACCAGGTGTAACAATTCCCTGAACATCTAATTGGTCTAATAATAATGGATCAAACTTCTGGATTTCGTGGCAAGATCGGTCGTTTAAGATTTGAAATATAATAGCAACCAAGCCTCGTACAATAACTGCATCACTAGTAGCTATCATGTGCAGATTTCCCTCTTGATGTTCAGCATGGAGCCACAAATCACTTTGGCAACCTGGTACTTTCAGCGCGTCTAGTTTGTAATTTTCGGGATAGTGGGCAAGGTCATCGCCCATTTCAATAATAGTTTGATATTTGGTTAAGTCGTCTGGGCAGTCTGCCAACAGTTCTTTAATTTCTTGAATCTCTTCCGTAATGGTCATTATGGTGGGTTTGTCATCAAACTAGGAATTGGGTATGGTTATAAAATTGGCAACACCTTGTTCAAGGCGGCAATCAGTTGATCGATCTCTTCAGTGGTAGTATAACATCCAAAACTAGCTCGGAGCACACCTCGTCCCACCCGATTTTTCAGAATGGGTTCAGCGCACAAAAAACCACTTCGCACCGCAACCTGTTGGGTGTTGAGTAAGGTTGCTACATCGCTGCTTTGGGCCGAGTCAACCGAAAACACTACCAGACCCAATTTAGCTGTATTGGGAAAAAATACCGATATCCGGTCAACTGACTTCAGTGCTTCCTGAGCATAGTCAGAAATAGTGGTTTCATGAGCGGTGATAAGGCTTAATCCTTGTTCTTCAACCCACTGGATTGCACGTCCCAGTCCAATAATACCAGCAATATTGGGTGTGCCAGCTTCGTATCGCCAAGGCATATCGTTGAAAGTAGTATGGTCAAAACTTACCGTTTTAATCATATCACCACCGAACATGTAAGGAGGGGACTGGTCTAGTAATCCTTTCTTTGCATATAGAACTCCTGTACCAGTTGGACCGTATGTTTTGTGCCCACTAAAAACCAAAAAATCGCAATCCGATACATCCGTCTGGATACGAGGCACACTTTGTGCGCCATCCAACAAAACAGTAGCCTGATACATTTTTGCCAGTTGACCTATTTGCCGCCAATCTTGTAATATACCGGTAGCATTAGGCAAAATGGTCATGGCAACTAATGAACGGTTGAGTGGCTGTTTTAGAAGATTAGCTAGCTGATCGAATTCAATATGGCCTTTTTCATCCAGTGATACTACCTGCAATTGAACACCGTTTCGATCTCTTAGTTGTTGCCACGGAACGATATTAGCGTGGTGTTCAGCTTCGCTAATAATGATCTGGTCCCTACTATTCCAATCAGCGCAAAAACTATTAGCTATAATATTGATGCCGTGTGTGGTACCACTAGTGAAAATGATTTCACTATCTTCAATAGCTGGAGTCTGAATGAAATTACCAATAATAGAGCGAACGCCTTCGTAGGCAGCAGTCGCCGTCTCTGCCCAGTTATGGATGCCTCGATGGATATTGGCATTGTAATGCTGATAATAATGCTTAACCTGTTCCAACACACAATCCGGAGTCAGACTGGTGGCGGCACTGTCTAAGTAAACAGTGCCATCTGTATTCAAAATAGAGAAGTCTTTTCGGCAATTCACCGGTGAGTAAAGGGGCGAAAAGAACGGTGGTTTTTCACCCCTAATCGGCCTCAATTAATTAGAAAAAGTCGTCCAATTAGTTGCAGCTGCCTGGCGCATAGCTGCATGTTCTTCGTCAGTGCAGGCACTATCAGTGGCAACGCCTACGTCCGTATTATTTTGTGATACAATTTCTTTTTGCAGAAGATAAGATTCCACTTCATCCCCACTGACATCAACCAACATGACATCATCGATTTGAACACAAGGTTGTAGCGGTTGGCCAGTTTTCTCGACCATTTCTTGAAAATTATCCGAGTTGTTAATAATGTCAAGGTCTTCATATTCTAAACCGTACTTATCAAATACTGCACGTACACCTCGACTCCAGCCACAACTAGGCTTCATGTAACCAACAATTTTAGGTTGACTCATTTCATCTTCTCCTTAGTTTTCTAGTTTGCACCCAATAATATGGGGTTAAGGTTTATGAGTCAGGGCCAGCTTTTTCTGGACTGACTCCGTCAATCGATCTCTCAAATCGGTTGTAGGAATACGTTGTAAAACAGGTTCAAAAAAACCTTCTACTACAGTTCTTTCGGCCCACTCCCGTGATAGTCCCCGACTCATTAAATAATAAATCTGTTCAGGGTCAACTGGGCCAGCAGTAGCACCATGTGTGCATCTAACCTCATCAGCTAAAATCTCTAAGCCAGGGATGGTATCTGCTCTAGCTCGTCTATCTAGTAAAAGGTTGTCATTCTTCTGGTAAGCATCGATCTCCTGAGCATCCTTTACTACTTCAATCATGCCTCGCCAAACGGTTCGGCTACGGTCTGTCAGCACATTTTGGTACAACAGATCGCTGGTCGTACGTGCGGCACTGTGCTTTTGATATGTATGAACATCCAGATGTTGGCGTTTTTCGGCAAAACCCAGGCCCAGCATATCAGCGTTAGCCCCAGTTCCGGTTAGTTCCGCCAATTGATCAATTTTGCTTAGCCTGCTACCCAGAGTTGCTGTTACCCATCTCAAATTAGCTGATTGTTGGATAATAGCCCGTTGTGTGGAAAAATTCCAAGTCTGTTGGTTAAAGTCCTGAATTTGCACAAAATTCAGGTGTGCGTTAGCTCCCAGAAAAATTTCTACTGCCCCACAATGTAAGCCTTGTTGGTTATCGCTCGTTGATCCTTGCATTTCTAGAATGGTCGCTTGACTGTTGGCTTCTGCTATAACCAGAGTATGAGAAAAATCAGCTATCGACTCACCATTCAGCGTCGTGAAGAATTGAAATGGTTTTTCCACCACTACACCAACTGGAATATACAGCACATATCCACCGCGTAAAAAGGCGTTGTGCATAGCATCAAATATGTTTTCATCATCTGGTGGGTTCTTCCGAATAGCTTGACCCAGATACTCCTTTAGTAATTCTGGCTTTTCCCGCAAAGCAGTCTGAAAATCAGCAAAATAAACCTGATCTGACTGGCCGATTCGATCTAAGGTAATGCCGTTTTGTTGCATCATTAGACAAGCCGTCTGACTGGTGTTTTCTGGCCAATCAGGACCTAGATTTGGATTTGCAGTTTCCATGGTTGGCAAACAAAACTGTTCAATCGACAAACCACGCACATCGGTTCGTCGCCAAGCCTCCAAATCTGTACGAGGTAGCGCTAATTCCGACAATTGCTCTAAGGCGCAATTGCGATGGTTCTGCATCCAACTTGGTTCGTCTTGAGGGATAGAACTTGAAATTGTGTGATCAATCTGATTCAAAGATCGTTTTTTCCCCATTGTTCCCATAATCAAACTACTAACCAACCGATCCTTCCATTTGTAATTGAATCAACCGATTCATTTCTACCGCATACTCCATTGGTAGTTCCTTGACCAAGGGCTCGATAAATCCGTTGACAATCATGGTGGATGCATCTTCTTCTGAAATGCCACGACTCATCAAATAAAATAGCTGTTCTTCCCCGATTTTACTGACCCGAGCTTCGTGCTCGACCGTTACTTCTTGTTCATCAATTTCGATATATGGATAGGTGTCAGACTGTGAATCTGGATCGAGAATCAGCGCATCACATACTACATTCGACTTACAGCCAACAGCCCCTTTACCCACTTTCAACAATCCCCGATAACTCGAACGTCCGCCGTTCTTGCTGATCGATTTTGAGGTGATTTTGGAAGTAGTGTTTGGTGCTAAGTGGACAACTTTGCCACCTGCGTCTTGGTGCTGACCCTCGCTTGCGAAAGCGATAGACAGAATCTCGCCGTGTGCCCTTTCACCGACCATATAAACACTCGGATACTTCATAGTCAGTTTGGAACCTAAATTTCCATCCACCCATTCCATTGTGGCATCTTCGTAGGCCATTGCCCGTTTGGTGACCAAATTATAGATGTTGTTGGACCAATTTTGGATAGTGGTGTAACGCACACGAGACTTGGGTTTGCAAATAATTTCGACCACCGCACTATGCAAGGATTCACTTGTGTAGATAGGAGCCGTACACCCTTCCACATAGTGAACTTCTGCTCCCTCATCAGCGATAATCAGCGTCCGTTCAAATTGGCCCATGTTTTCGGTATTGATACGGAAATAGGCTTGAAGGGGGTAACCGACTTTAACACCCGGTGGCACATAGATAAAACTACCTCCACTCCAGACAGCACTGTTCAAGGCCGCAAATTTATTATCAGCTGATGGAATCACCGTCCCGAAATATTCGCGAAACAGATCTGGATGTTCCTTTAAAGCCTGATCGGTGCTCATAAAGATTACGCCTAATTTTTCTAATTCTTCTTCGATACTATGATAGACAACCTCAGAATCATATTGTGCACCAACACCTGACAAAAATTTCTGTTCAGCTTCCGGAATGCCCAGGCGATCGAAAGTGTTTTTAATATCGTCCGGTACATCATCCCAACTGCGTTCTTCTCGGTCTGAAGCTTTGACGTAGTAGTAGATGTCATCGTAGTCAAGTTGGGATAGGTCTCCCCCCCAAGTCAAATCCGGCTTGTCTTTAAAAATCTGGTATGATTCTAAACGGAATTGCCTCATCCAGTCCGGTTCTTCTTTTAAATCTGACAACTGATTTATTACTGTTTCGTTCAGCCCCTTCTGAGACTTATAAACTGGTTGAATATCATCACTGAAACCGTATTGATAATCGCCAATGTCAGGTCGTGCTTTGTTAATTGACACTTTATACTTACTCCTTATTGGTTGTTGTAATGGTCATTTCTGAATCAACGGATTGATGCTTTTCACGAATAGCGTCGTAGCCCTCGGCTTCCAGTTGCTCCGCCAGTTCCCATCCCCCTGACTCGACCACTCGACCATTCAAGATAATATGCACATAGTCAGGTTTAATATGATTTAACAGTCGTGGGTAATGGGTAATAACTAAAACACCCAGATCAGGTCCGATCAGTTGGTTAACACTTTCACCAACAATCCGAACAGCATCAATGTCCAAACCAGAGTCAGTTTCATCCAAAATGGCTATTTTCGGTTCTAGCATAGCCAATTGCAAAATCTCTGCTCGTTTCTTTTCACCACCTGAAATCCCGTCATTCAGG
>CAYVHK010000032.1:11877-13550 GCA_964451145.1 uncultured bacterium | reverse complement strand
TGTAGTTTGACTTTGTTCAATATAGGATTCTCGCCACCTGAAAAAAAATCATTCAGGTAACGACGAGCAAAGGACTCGTCAATGCCTAATTTTTTCATTTTCTCTTTCAGCTCTCGGCGAAAGTCCCGCATCGGAATAAGAGGTGTGGTAACTGAGTCAGAACTACCGTTGTCACGTACCGAGCTAACAGCCAAACGAAGAAAATTGGCCATTGTAACGCCAGGAATGGCAGTAGGGTACTGAAAAGCCAAGAACAAGCCTAGTTTAGCACGTTCGTTTGCTTCTAATTCAGTTAGATCATGCCCGTCGAATGTTGCCGTGCCACTGGTTATTTCGTAACTTGGATGGCCCATCAGTGCATTAGCTAAAGTGCTCTTACCTGAACCGTTAGGTCCCATCATGGCATGAATTTCGCCAGGTCGAATGGCAAGGTTAAGTCCTTTCAAAATCTCTTGTCCGCCGACACGGGCATGTAGATCGTTGATGAGCAGTTGGTGTTGCATTAATTATCCTGTGTCTTTTTCCTATGAATAGTTTGACGATTTCGTTTTATTATATTTGGTAAGAATCAACCGCCAATCATTGACATGTTACGGTCTGGCTTGGTATATTCAATTGAGTTGATTAGATGGCCTGGAGCTTTTCTAGCCACTGATTTCTTCATTAAACCCGCGATTTGTTGATCGCTGGCTCCATTGCGAAGCGGGGTAAGTAAATCTTCCTCTTTTAAGGAAAACAAGCAATTTCTAAACTTTCCATCAGCCGTTAATCGTACCCGGTTGCAATCACTACAAAAAGGTTCAGTCACTGAAGAAATGAAACCGATCTTACCTTTACCATCTTGAAAGTGGTAGTTCTGAGCTGTGTGGTGTAAACCGCGACCATTTCCAGTCTCAATTTTCAATGGGAATACTTGATCAATTCGTTCCTTAAGCTCCGAATTGGGGATGAATATGTCTTCCCCCCAGATATTATCGGCATCTAACGGCATAAATTCGATGAATCGCATTTCGTAACCATTATCCCGGGCAAAGGTTACCAGATCTAACACCTCATCTTCAGTAAAGCCTCGCATTGGCACTGCATTGATCTTAATGGGATCAAATCCAACTTGGCGAGCTGTCTTTAGCCCATTCAGCACTCGTCCTAGTAAATTGCGACGAGTAACTTGGGTAAATTTGCTTTCACTGAGCGCATCTAAACTGACATTAATTCGCCTCAGTCCAGCCTTGTAAAGCTCTTGAGCTTGCCGGTCCAAGCCAATCCCATTAGTTGTCAAGCTAATGTCGGTTAAACCCGAAATAGCGAATAATCGCTTGACTAAACTAGTTAAACCGCGACGTACCAGTGGTTCGCCACCTGTTAGCCGAACCTTGTTAACCCCCAAATCGACTGCGATGTTGACCAATCTCACAATTTCTTCGAAAGTCATAATCTGACTAGTCTCAATAAAATCCATGTCCGCGGGCATACAGTAAAGGCAACGTAGGTTGCAAACATCGGTAATTGAAACCCGAAGATTAGTAGCTATGCGGCTATATTGATCGACTAATTGAGACATTTTTAGCGAGTCAGATCCAGCTTCTAGGCACACGAATATAACACATGAGCATTTCGCTAACCAATATTTTACAAGTCCCTTTGCTATTTAAATAGTGCGCCAAAATCTCAGC
>CAYVHK010000032.1:11250-11867 GCA_964451145.1 uncultured bacterium | reverse complement strand
TCAATCCTAAGGGGAGGAATAATAACACATGGATAACTCGCTAACCACTATTACACAAGCCACTTTGCTTTATAAAAGAGTGCGCCGAAATCTCAGCTGAAGACGCTCAGAATCAGATGTCGCTCATTGGCCTGATTCCGGAATTCGCACAAATATATGCCTTGCCACTGACCCAAATTGAGCTGACGAGACGTAATTGGAATAGTAATGGAACAACCAACCAAGGTCGATTTAATATGAGCTGGCATATCATCTGATCCTTCGTAAGTGTGAACGTAGAAAGGTTCGTTTTCCGCAATTAAGTGATCGAAGCTATTTTCAAAGTCCCGGCGAACGGTGGGGGCAATATTCTCGTTAATAGTGATCCCAGCTGATGTATGTTGAAAGAAAATGTTTAGCAAGCCAAATTCGGGTAAATCACCAATAGTGTCCACAACCTCGGTTGTAATTAGGTGAAATCCTCGTCGGAACGGCGGTAAGATGAGATCAATCTGTTTAACCATTTAAAATAGAGTTCAAATGGTTATCAGTTGATAAACGTTATCGCCAACTGGCATTGGTTGTGAGCATAGTTAAGGAATGATAAGCGTTTAGCAGTTTCGTTAGTCTGGTTTTGT
>CAYVHK010000032.1:0-11240 GCA_964451145.1 uncultured bacterium | reverse complement strand
GCGATAGCCTGCAATTTTAGCTAGTCTCTGGTTGAATCGGCAGCGAAGTTCAGCTTCAAATCGCCTCAGAATATCTCGACGAATACGACCTCCATTTTCGATCGGCCGACCCGGCTGGGCTAACCACTGACCACCGGAGGTTAATTGAAGTGAACGGCCTAACTGCCAACGGTAGAAAGTAACTAAGTTAGTTTGAGCAATCGAGAAGTAATAGAAGGATAGGTTACCTTTGTTACGTTGGTAAAATGACTCCATTTGAATAATTAAACGATCGGTTAATTGGACAGGTTGTCGCCACATCAATTGGTGTAGACGATCGAAACGATTGACAACTTGACTTAAACCTGTTCCCCACCACACTAAATCGTTTAAGTTGTCCTGGTAACGCTGTAATGTCAACAAATAAGTCAGTTGGGCTGGTCTTTCATACCAAAATTTTAGTCTTAAACCACAGTTAAACTGATGTAGCTGAGAGCCAACTAACTGAAAGTCTTCTCTTTTTGTAATTTCATCATCAAACCAATTTCGTTGGTAACGATAACCCAAGACACGCCCCCAACTTAACTCTAGTCCCTGCTGTCGCTGATCAAAGGCCACATCGACGCGGCTTTGGCGTTGAAATTGATAACCGAATTGTAATGGTGGCAAAGGGGCTAAAAAACGATAATTGATCTGCCCTGATAACTGGTAATCATAGCCGTTAAAAATTGTCAGATTATTTTCTGTCTTCTGCTTCGTAGAGGCTAATTCAGCTTCTAAATAGCGGTATCGCTGTCCATTGAGATTCAACTCAGTCTGCCAAGCCTTGGTTATTTGGTGTGACCATTTAGCGTTGGTTTGCTGTTGATGTCGGAAGCCCGACAACTGGAACTCTTGACGACCAGCTAAAGGACTAGTATTGGGGTCAACACTGAGGCCAAACTCGATATGATCGTCATAACTCAGGCTGTCTTGGATTTGGTAAGTTAACTCACTGTAACCCAATCTAGAAAAAAAAACCAGAAAAAGTATGAGCAGTAGTGGTTTTTTTGGATATTGACTAAAAGGACTAATAGATAGTACAGACACCGTTTGCACAAACACTACTGGCTTTATTGGAGGCTAAATTTGATTGAACATTATCAGTTTGTAATTGTTCAAACTCAACCCAAATTGGTGAAGGCGATACAATAGGCGACCGCTTTGCCAAGTTGATTTGTAGTTCAGATTGATCAATGATCTGCCATAAACAGCCACTTAGCGACCACGTAATCAGGAACAAAAGACAAATCTTATGCTTGAACTTAATCTTAGCCATTTTTTTATTTCTTCATTGTAGGTTTTTTTGCTACCAGTAGCACCTTCAAACCGATGTCGAATTTTTCCCTGTCGGTCAATTAAAATGGCTGTGGGCAAAGCCATGATTCCATAATCTTGAAACACTTTTTCGTCAGCAAATAAAATTGGATAGTCAATACCTATACCCTCAACGAACGGTTCTACTACCGTCAGCCTTTCCCGGTCAACCGAAATGCCAACCACGATAAATCCTTCAGTCTGATACTGATGGTGCAATTGATCGAAAATTGGCATTTCTATTCGGCATGGTTGACACCAAGTTGCCCAAAAGTCGAGTAATACTACCTTACCTTCAAAACTGGATAGTGAAACCTTTTCCAGTTGAGTGCTCAACAGTTTAAAATCAGGTGCAGCCTTGGCCCATTCAGTGGATACTACTTGGCTTTCACTAGTTTGGGTTGGTTTATCAGCAGAAATGTCTCCACAACTAAGCAGAGCAGCTATTGCCAATCCCACTAGAGAGTAAAAAGTGAGAAAATTCAAAGCTGACGTCCACATTAGCCAGTACTCATCATTGTATTTTTTTAAGAGCTGCTAGCAGATCATCAATTTTGGGTAAATCGTTTGGATCTCCCCCACTATGTGTCGATCGCCAATGGATTTTTCCTGCTTTGTCGATCAGGAAAAAAGCTACTTTGGGCAAAGCTACTTTGGGCCGTAGTTGAAAATCAAAAACATCGTAGCTCCGAATGACTTCGGCACCAATGTCAGCCAAGTAAGGAAAGGGCAATTTGTGTTGTTGTTTGAAGGCTTTATTTTCGGCTACTGGCCAAGGGCTGATGGCAATGATTTCTGTTGAAAGATTGGTGATTTTCTTGTAATTAGGTTTTAACAACTGAACCAGTTGTGGTGTGCAAACCGGTCATATTTTGCCCCGACTAAAAGTTAAAAGAATATTTTTTTCCCCAGCATAATCGGCCAATGATACTTTCTGGCTGCTTGTGTCTAGCAGGGAAAATATAGAAGCTACATCTCCGACTTCGGCACCATTTTCGTCTTCGATAACTTCTGGTTCCAATTCCACTTGGATTTTGCTAGATCCACCTTTGGCGATAGGTTCAACTTGGACTGTTTTTGGTAACATCGATTTTGCGGTAACAGTCATTTCAAGTTTAGTATCAGCTTTCAATTGATTAAACCGGAAAACGCCCAATTGGTCCGTTGTTTGACGCTGATCACCGATAGTGATTATTGCATCTGAAATGAATTTCCCTTCTGAATTAATAACTACACCACTTAGTTTCGCTGGCACGGGCTTTAGTTGCAATTCTAAACTAAGTTCGGCTTGTTGCAATTCAACCAAAATCGTCGTTTCCTCTGTTTGGTAACCATTACTAATTACCTTAATCTGATAGCTCCCAAATTCCAGTTTACTAAAAAAAAACTGACTTTCTAAGTCAGTGGTAGTTGACTGCAATAACTGGCCATTTTTTAGTAACTCTAGTTTTGCCTCTATGCCAGCGGGTTGTATGTCGCCTTTGATAATACCCGTTGGTTGGTTATCAGTGGTAATATCTGGCTTATCTTCGACAGATTCTCCACAGCCAAAGCACAAAATCAGGAAAAGGGTTAATATTGTGGTGATTAGAGATGAAGATGTTTTTGTTATCATTTGATTCCTGTTCTTTGTGTCTAAAAATTTAAATCAATTAGATATAACGACTCATAAATTATATAAGGCAGCATACGAGAAAACAAATTAAAGGTGAAACGGGTCGCTTAGTCCCAAATTGACATTCTCAATTTCACTGTGATAGATTAACATGCATCATCAGAGGTCTAACTTGGGTCAATACCAGCAATGGGCTGCCTCTATGTCCCTGCTTCTTATTACCCTCCCTATTTTAGCAGGTCGAGGTGATCGGCTTCTGCCCCAAGTTCAGTTCGACCAAATTCGGATGCAAATTATTGCTTTACAAGAAAACATTGATCTAAAAACTGGCGTTCCTTACCATACTCGTAATTCTTACCATCGTCCAGCCGCCAACAATGCAGCCAAGATTATTGCCAATGCTTTCCGCCAATCACCACGTTTACTGGTTCGGCAAGAACATTTCAGCGGTCTGAGAAACGTTGTAGCTGATTTACCAGCCCGAATCGATTCTAACTCTGCTGAAAAGCGCATATTTATTATTTCTGCTCATTATGATTCAAAAGCCAATCGCTCTCGTAATTGGCATCCTTTATTAACCAAAGCACCTGGTGCTGATGATAACGCCACAGGTATCAGCGGTATGTTAGAAATAGCTCGCATTTTATCTGCTTATGAATACGATCACCATTTGCGGTTTGTGGCTTTTGATGGTGAAGAAATCGGTTTGGTCGGTAGTCGTTACCATGCGCGTCAGGCTGTTCAACGAAGGGAGGATATAGTTGCTGTGGTTAATTTAGATATGATTGGTTACAATTGGAAGACCAATCTACTTCAAATTGCCACGGACCAAACTTCACACTGGCTAGGCAATGCCTTTCAGATCAGTAACCAGTGGTACAATTTGGGTTTCATTCTCGATGTTGTCATTGACCCTGCTTTTACTGACAGTGATCACCAATCGTTTTGGGAGGCCGGCTACCCGGCTGTGACCTTGTTAGAAAGCACAACCCCTTGGCGGGATGGTAGGGGCTACGATGCCAATCCTTTTTTCCATACCGAACAGGACACTGTCGACAAAGTCAATATCCGGTTAGTTGCACAAACCACGCAATTAGCCTTGGTTACCATCGATAGTTTATTAAACCACTCTTTTGGCAACGATGAATTGAAATCCGGCCATCTGTTTAGACCAAGTGAAAAATTCGATATTATCTTTAATCCATTGGAACAGTCTAAAGTTAATCCGGTCGAAGTCTCGGGTCGAGTCGTTACTCCTTTTCCCGTTCAGATTGTCATTTCCCCCGGCAATATTGTGGCTAATTTGAGTCGGATTGAAACTTCCGAAACTTGGTCAACATCTGATGTTTTACAAGCTGAATTTTCGGCTCAAGTCTGGTTGTTACCAGGCCCAAACCAGTTACAGATAGCCGTAGTTGATCAGTTCAATGTGGTAGTAGTGAATGAAATGGTCGATTTCAAACCTACTTTTCAACTGGAGGAATTAAAAATCTATCCCAATCCAGTTCTGCCAGATCATAATCTAGTCACCTTTCAGACCATTGCTAATCAACCCATTGATAATATCCAGTACACAATTCTTTCCACTAATGGACAAATCATTCGTCTACTGGAAGGAGTTGTGGATACCACCCATCCACAGGTCGGATTTGGGTGGTGGAACTGCCGAGTGGCTTACGGAAACAAGGTGGCAACTGGTATCTATATTTGTCGCGCAGATGTTCAGTTCGAAGATCAAATTCACTCAATTTCAGAGCCGTTGGCTGTCGATCGATGAACTAGGTCATCGATAATCAGGAACGATTACTGGTTGGCCGGCGTTCGCAATTGATTGCTCCGATACCAACCCCGGCACTGTATAATCTAGGGCACGGTGGATGTTTAGTGGTGGTTCAGTTTCATTTAACAAGGCATCAATAAAATCGCGTAATTCAAAGTACTCTGCAGTAACACCGGCAGTTTGAGCTTCAGCGGACGGATTTAGCCAATGATCCGGCAGGAAGTCGGCTTCAAAATTGGATAATGGCTGCCAATCACTACCTTGAATCGAAATTTTTGGACGATCGCCAAATCCACGTGTTCCTTCATAACAAGCTTTAGTACCTTGCAGGCTGAAATAACTGTTAGCTGGTCGTGTGGAAAGCATATCGATCCGAATTTTAATTAAACGGTCGCTTTCAGTTTTACATAACATTAATACAGTATCTTCCATGGCATGCTCTTGATCAGTGTGTACACCTGTTCCCAAGCAAGATACGCTCTTGACTCGTTCGCCAAACCAGTCTAGTACTGGTCCTAAACTGTGAGTAGCGTAGTTACAACGGTTGATGCCGACTTGCCAATAAAAACGCCAAGTTGGATCACCTTGGCCGTCATGATGTAAAAATTTGACATCATGAACGTATTCACCTTCACCAAAATAGACATCACCAAAGATACCTTGCTCTACCATATTTCGGATTAGTAAATTCGATTTTTGGTAACACAAATTCTCCGCCATCATATATTTGGCCGAACTGTTATTGACAGCATCGACCAATTCTTGACATTCATCCAAGGAAACCGCAGCGGTGACTTCGCTAATTACGTGTTTTCCAGCTTTTAGAGCTTGCACTGATTGCGGCACATGCAGATTTTCAGGTGTTGCAAGTACAACGATATCCACAACCTCCAACAAATCTTCGTAATTAGTGAACTGTTGATTGATTCCATATTGATTGCCCAGTTGATCAAGATTTTTTGGATTAAGGTCACAGATAGCCGTTACCTTTGTCTCTGCAATGGCGGCGAATGGGGTGAAATAGGAGCGCCCACGACCGGCACCCACAATTCCAACTCGAAATTGCTGATTCATAAGATATTTGCAGTGGAATGCCACCGCAACTCCTTTATATTGTTTATCAAAATTACATTAATCTACTAGCTAGAACAAAGACTTCAACACAACTCTACTTATCCTTTATATTTCAATAGATAATTGAGCAATTATCTTCTGTTAAAAAAAAGTACTAAACCATATCTAGCTTGTATCAACGTGACTTTTTTCTAAGACTTTCCCGTCATGTAAATGGACTAAGACTTTCCAATTATCCCCAGTTCTCACTCCAACACCTTCCTGAATCCATGTTTGTCGGTGATTAACGTAATATGGTTCTTCGTAAGCAATATCATAAAATTGGCCATTCTTGTAGAATTCTACGTAGTTGATTTTTTCAGGGTATAAGCTTGCTAACCGAATCCAACGCTTGTTCTGATAGATGCTGTTTTTTTCAAAACCCTGTAGATGGAACTGTTCTTCAAAAGGTATAGTCGGTACATCAATTCCCAATCCATTAGCCATTCTCCAAGCGAAAAAATAGTCTTCACCAACAGTTACCGACCAATCGGCAGGTGGTTCCTGTTTAGTATGTGTATTGTAATATCCCCAAGAAGTACCAGTTTGATAGGCAATTTTGAGTTGTGTAAATCGAGGCGAATCCTCATTACAAATGATCGGCTTATTAAAATTTAAGGCTTGAATATCACGGATCATATTATAGTAAGTCTGCTCAGTGCCACCGTTACCATGAACCAAGATAATATCACTTGCCTGGCAAACTTCAGGGTAGTACTTTAGTCCGCCACTGGAGGAACCAACCATCATTCCACCGGATTCTTGTTTTGCTAAATCAATTAGGCTGGCAATACCATCAGGATAGAATACAAGCGGGTGATTTTTGAATTGTCCAACATCGTGCTCGTTAGCCACCTCGATTATGACGTTTAGATAGCCTTTGTCCCTTAGAAAATTACAGGCAGTTTTAACTGCATTTCTTAAGCATTTACCATCTTTTATTCTCGGACTCTGACCTTGATACAACAAACTAACGATCACTACCATCCCCACCTGATCGGCTGCAACAATTAATCGATCCAAACGGTTTAGATAATCAGGGTTGATTTCATTTCCGTCGTCACTATAAGGATTATTATCTATGGTTTTGTTGCGAATAGTGAGTACGGGCATTCCTCCCTGCAGTCCAACTGTGAAGGCCAGTAAACCATATCTTTTCCATTCTGGTAGTGCCTTGATTAAAGCCGAAGTATTTTCATCAGCATTCCAATAACAACCAAAACGCGAAAATCGACTAGGATCAACTCGATCATCAAAAATACCCTGAATAAAGCGAGCATTCATCATTAGACCATAATGCCTGTCTTTGACTTCGGATAATCCGCTGTAAGTTAACTTGCCATTTATGGTCATTTTATCGTTCTTAATACCAACTATCGTTTGACTCATCGCCAGTCCTGTAAGATCGTAATATCTACCAATGCTATCATGGCATCAATTGTAGCAGAAGCAACCAGTTAGATCAAAATAGGCAAATAATAATCAAAAAAATATTGTTCCCAATCTCTAACTCTGCTATCTTACTGAATATCTTAAGTTTTGAGAAAAAATTGATCTGAAGGAAATTGGGATGACTGACTACCAACCGATGGATTTGACCCCGTATTACAATTCCGGTATTGAAAAACTCAATGGTATACCATCAGAACCCGCATTGGGTAATCAAAGCTATCATGGCTTGCCTTTTCAAATTGGTGATAATCAGCAAAATTGCTTTATCACCTTCGAATCAGATGTTCAATCAGTCTCTATTTTCCTCGATGTTATTATTCACCGACTTTTAGTTGCCCATCGCTTATTGGATTCAAAAGTGATGCAAGGTGAATCGATAGGGCGACAAGTTGCTAGCTACATCTTCCATTACCACAATGGAGAATCCATCGAAGTACCAATTCGTGAACGATTTGAGATTTCCACAATACCAACAGCTTGGGGACAGAATAATTTTAACGCTTATCCAGACCAAGAAGACAACTTATTTGACCGCCACCGGGGCAATTGGGATAATGCCGGCAATCGTCAAAGTGAAACCAATGCCGGTAGTCCTAGGGACTATATCTTGTGGATTTGGAAAAATCCACAGCCGACGCTTATCGTGAATTCGATAGAAATTGTGCCAGCCGATCGGCGGTTCATTGTGGCTGGAATCACTCTTGGTTTTTTGAACGAGGATCCAATTGCTCGTCAAGGTCGTCGTGAAGTCATGATTACTCTGCCTCAAACTGATGAAGCAGAAAAACCATTTGCACTGGAAGTTGAGGTCGACCGGGGTTTAGCCACTTACCCATACCCTTTACCCAACCGTTCAATTGACCAAGATATGAACAGCTCGCAGAAAGGATGGGGGGAACCCAAAAATTTGCAGTCGAGCCCCAGCTACGTTGAAATTTCAGCGACCCCCTCGGCGACAGTTCAGGTGAAAAATCACGGTCAGAAAATAGGTCAAGTCAATTGGGGACAATTGGAGCAACAGAAATTGATACAGCCCAACGACCGACTCAAGGTTAAAATTATTGACCACGGTCGCAATTGGGTGCATACGACCGTAGTTGATGATCAAACCTGCCAACCCATTCCATGTCGTGTGCATTTTCGCTCTATCAATGGTGTGCCTTATGCTCCACATGGCCATCATGCACATGTTAATTCAGACATGGGAACCTGGCATGTCGACGTAGGTGGAGACGTGCGGTTGGGGCAGTTAACATACGCTTATATCGATGGCAAATGTCAAGGCTGGTTACCCAGAGGTGAGGTCATCGTTGATGTGGCCAGAGGTTTTGAGTATCAGCCACTCAGAACTAAAATTGAGATAAAACCCAATCAAAGGGAGTTAGAGTTACGGCTTAGTCGTTGGTGTGATATGAAAGCTGAACGCTATTTTTCTGGTGATACCCATGTACATTTCCTCTCTACTCAAGGAGCCCATACCGAAGCCCAAGGAGAAGATTTGGACGTAGTTAACCTCTTGTTGTCCCAGTGGGGTCATCTGTTTACTAACAGTGAAGAATTTATCGGCCAACCATCGGTGGCTCATAATGGTAGAAGCATCGTCTATGCTACCCAAGAAAATCGGCAACATGTTTTAGGTCATTTGACTTTATTAGGTTTAAAAGAAGCTGTCGACCCGTGGTGTTCGGGAGGTTCTAATGAAGCTGAACATGCTGGCAATTTGGAAACCACACTATCCCACTGGGCTGATGCTTGCCATGCCCAAGGCGGAACTGTCATTCTACCCCACATCTCCAACCCTAATGGAGAACCTTCAACTTTGATTGCCACCGATCGCGTTGATGCCGTGGAGTACTTGACTAACGCTGAATACGGTCATATCGAATATTACCGTTATCTTAACTGTGGTTACAAATTACCTTTGGTTGGTGGAACCGATAAAATGACCAGTGACGTACCGGTAGGTTTATACCGTACCTACGTCCACATTCCAGCTGATGAAGAGTTTAATTACCATAACTGGTGCAAGTATCTGAAAGCAGGTAATACTTTTCTCAGTGGGGGCCCGATGATCCGACTCTCAGTTAATGGAGAACCTATTGGTTCAACCATTAATTTGACTGGAAATGGCGGAACAGTTGAGGTTTCAGCTAGTTGTCAGTCAATTTTTCCTGTTTATAGTTTGGAGATTGTCAAGAATGGCGAAGTAGTTGATTGTGTTGAGGTTTCAAAAGGTCAGAAAGCCCTAAATCTAAACAGCCAGATCAAGTGTGATCGTCACTCTTGGATTGTGGCCCGTTGTGGCGGCCTCAATTACCCACAGGCTACCTCTCACTATGACGGTTGGGGGCGAGG
The DNA here is from genome assembly GCA_964451145.1 of uncultured bacterium. GTDB lineage: Bacteria > Poribacteria > WGA-4E > WGA-4E > UBA9662 > TMED15. The sequence goes on along the minus strand of CAYVHK010000032.1, from coordinate 1,590 downwards.
TATTATTGCACATACATCGCCAGTCTATATTGCTGTTGGTGGTGAATGGTGGATGTTTGACTTGGAGACGGCCAATTATATGATTACTCTAGCTGAAGGCAGCCTTTCTTATATTCGGAATACGGCTCGGCACTACAATCCCAATCATACAACTCACCATCATGGTGAAGAAAATCATCTCGAATTTCTGGAACGTCCTTTTCAAGAGGCGATTCGAACTCTACATCAACGAATGCACGATCTGGGAATTCCGCATTAGGTTTTGTCATTCAATCTTCTAAGAGAAGGCCAGATCAATAGATCAACCAGATTCAATTTTTGTCTTTCTGAGACTAAGTTTTAGGAACCTCTTAACAAAAGTTGTATCCGGAGTATCATTTTCGGATATGGTCGTTCTGAGCAAAAAAACGTTACATTTATTATCTTTAATCATAGCCCAGTCGATCTGTGTCCAGCAGCCTTTTTAAGGGGAATCAGAATAACGAGACTTATCCTGTTCCACTATGATAATAATCAGTCGCCTACAATTTTTATCTTGGGAAATGATAATGGAACAATTATCGGATCTAGCTTAAAATTATCGATCCTCTTGTCTTCAATTGACATCTCAGGAGCGGTTGGCTACAATTAGGCCAGTTTCAATATCTGACTTGATCTATGAATCTGAAACAAGCTCCGCTTTCCATCAGTAAAATATTGGCCCTATTACTCATATGGCTTTTTGTAAATTCAGTACAAGCGGCCTCGACTGTTGAAACTCAAATCATCAGCGGACCTACCGGTAGTATTGGTTACCAAAATCCAACTTTTTGGTGGTTGGGGACAGCAACTAACCAGTTGATTTTGGGCTTTGACTATTCGTTAAATGGTCAAACTGCTTTCACTGAAAATAACCACTTAACCTTTAGAGATTTAGCCGATGGTGTTTATACACTATCCGTCTCAGCCATTGCTGTCGATGGTAAAAGAGATCCGACACCCGTTACTAGAAAATTTCAAGTCCAGCTAGATTTTCAACCTGAGATAGAGTTCAACGATCGACAAACCCTAGCCAACCCCCAATCATTCAACCGTACTTTCCGCGGAAGCAGTTTAGACATAAATTATATTGATTGGTTTCAGTTTTCGGTACCTACCAAAAACAATCAGTTAACGTTCACGCTTAAGCGAACTGGTGGAACTGGTATCACTAATCTGCTTATTTACCAGCAACAGGTTTTGGACAACAATCTAGTTTATACTCGGCAAATTAACAGTGCCAATCAGCAATTCATCACTGGTACTGTTGGGCTACATAAAGGAATATTAGCTGCTGAAACTCGTTACTACCTGAAATTAGACCCTCAATCGGTTGATTCTGACTATCGACCGTATTTTTTGACCGTTTCAGCTGTGGAATTGGATGCTAATTTCGCTTGGGATGCAGAGAACAATGATACTTCGAGCAACGCAAATCGTATTGGCATAACGACGGCTAAACCGCTGATCATTGTTGGCGATAAAAATGGCGAAGGTGATTTGGATTGGTTCCGCTTATACGTTAGCAAAAAACAAAATTTGACGATAAGCCTGAGTAGACCTCAGACTGCT
>CAYVHK010000031.1:8165-31729 GCA_964451145.1 uncultured bacterium | reverse complement strand
ACCGACGATGTCCAGCCCACCCAGAAGGCAAATCCGCCGTAACCAACCGCATTAGAAAATAGGTCGAGGATTGGTTTCCCTTTCAATCGAATTGGTGGGAGTGAGTAGACTATACCAAAGATTACTGAACCGAAAACTAAGACTAGAAAAGTTAAATTGTCACCAAATCGCCAAATGGCCCAACCTAACCCACTAGCAATCAGCAAAATGGCTTGGACCGTGATAGCCAAATTCCCCATATGTCCGTCAGCTACTAGATAAAGTTTTCGGTTAATGGCATCAGTCTTGCTGTCGGAAATTTGATTTACAATATAACAGCCGCTAGCGAGAAGACTATATAGGGCCAATGCTTCGAGCAGTCGTTTCGGTGGCCACCAAATTGTTATTAATTGCAGTTCAGAGGGCCAAGTGGCATGATAATAACCGAATATAACTTGCGTCCAGACTGGTAATAATAGCATTGGACGCATAACTGCCACATAGTCGAACCATCGAACAAAAGAGACCGCTGTTATGTGCAAACGTACCATTCGGCAATCTTCAATTATTGCTTTGATGATTAAATCAGTTAATTTGGGGTTAAATCAAGATCTACGAGTTTCTGTTCCAATTTTTGTAATTGTTCTAGAAAACGGCCCAGCTTTCGACCTTTTGCTTGGGCTTTCATTTCTTCTCTATGCAAACGGGCTGGGAAACCTGAAATTATCCCCATATTATCGGGCAAACTCTTGGTAACGCCAGATTTAGCCAAAATTGTATTGTTACTACCAATGGTCAAATGACCAGCAATACCAACTTGTCCAGCTAATGTGACATGATCACCAATTTTGGTACTACCTGAAACTCCAACTTGAGCTGCGATGCGACAGTGTTGTCCAATTTCTACATTGTGAGCGATTTGAACTAAATTGTCAATTTTTGTGACTGAACCAATAACAGTGGCAGATTCGGTCAAGGTCGCACGATCAACTGTGGCATTGGCACCAATCTCAACATCATCTCCGATGATCACAGTACCAATCTGAGGGATTTTATGGTGTTGACCTTCAAGTGTTGCAAAACCAAAACCATCGCTACCTATTACCGCTCCATTTTGAATAATAGTTCGATCACCGATCTCGACTCGTTCTCGAATAGAAACATTGGCATGAATACGAACTTCACAACCGATTTCAACTTTTGGGCCGACATAAGTGTTTGGCCAAATGATAGTGCCATTTCCAATTCTGACACCATCTTCGATTACACAGTTAGCCTGAATCGAAACATCTTGTGCTAAAAAAACATCTTCACCAATTTGGGCTGTAGGATCAATACCAGTTGGCAAATCAGTAGAGGCATCGGCAAAGGTCTGGTGGATTTGCAAAAAGGCATAATATGCGTCGACAACTGAAATTCCATTTTCAACCGGTAGATCATTCAGACTAATACTTTGCTCCAAAATGATAGCTGAAGCCGCAGTTTTACCGACTTCCTTCCGGTATTTTGAGTTTGAGAGAAATGTGATTTGTCCAGCCACTGCTGTTTTAAGGCCTGAAATACCATCAATTTCTAACAACGAATCACCAAATATTTTCCCACCAACAATCTGGTGAATTTGCGCTAAAGTCAGAATCATAATCGCCTGTTGTATGGCTTGTTACTATTTTTTTTGCTCGTTTGCAGATTTATTGGATTTTTCGTTTAGCTTTTTGATAATACGATCGGTCAAATCATATTTTGGCGAAACATATAATGCAACCGGAATTGAGTATGCACCAACAGTTAACCGTTGATCTAGAATTAGACCGTAATTTTCATCTTTGCCGATCTGCTCAATTAGGGTCTTAACCTCCTCGATAATCGGTTCCAATAATTCCTTTTGTTTTTCGATCAAGGCTTGCTGGCCATTTTCCAACCGTTGTCTGTATTCTTCTTGTTTAATTCGGATGTCTTGTCGAGCTGACCGAACTGCATCATCGTCCAGAAAAAGTTCTTGTTTTGTTAAACGCTCCTCTAAAGTAACGATCTCCTCCTCCAAACCTTTCAACCTATTTTTTAGCCGTTCTTCCAAGGTTTTAAGTTCGGTATCGGCTTCTTTCGCTTTTTCGTAACCTTCGATTACACGTTGTGTGTCAATTACTCCTAACCTGAACTCCTGTGCGTCGACTAAGGACACAACTACCAACAGTAACAGACACAAAATGCGACTCAAAACTTTGTTCACTGAAACAACTCCCTATTTATATTTATCAGTTTTTATATCTCAATTTTCTACGATGGCAATTTAGAAGCTAGGACCGATAGTAAAATGGAATTCACCCTTTCCAATCCGGTTTCCACTCGGATCTTGTCGATGGAATCCATATCCCCACTCAGCCCTTAGCAACATACCCTGTAAATCCATGCGGACTCCCACTCCAGCACCGGCCTTGAAATTAAAATCACTCCGTTCAAGTTTCCCCCACGGTTTATCCCAAACTTGACCGAAATCGAAAAAAGCAACACCCGTAAATTGTTGTGCAATAGGAATTCGATACTCGATACTCCCGTACAGGGTCTTATCTCCACCATCCAGAGAGGGGACACCTTCATTACTAACCGGTAGAATTTCATAATCCTGATAGCCACGCACAGTCTCAATACCCCCTAAAAAATAACGTTCAAAAAATAAAAAATAATCGCTCTCAGGGCTCGAAGATTTGGGTTGTAAATATCCCCCATACAAGTGCAGTGCCAGAACCATATTCTTCCAAGTTTTAATGTATTGACTTAAATCGACTGTGTATTTAATGAAATCGCTGTCGGCTCCTAATAATCCACCGGAGTATTCATAGGAGATGGTGTTGTAAGATCCGTTAATTGGATGATTAAGACTCATGCGGTAGTCACGGGTATCCTTGGATAAATAAAAGGTTAAACTACGAGTCCAACGACGGTATTCTTTATCCTCTTTTTTTAAGTAGTCAATTTTGGTAAAGGTATGATCGTTACGAAAACGAACGGATAGATCGTAGTCATGAGGCAGCGGCCGTCCCATCGTAATTGATGCTCCCTTTCTTTCATAAATTGGCCAATCCGCATACCCATATCGGGTTAAGACTGAGCGAGTATAGTATTGTCGACGTTTATTGTTATATAGACTAAAATTGAGTCTAGTCGGTGTGCCGAAAATCCACGGCGCGTTGACCCGAAATTCTTGTGTTTGGCGATAGCGTGTACCGACTTCGCCTTTTAAGTGTACACGATATGCGCGCCCCAAGACGTTGGAGTGGCTAACTTCGGCCATTCCAAATAGTCCACCTTCGCTTCCATAACCACCGCCAACACTGAACATACCCATTTTATCACGTTCAGTCACATTTACAATTAAATCTCGGCGTTGCCCCTCTTCATCGCTGGGAATAAAATCGACGTTAGTAATTGAACCTAATTGGAACAATCGCTGGCGGGCCTTTCGGATTTTCTGAATATCAAAAAATTCATCAGTTTTAATATTGAGGTGATCGAGTTCTCGCCTGATGATGTTTTCTTTGGTTTTAATTAAACCATTAATTTTAATTTTGTCGATAATGATGACATCACCTTCACTGATATTAAAGGTAATATTAACCAACTGATTTTCTTCATCAAATTCAGGCCGTGGATCCAGTTCAACCAGCAGATAACCTTCCTCTTGGTACCGCTCCGTAATTTTATCGATCGATTCCTGAAATTTACCTCGATTAAAAACTTCACCTGCTGCGGGATCCATTAATTCCCTTATTTTGTCCTCGTTAAAGGCTGGTTTCTCTGAAAAACGGATATCGATCTTGTATTCACTAACAATGTACTGAATACCCTCATCAACCTTGATGTCCAGAAGTAAGCCTGTTTTTTCTGGATTAAACCGTTTTTCGTAGCCAGTTACCTGTGATTGTGCGTAACCATTATCTTGGTAAAAATAGCTTAGTGTAGTTAAATCAGCTTCCAATACATTTTCATCAAAATACTTTCCCACTTTAGTCTTGAGCTGACGTGCTAGTTTTTTCTGACTCATATTTTGACTGCCAATGAAGTTAATTTCTTGAATTTTGATGCGTTTCCCTTCGTTAATATTGAATGTCAAAATAACCATGTTCGTTTCCTGATCATGATCAAGTTCTGTTTTGACTTCAGCTAGATAGTAGCCTTTTTCCTGATAGGTTTTAAGAATTTGTTTCTGATTTTGCCATGCCAGATAATCTGTATAAATTTCACCAGACTTAAAGTTAATAACTTCTTTGATTTTGCTGTACCGAATCTTCTCATTACCAATAATTTCAAGACCTTCAATTTTTGGACTTTCCACCAAGTGGAAAATAACTTCCAATCCACCGTCTATATAGGGTTGAACGTCGACAGAAATATTGGAGAACAGACCTGTATCCTTAGCTACGTTTTTAATATCTTTGCTCAGTTGATCTGGGTCGATTTCTTTTCCGATGACAGTTTGTACAATCGAACGAAGTAAAGCATCCTCACCTGTTATCCCTTCAAATCGAATGTGTTGGACACTTAGAGGATTAATCTCCTCTGGGGACGGCTGGTCAATATCGGATTCTTTGTTTTCTGCCCATAGAACTAAAGTGGTAGTTAAACTGACCGTCATGATACAAATACTCAGTAGACTTTTCGTTACCAGAAGAACTATTTTTTTTAGCAAGTTGTTTTTCATTTTAACTATTATCAATTATTGTACCTGTTGTCTGGGTCAATTGGTGAAAATCTTGGATCAAAGATCGAGTCATTTTTCCTGGCACACCTTGGCCAATTTTCCGACTGTCAATATTGACTACCGGTATTACCTCAGCAGCAGTACCAGTCAAAAAACATTCTTCAGCAATGTAAAGGTCATGGCGAGTAAATACCTTCTCCACCACATTGATGCCTTTGACTGTAGCCAAATCAATGACCGCGTTACGGGTGATACCTTCCAAAATACCAACGTGGGTCGGTGGTGTGACTAACTCACCTTTTTTGATGTAAAAAATATTATCGCCTGAACATTCTACGACATAACCGTCGGCATTCAGCATTAGCACCTCAACCACACCGGCCTGCTTCCCTTCTATTTTGGCTAAGATATTGTTTAAATAGTTTAGCGATTTGATGCGAGGATTAATGGCCTCAGATAAATTTCGGCGACTTGGAACAGTAATAATATCGAGTCCTTTTTTGTAAAACTCAGCTGGATAAAGGGTAATAGCATCTGCAATGATAATCACACTCGGTTGCGGGCATTTGTCTGGGTCGAGTCCTAAATCTCCAATACCACGTGTTACTACCAGTCGAATATAAGCATCCTGAAGGTCATTTTGCCTAAGTGTTTCCAAAACAGCTTGTTTCATTTTCTCAATCGACAGAGGAATCTGAAGCAGAATAGCACTAGCTGACTCATACAACCGTTCAAGATGTTCATTCAGCTTAAAAACTCGACCATTGTAAGATCGTATACCTTCAAATACACCATCGCCGTAAAGCAAGCCGTGATCAAAAACCGATATTTTAGCTGTTTTTTGGGAGTAATACTGACCATCAATGTAAATTTTCATAATGAGTCCTATTAGTTTGATCTGCAATCTTTAGGTCAAAATCTCTGTGTCAGACGATATTTTACCATCTACTAAATGAACGCAACGGTCAGCTTGTTGGGCTAGGGTATGATCGTGTGTAATTAGGACTAAAGTTGTTTTGGAAAACCGACTATTCAAGTCCCACAGCAGATCCAACACACCACGACTAGTTTTTCGATCTAGGTTTCCCGTTGGCTCATCAGCTAAAACTACACGTGGCTGATTAATTAACGCTCTGGCAATAGCTACCCGTTGACGTTCACCTCCAGAAAGTTGTGTTGGATAGTGGTGACGTCGATCAGCTAACCCAGCATAAGTCAGTAACTCATCCGCACGATTCAGAATTTCACCTTTTTCATCACGGTTAGTAATCATGGCAGCCAAAGCCACATTCTCTTGGGCTGTAAACTCAGACAAGAGATGGTGGAATTGAAATACAAAACCAATTTCTTGGTTACGAAAATAGTCTAGTTCGTTATCGCTGAAGTCAAATATATTCTGCTCTCCATAAAAGATAGAACCAGAATTCGGTCGGTCCAATCCGCCGATCAGATGCAACAAGGTGCTTTTACCAACCCCAGATGTGCCGACTATCGCTAAAATTTCACCAGAAATTATCTCCAAGCTAATACCTCGTAACACATTAATGTCGCTTTCTGCTTCAGTGTATTTGCGATATACATCAACAATGCGGATCATACTCTGCATTATTCGTACCTTAAGGCTTCAACTGGTGTTAAGTTGGACGATTGCCAAGCTGGATACAAGGTTGCGCCCCAACAGATTAGGAAAGATAATCCATTAATAAAAGCCACAAAAGGCCAGTCAATTTCGACTGCCAACTGGCTTAGTTGGTAAACACGACTGTCAATACGAATAGGTCTAACGACACAGTAGAGAACAAAGATCACTATTACAGACCATAAGATGAGAAGACTATTTTTGACTATAGGACGGTCTCGGGTTATGGATTTATTGGTATGGGAGAATGCTAACCATATTTGTAAAGCAACAGGTAAAATAATCGCTAGTGCATACCAATACGAAGGCCGATTATTATCTAAAGCTAGCAAATAACAAAGGCCAATACCAAGAGCAGTACCCATTACAGAACCGAAAATTCCAATCAAAATACCTTGATGGATGAAGATGTTCGATATTTGTTTTTTTGATGCCCCCAAAGCTCTCAGTACGCCAATATCGCGCGTCTTTTCCATTACCATCATGATCAGAGTACTTGCGATATTGAAAGCTGCGACCAAAATAATTAGGGCCTCAATAATTAATGTTACTATTTTTTCCAGCTTCATGGCCTCAAACAGCGGCCTGTATTGTTTCATCCAAGTATCAGTTAAAGGTACACTTTTTAGTCCACCACCGGGAAATTTGACCATTTCTTGAATCTGTTGGGCCACAGACTCTGCGATTTCTGGATCTATGGATTTCACCTGAATCAGGTTAGCTTGCCCTATTCGATTATACAAATCTTGAGCTGATTTCAAAGAAACAAAACCGAATGCGCTGTCGTAAGTATGTAGGCCGGATTCATAGAGACCAACAACAACGTAGTTGCTGACATCAGCAAAAAAGGTACTTGGATTGGCAGGGTTAGGCTCCATTTTGGAAATTAAGCGGATAACATCACCCAAAAACAACCCTTTCTGGCTGGCCACATTGGTACCTAGAATGATACCGCCTTTCAAAGTTTCACCTTTTGAGAGTTTCTCTTTGGCTAGTGAAAGAATCTTTGGATCATCAAAAACAGTTGATCCATCTACGTATTGCGAAAAACCAGTTACATCATCTTCCTGTTGAAGGTCGATACCCTTAATATAGATAGTCCCTTCAATCGTTTTGGATCCTTTGGGTTGTAAAGCCAACTGACTGTAAAAAACTGGCGAGGCCGCAACGACTCCATCCACTTTTTCAATTTGATTAACGATTGCTTCATAGTTTCTGAAAAATCCGTTCATAGAACGAACAAAAACATGGGCTTCGTTGACCAAAAGCTTATCTTTCAGCGACTGTTCAAAGCCGTTCATTACGGAAACAACTAAAATTACAGTGGCAATCCCTAACGCGAAACCGACAACCGAAATTAGGCTGATGATGGAAATGAAGGATTGCTTACGCCTAGACTTCAAATAGCGTCCAGAGACAAATTGCTCAAAACGCATCGATAGTAATCCGACAAATAATAGGATTCATTTTCCTAGAGTTCAGGTTTCATCTGAGGGAAGAGGATAACATCCCGAATAGAAGTCTGGTTGGTGAGTAACATCGTCAGACGGTCAATACCAATACCGAGACCACCGGTGGGGGGCATACCATATTCTAAGGCTCGCAAATAGTCTTCATCCATTAGAAAAGCTTCTTCATCTCCATCAATTCGCTTCTGCGCTTGTTCAACAAACCGTTGACGTTGATCGATCGGATCGTTTAGCTCGCTAAAAGCATTGCCAATCTCCATACCAAAAACAAAAAACTCGAATCGTTCGACAAAGCTTGGATCATCCCGTTTTTTCTTGGCGAGTGGCGAAACCTCGACCGGGTAATCGTAGATAAAAGTAGGCTGAATCAGTTTTGGTTCGACAAAAGTGGCGAAAATATCAGCAATTAATTCCCCTCGTTTTTCTGTGCCGATTATCTCCTCTCCGACCGACTTGAGCAGGTCCGCCAGTTCCTCATCGCCTTGGTGAGTAACATCGAGATTTGCAATTTCTTGAATCGACTCTAACATGGTCATCCGTCGCCAAGGTGGACTATAATCGATAACAGTCTCTTGGTAAGGTAACTCTTTTTTGCTGAACACATCTTCGGCAACATGGGACACCAAATTTTCGGTCAATTGCATCATGTCTTCATAATCTGCAAAGGCTTGGTAGAGTTCGATCATTGTGAATTCTGGATTGTGGTCCCGGTCCATTCCTTCATTACGGAAATCTTTTGCGAATTCATAAACTCGATTTAGGCCACCGACAATCAATCGTTTTAGGTATAGTTCGTTAGCAATCCGTAGATAAAGATCCATGCCTAACGTGTTGTGATGAGTGATAAAAGGACGTGCGATAGCTCCACCATAAATAGGTTGTAAAATTGGCGTTACAACTTCTAAAAAATCCAGACGGTCGAGGTAAGAACGAATTGACTGGACAATTTTGGTTCGATGGATGAACACCTTTGTTACTTCTGGATTAGTAATTAAATCAGCGTAACGTTGTCGGTAGCGTGTCTCGATATTTTGCAGACCATGAAATTTTTCTGGTAAAGCACGAATTGACTTAGATAATAATTGAAATTCTTCTACTTGGATAGTTGTTTCACCAGTTCGAGTGCGGAAAACTGGGCCTGCGACACCGATGATATCACCCACATCAAACTTTTTATAGATAGATAGCCTTTCTGCTCCAAGGACCTTCTTACTGACGTAGATCTGAATACGTTCGGTATGATCTTGTAAATGAGCAAAACCAGAATTGCCGTGGTCTCGCTTAGTTATAATTCTGCCAGCTATACAAACGTGTTCATTCGGATTCGGTTCATTAGTGGCTTCTGAATGAACGGCTAACACCTGCTCAGCAGTAGTATCAGGATCATATCGGTAGGGGTAAGGTTCGATCCCACTGGCTCTCAGTTCTCGAACCTTGTCAATTCTTTGTTGCATTAATTCACTGGTGTGTTCCACTAATTTTTCCCTTGTGTTGTTATTGATGAACCGATTAGGCGCTTCTTGGCTGATGGCTGGCGGAAAGCTTGAGATAGGCTTGAATAAATTGGTCTAAATTGCCGTCCAAGACGGCATCAACATTACCCGTTTCAACATTAGTTCGAGTATCTTTAACTAAGCGATAAGGATGCAGAACGTAGGACCGGATTTGACTGCCAAAACTGATTTCAGCTTGGTCCCCCTTGAGTTTGTCAATTTCTTCCTTTTGAATTGACTGATAGTGTTCGTAAAGGCGAGAACGTAGTACCTTCATTGCCAATTCTCGGTTTTTGTGTTGGGAACGTTCATTTTGGCACTGAGCCACAATGCCAGTCGGTAAATGCGTGATACGAACTGCAGAATCAGTTGTATTAACATGTTGTCCGCCAGCGCCGCTGGCCCGATAAAAGTCTATTCGTAAGTCAGCCGGATTAAGCTCAATTTCAATGTTATCATCAATTTCAGGGGTGACGGACAGGGATGCAAAAGAAGTGTGTCGACGTTTATTGAAATCAAAAGGAGAAATGCGAACCAAGCGGTGAATACCAGCTTCTGCTTTGAGATAACCATAAGCCAAATCACCGTTGACCAAAATAGTTACACTTTTGATGCCGGCCTCATCACCAGGCGAGAGATCAATCATCTCTGTACTATAGTTTTTTTCCTCGCACCATCGCAAGTACATTCGCATCAACATGGCAGTCCAATCCTGAGATTCAGTTCCACCAGCACCAGGACGAATATTAATGATAGCATTGCTTCGATCATGCTTGCCATTTAGCAGAACCGACAGTTCCATTTCCTCTAATTTTTGGTCAAGCTGGCTAAGACCACTAACAATCTCGTGGCTCAAACTAATGTCATCTTCTTCGATTGCTAGTTCCAATAGTACTTTCAAATCTTCCAATTCACTTGCTACATTTTGATAATGTTGAATTTCATTCCTTAGGGTCGAAATTCGTTGAGATGTTTTCTGGGCTTGTTGGGTATTGTGCCAAAATTCAGGCTGTGAGGCTAATTCTTCCAGTTCTATAAATGCTTCATGTTTACCTTCAAAGTCAAAGATAACCTCGTAAATCTGACAACCTAACAATTGCGGACTCAATATCAATTTCTAAGTCAGCTAGCATATTTTTCCTCGTTATTTATTTCCTCATTTTAATATCTTGGCACTTCGGAATTATTGCGCCTCATCATTTAGCAATAATTACTGATCACTATACATGCGGACCTGATTTTTTCCCAAACGCTTGGCTTGATAGAGAGCAACGTCGGCCTGTTTAATACCATTTTCTACTGAAACCGTTTCCGAAATCGTAGTTATACCAATACTCAGCTTTACCGACACTATTTCCGAATCCGTTTCAATCGGTGTGTTGCTAACATTTTGTCGAATTCGCTCAGCCAATTTGCAAGTCTCCTTTTCTGGGCAATTGGATAGTACTACTAAAAACTCCTCACCACCAAAACGACCAACAGCATCGTTAGTGCGAACTGAAGAGCGTATCCGATCTGCTACTTGTTGTAAAATAGCATTGCCAGCCAGATGACCATAACGGTTATTGACCTGACTGAAATCGTCAATGTCGGCCATCATTAGGCTGATCGGTCTTTGATCAGCCGACTTAATCTGTCGCTCCAGTCGGGCCAAAATACTACTGTAATTCAGTAAGTTGGCCAACAATGGGTCGTGTGTCGACTGAAATTGAAGTAGTCGCCGATCCGCTAGCAATTGACTTTGAGCATCTACTATTCGCTTGAGCGCTTGCAAATAAGCCTGTAGCTGATCTAGTTCGCTGAGATTGAGACAAACATCTGCCCCTGCTATCAACAATTGAGTCTTCCAATTACTAACCTGTGTCGATTGGCACAAAAATAGTAACAACACATGTGGAGTCAACCGCTGCCGAACAGCTTGACAAACGACCAAACCATCAGACACATCAGTGAAATTCACTATGACAACCATGGGTAGGTCAGCTTCTGCTTCAGTAGATAGCCAATGAGCGGTTTGAGCCGTGTCCGTTGTAGTACGAATGTCTGCTAACGGAAATTGTTCGGATACCGACTGGCGAACAGACTGGAACTGATGTTTAGTGAGCTTAGCGATCAGTATTTTCATGCCTTACCTATCTGTTTGGTCTAAAGCGGCTTTGAAGACCCACCAGCAATAGACCGAACAGAAAACAGGAAATCGGAAACCAGTTCCCCCAGCGGGTACTGAGTGTCGGTTTTGCGTCGGCAACCAAAGGCAGTTCATGTATCAGCAATCCCATCGCATTGTCAGGTTGGATGGTTGATGTTACCAATCGTCCGAAACCATCGATTATACACGAATAGCCACCATTAGCGCAACGAAAAACTGGCACACGATTCTCTATTGCACGAAAGGGAGCCATAGAAAAATGCTGCTTGGGAGCCGGCGTATTTTTAAACCAAGCATCATTGGTCAATATGCCCATCAGGTTCGCGCCCTTTAGCACAAATTTTCGAACTAAATTGGGGAAAGAGGATTCAAAACAAATAGCGACCCCCATTTTTAGATTCGGGTGGTTAGGCAAAGGAAAGAGATTGTATTCCTCGCCAGGCGTAAAACCAGTAGGTAATTGAATTAAATCGGGTAGTAAGCCGGAAAATGGCACATATTCGCCAAATGGAACTAGGTGGGTTTTGGCATACGAACCGAGCTGTTGGCCATCCCAAGATAATAAGAAAACGTTGTTATAGACCCTTCTGATTCTCTTTGACTCACTACCTTGATTTTTGTAAATATAGTGTGGCGCACCGACTAACAAATTAGTTTCTTTCTCTTTTAGCAATTTTTGTAGTTCCTGACTATAAGAATTTGGTCGTCGAGAAAAAATAGGGCTTGGGAAGGCTGTTTCAGGCAAGGCTAAAAAATCGGGTTTTGAAATGTTAGTATCGTTTTTCGTGCTGGACTGTTCAATTAAGTCCAAGTAATGTTGAAAGATAGACCTGAAATTGTTTGGTTTCCATTTCTCATTTTGTTGAATATTGCCGGGTAATATGGCGATACTAACTTCATTTGTTGTCTCAAGCGGTCGGGCTAACTCCAGCCACCCAAAAAACAAGCTGGCAAGCACAATTACACCCGGTAAAATGATTCCAGATATTCGATGTTTCCACTCTGAATCTATTAAAATAGTAACCGAGCTATTAAACAATAGTAAGATAAAACTCACCCCGTGAACACCAAAAATAGAAGCTATTTGGATTGCTGGTAAATTCTTCCATTGAGTGTAACCAATACTAGTCCACGGAAAACCTGACAACATCCATTCGGATAACCACTCCAGACCAGTCCACACAATTGCTGGTTGAAATATTATGAAGGTAAAAAAAAGGGAATTAGGCCTACAGGCAGTCTGCTGCCGCCAAATTGGGAAAATAGCTAGACAGAACAGGGCTGGATAGAGTGCTAAGTACAAGCACATTGCGATAAATCCACTGCAGGTGATCAGCCAATTGGTCAGCATATTACCAGTTTCAGCGAATGGTGCAAGTAAGGCAACCCAAAAGAAAGTAGCAATGTATTGGATGAAACCAAAAACGTAACCGTACCAAAAGGCATGTTTCCAGTTGGAAGTTGATTTCAAAACCAAAAACAATGGTAACCAAGCTATCCAAGCAAATAACCATAAACCAAAACCGGCATTGCTGACTATAGCCAATAGGCTACTCAGAGAAACCGCCAAAATAGGTTTCCAATAGCTTTTCATCACCTGATCAGTCCTTGCCATAGATTGTTTAGAATCGAAACTTTCAGAATTTTGCAACCCGCAATTAGTATTGCAATTCCAAATCCAATAGGGATAAACACACCACATAAACGATCTATCAAACGATCAGTGCCGATGCTTGCTTCTAACCAATCATGACTGTAAAAACACGTCAACCCCATAATAGACGAAGCCAATATTAGTTTCAATATTAAAGTCGGAATTGATTGTAGATGAAGACCACCAACTCGACGACTCAGTTGCCAAAGCAATAACAAAAAATTGATTGTTATGGTACAGGAGGTCGAGAGAGCTAAGGAACGATGATCTAAGCCAAGTTGGAATATGAAGGTATAGTTCAGAACAATATTGGTTATGACGGTCAATAAGCTAATTTTAACGGGCGTTTTAGCATCGTTCAGGGCGTAAAACCCGTCAGTGGTAATTTTCAGGGCAGAATAGGCACATAGACCAAAGGAGTAATAGAAAAGCGCAGTGGCAATCGGTTCCGTATGCAGAGTGTTTTTGCCTACTCCGTAAATCAACCGGCAGATAGGTTTTGCCATTACCATTAACCCTACTGAGGCTGGGATTGCCAACAAAAGCACTAGTTCGAGCGACTGGCGATAGGATTGGCGAAATTTCTCCAGTTTACCTTCAGCTAGCCAACGTGCGAAATTGGGCAGTGCAACAGTCGAAATTGCAACGCCAAAAACTCCAATTGGTAAGTGAAGAAGACGAAAGGCCCACCTAATCCAACTCAACCAATTCTCACCAACTGAGGCAAAATAACCATTGATCATAACATTGATTTGTACGGTGGCAGCGCCAAGTATCGATGGAATAATCAAAGTAATAACCTCGTTGAATCGGCGATCAACAAAATTAAAAATAGGCTGAAATCGCCAACCAGTTTGCCACATAGTTGGAATCTGTACTCCCAACTGTAGTCCACCGCCAACCAAAACACCTACAGCCAAACCGGTGGCTGGGTGCCAACCTATTGAGGGAAGTACAAGAAAACCAGTAACCGCAATGACGATAGTAGAAAGGTTAAAAAAAGAAGAAGCTATAGCTGGAATGCCGAAACGGCCTTGACTATTTAGTAAGCCCATAGCAGTTGCCGCAAGTGATACTAGCAGTAAAAAAGGAAACATAATTCGGGTCAGGTAAACGGTTAATTGTCTTTTACTAGAAAAACCGAAATTTTCATCTGGGTCTAATGCCAGATCGAAGCCTGAGCCATGATAGATTAAGTCAATTAAATGAGGCGCAAAAAACATACCGGCAAGTGATAGGATAGTCAGCAGAATGATAATAGCAGTGAAAGTTCGGTTAGCTAAATCCCAAGCAGGTTTTGGGCCATCTTCAACCGTGGTTGAAGTGAAAATGGTGACAAATGCTTTGCTAAGGATACCCTCGCCAAATAGGTCACGCATCAAGTTGGGAATTTGAAAAGCCGCGTAGAAAGCATCAGTAACAGGAGTAGAACCGAACAAATAAGCAATAACCTGTTCTCGGATTAGTCCTAATATCCGAGAACTCATCACCGCTAGGCTAACGATGCCAGCAGAACGCATGATTCGTGCATTATCAGCAATCATCGGGCGTTGACCAAATTTTAAAGGGGTAAAGGAATAGCCATACCGCTGTCAATTGACTCATAAGCGGCTAAAGCAATTTCTGTAGCTGCCCGACCGTCTCTACCTGTTACCGGAACCGGCTTTTTGTCCAAAATGGCCTCGATAAAGGCTTGAATCTCGGCTTTTACGGGGGGTTTAATCGGAATATCTTTGGCCAAAATAGTCTCGGTATGAGCATCGAAGGTGCGAATTTCAATTGCCGAATTTTCGCCCCATATATTTGGAAAGTGAATCGATGCTTTTTCACAATCAACTGAACCTCCATATCCCCCATTTGCAGAAACCTGTCCAGCATGAAGAAAACCGGTGGCTCCATTCGAAAGCGTTACAGTGAGAAAAACCAAGTCGGCATAATCGCTACGTTCTTGCAGATAACGGCCACCAGAAGCGTAAACTCGAGTAATTCGGTCATAGGTATTAACTCCCAAAGTCCAACGAATGAAATCAATTTCGTGAGCATTAACCTCCATTAGGAATCCTCCACATTCTTCTCGTTTCATCCGCCAATGAGATGGTTCCCCGGACCAGGGACCACCAGTTCTATGTATTTTCATACTGATCGGTTGACCATACTGACCGCTGTGAACCAGATCCCGAACTTTAGAGTGAACAGCATGAAATCGACACACTAATCCAACTCCAAGTTGTACGCCGTTCGTTTTGGCAGCTTTAATCATGTCATCGCAATCCGGTAAGTTAGTTGCCATTGGTTTTTCAGTGAAAACATGTTTGCCAGCGGTTGCAGCATCAACTGCAATTAATCTATGCAGAAAAGGAGGTGTGGCAATCAAGATAGCATCAATCCGATTATCAACCAACAAATCAAGGTAATCGTCAGTTTTATCAGCTCCGATGTCTTGTGCTAATTTGCTGCTTAACGATTGATCTGTATCACAAACCGCAACAACTTTTACTTGGACAGAAGTTTCAGTTGACGTATCCAAATTAAGCGGCAATGTGCCGATTTGATTAGCGTTAATGGCAAGACTTCTTCCCATTCCACCGCATCCAACAAGTCCTAAACCGAATGTTTTCATATTTTTTTTATTTTTGAGTGTTTCATTTTTATGGAAGTAGGTTAACAAATTTCAAATACAATTTAGGATTTAGATGTTCAAATCAACATCACTGGCTAGCCCGATGGAAACGCTAGCACTTGTCAAGAAATCTCTCATATATAAGCAAAGACGCCAACCTAGATTTTATCACTTACACGCACAGTTTGTAATGTCCACTGTTCTAAACTAAAGTTAATTTTTATTCTTAATAACATTGATACGATGGAGCAAGCTAGTCATATCTCGCCCCAAATCACTTGCTAGGATAGCATGTTCCTTTCCCAAATCGTACTGCTTGGCGTTAAAATAAGCAATGGCTAAATTGTGATGAACGACTCCATTTTTGGGATTTATTTCCGCAGCTCTTTGGTAAGACTGAAGTGATTGTTCGTGAAGACCGAAACTACTTTGTAAAATTCCCAGATGGTGGTAGATTTGATCATTATTGGGTTCAAGATCAATAGCTCGTTGGTAGGCAACAGTTGCTTTCTGCATATCATTCTGATAGTAGTAAACTTCGCCCATTAGCAAGTAAATTTGCGCTCTCGTAGGTTCTAATTGCAGTGCATTCTGGAATATAGTCAATGCTAATTCAAATTTACTGGTAGACCGATATAGTTTACCCAACGATAACAACAAATCGATGTTGGTTGGGTCCAGTTGACTTGCCTTACTGTAATGATCGATAGCCGAAATATACCGAGATTGAGTTTCGAACAATCGACCCAACTCTTTATTAGCTTTTAGGTGATTGGGAGATACGGAAAGAACATGTTGAAAAGCTTCAACGACGGTTTCTACTGGTTTATCCTGAGCCATGTAACAATGAGCCAAATAAAAGAGTGAATCGATAGACTTAGGATTGTTTTTGATCGCCCGCAATAAATAACGGAGTGCGACTTCGTATTGGTTTGTATGGTATAAAGCGATACCAACCTTGGTGTTGTGGTCAACAGAATGTGGATTAGCTTCCGCCCCAGCTTGCAAAAACTCGATTGCTTCAGTGTATTCACCCCTTTTGAAATGAAAATTGCCAATTTGATCAGCGACATTGGTACTAGAAGCCCCAAGCTGAATAGCTTTTCGATGATGATTGATTGCTGATTGAATATTACCATCCGACTCGTAAACAGAAGCCAGATGCTCGTGGATAACGGCATCATTTGGGTTTAGTTCTAACGATTTTTGAAAGTGTGTAATAGCTAGGTCAAACTGTTGGTTCATTGTGTAGGCCAAACCTATGTCAGTATGAAATTTTGCCCGATCGGGCAAAATTTCCAGCGCTTTTTGATGAGCTAGAATGGATTTTTCAAACATAAAGGATTTTGCATAAGTTAGACCTATGTTATTGTGTCCATCAGGAAAGTCTACTTGCACTTTTAAAGCCTGTTCAAAGGCTTTAAACGCATCATCTAACCGATCTTGATCAAGATATGCCACTCCTACATTATTGTGTCCAATAGGATCCGTTGGGTTCAGCAAGATTGCTTTTTGATAATAGGAGACGGCCTCCGAAAAATTGCCCAGTGATTTTGAGGTCGTGCCTAAATCATTTAAGATCGGCGGATAGTTTGGTTTTAGCTTACTGGCTTTCTCAAAGGTTTTGAGTGCTAAAACATAATTGCCATATTGGTAATAGCTTTTACCAAGATGAAATAAAATTTGCCTATTTTTTGGGTAATATTGGACCGCTTTTTTGTAGGCGTCAATTGCCAGCATATATTGATCATCTTGATGGAAAACCAATCCAAGATAAAAGTGGAGCATCGTCCATTTATCAGCAGTTGGTATATCCCTTACCATTAGCAATAGCCGATTATACGCTCTAGCAGCTTCTTTGGGTTGATGAATTTGTTGATAAGCTAAACCTAGATTATATTGTACTTCTCTCTGTTGTTTATGACTTAATAAGTCCTTTTTCAATTCGATATTTTCCAGATGGACGATAGCCTGGTCATAATTTTTTTGTTGAAGATGCAACTTGCTGAGATGAAAGTGAGTTTGTGTGGCTATATTTGTCATCTCAACCGATACAATGTGTTCCACCAAATCAGTTGATTTGATAATTTCTAATGCTTGTTGATAGGCTTCCAAAGCCAGTACAGTCTTAGCTTGGTCATTGTTTTTTTCGGCCCCGAGTAAATCTGTTGGTATCGTTTCAGCATGTATCTGCTGTTGATGGACACGTCCCAATTGGTAGTAAGCTTGGTAAAATTGGGGGGCAAGTTGAATGGTTTTCTCATAGGCGGTTTGAGCCGAAGATAAATCTTTACGTTTTTCGTATAAACGACCAACATTGTAGTGAGCCAAGGCTAAATCGGGGTTAAACTTCAATGCTTGACGATATGCATTAAATGCTCGGTAAGTTAGACCTAATTGGTCATAAACCGCCCCTAAATTGTTGTAGGCTCGGTCATAATCGTGTTTTAGTTTAATAGCTCGATTGAAACAAGTAATGGCTTGCTGATACGATTTTTGATAAAAGTAAGCGGATCCTAAATTGTAGAAAGCTATAGGATCATCGACATTTTGACGGGCTACATGCTTATTGGCCGAGATCACAATCGCTAAGTCAGTTGGACTTTTGTCCATGAAGGGAACAATCGATCGGTAGCTTTCATCGTTCCCATCTTCAGTCGTAATCAGGGCAGAAGTTTCAGCCAGCTCGTTAGTACCAACAGTCAGTTCAGCATCACTCGAAAGATCGGTATCGAGTTCAGAGTTGTCTAAATCGTCAAAGTTTGTTGTGTCGACCATTC
The DNA here is from genome assembly GCA_964451145.1 of uncultured bacterium. Taxonomy (GTDB): domain Bacteria; phylum Poribacteria; class WGA-4E; order WGA-4E; family UBA9662; genus TMED15. Next base: position 13,250 of record CAYVHK010000031.1, on the reverse strand, counting down.
TCGATTATTTGTAATTTGATTAATCAATCGGGGAATTTAGCTGACGTAAGTGATCTTTTGCTTGTTCTCTCCACGACTCTGGTGGATTCAGTTTCAGAAATTTTTTCCAACGAAAAATAGCCAATTGCCGTTTCTGTGCATATTCGTACATTAGGGCTAAATTATAGTTAGCCGTCAGATCTTTAGGAGCTAGCTTAAGCGCCTTTTCAAATTGCTCAGCGGCTTGTCCCAACTGATCTAAATTAAAGAGAGTGTTGCCATAATTAAGGAGTGTTGGTACATGATTAGGAGCTAGTTTTATTGCCTTTTCTAGTGTTTTTTTAGCTCTACTAAAATCCATCGTAGAACTACGGTATAGATCGCCTAATCGTTGCAAAGAACGAATAGAACTCGGATGGATGCTTAACTCTTCTTCGTAGTATTTAATTGCTATTCGATAGTTTTGTAACCATTCTTCGATCAATCCGATTTCCAAATTAGCTCCTACATATTTAGGATTGTTTTTTAGCGTTTTGATAAAGTATTGACGAGCTACGTCCCGCTTGTCCATATCTAGATAAGTTAAACCAAGGAAGTAATGAGCCTTGGCATTAGTAACTTCCATTTCAATTACTGCTTCAAAATCACTAGCAGCTTCACTAGAAAGATATAGGGTATCCCCGATCTGGCGGTATCGGCGGATAAGCAGCCCTCGATAAAAGTAAGCTGCAGCGTAAGATTTCAGCTGGATCGTGGCCGAGTAAGCTTCCATCGCCATGCTGGCATGTTGATTATAATCTTCGACCGTTTGAGCGTGTCGATCCAACAATCGTGCGTAGCGAAATTGCCAGTCGTAGTTTAAGGGATCGTACTTATTAGCAAGACCAAAGTGCTTAATAGCTTTCAGCCGTTGGTTCCGATTTTCAAAAATAGCCCCCAATTTATATTGTTTTTGTGGGTAATTAGGTGATAGTGCTAATCCCGGTTCCCAAACCCGAATTACGTTATCCTCATCATTTCGATTATGATAAATTTGTCCCAACAGAAGAAATGGATCTGCCTGTGATTGATCAAGAGAAATCACAGTTTCATAACGCTCTACAGCTAAATCAATTTGATCTTTTTTTTGATAGATTAAGCCCGCTTGGTAATGACTATCCACATGATTTGGATCCAATCGAGTCGTCTCCAAAAAAGCGATCAAAGCTTGATCGCTTTCCACTAACTTCAAGTGAGTCAATCCCAATAAATAATGGGCTTCTACGTTTTCTGGCTTGGCACGAATTAGCTTCTTTAGCATCTCCAAGGCAAGCCTTGGTTGATTATTAGCCCGATAGATAACCGCTGAACGATACAATGCTTCAGCATGAGTAGGGTCTAAGTCGACAGTACGAACAAAAAAGAATAATGCTTGCTCCATATTCTCGGTTTCTTCGTAACTTCGGCCTAATAGATAGATAGCATCTACATTTTCAGGTTCTATCAGAATTGTCTTGTCTAAGGAAATAATAGCCTCAACATAATTCTGGTTGGCAAACTCAGTTTTGCCTTTCTCAAAAAAATGTGTTTTTAGATTGGAGTCTAGAGCGATTGCTTGTAGATAGACCTCCTTGGCCCTTTGACGGTTATCAATTTGATAATACAAATCGCCCAATGGGAAATAAACATCGGCATATTTAGGGTCCAACGCAATAGCTTTCTCATAGTTTTGAATCGCCAGTTGGGTATTGTCTTCATTATCCTCGATTTGAGCTAGGTAAAAATAGGCCAGTGGTAGGTCAGGATTTAATAGTAGCGATTTATCCAAAAGCAAACGTGCTTTGTTCGAAGTCAACTGTCCTGAATAGTAAGCCGGCACTTGGTCAATAAAAAAATTAACCAAACTAGGATCACATATTACGGCTTGTTTGTAATGATGTTCGGCCAACTCCTTGTCGTTAGGGTATAATAACTCACCTAACTGGAAATGAGATTGTGCATGTTGTGGATCCAGTGTTAGTGCTTTTTGGAATAGACCAATGGTAGTCTGAGTTATCTGGTCTGAAACATCGTTGTTAGCCTCAGAAAAGTAAACTGCTAGCTGAAACCAAAGTTCAGCTGTAGTCGGTTGATATTTGCTGGCCTTTTCGTATTCCAGTAATGCGTCATCAAAAAAGTTGTCTTTGGCTAATACCTGCGCGAGTTTATAACGCGCCGAGGCAAATTTCTTGTCGCATTCCAAGGCAGTATCAAAGGCTTCACGTGCGAAATTAGTATTGTCTCGAGCCAAATGAACCAAACCTAATCCGTAATAAGCACGCGCAGATTTCGAGTTGATGTTGACAGCAGCTTCAAAGGCTCGCAACGCCGAATCATAATCCGATTGTACGAAAAAAACCTCACCGCGCTTCTGCTGTGCGACGTAGTATTTCGGGTTAATGACTAAACAGCGTTCAAAGGCAGATAAAGCTTGGTCGTAATTTTCCTGTCGTTGATATAGTCTCCCCAGATCGTAGTGTGCCAGCAGATGATTGGCATCCAGTTGAACCGATTTTTCAAACTGTTGAATGGCTAAGGTCAAAAAATCTAGATCGTTCGGTGGGTCTTCTACCGCAGAGAGGTAAGCATATCCCAAACCATAGTGTAAGTGAGGTTGCTGAATAGGAGCTATATGAGTCAGATTTGCTGCATCGGACTCATAGAAACGAATCAGGTGTATCAGGAGTTTTTTTCCCTTCCATTTAGCAATCAAGCCACGATGTCGTTCAGCGTGTTTGCTCTTTGATCGCATTGTTTTTCTATAGTCTTTGAGAATGGATTTTTTATCTTTTTTAGATAGTTCCTGAATATTTGAATCAACAGAAAAACTAGATGCTACAGTGAGTTTCAACAGTCCAAAGCAGAAAAACAAAAAAAGAAAAGATTGTTGTGGTGTCATTTTTTTGTCTGTGTATTCATTAATCGTTCGAGTATTCTTAGTCTCAACTGACTAACTATTTTTTGGCTTTCCATGTCTACCACTAAGTTGTTAACTTCATCAGGGTCGTTTTGGACATCGAACAACAAATATGGTTCTCCATCACTGTTAATAGCCATTTTCCATTCCTGATTCAGCAACATTATTTCCCCATCCAATTCCGAAATCGCTTCGGTTCGGTGTTCAGTATTGGAATCACTGAGACTAGCCACCAATGCCCTTCCATATTGGTGATAATCTACACTACCACCAGCCAATTCAACTAGTGTGGGGCCAATATCAATCCATTCAACTAAACTGCAGTTGACCCTTTCACAATCATTGATCTGAGCCGTCTCTGGAGTTCGAACTATTAAGGGTATTCGCACTGCACCATTCAAGAAGTTACTTTTGTAAATTAATCCATAGTCTCCGTTCATTTCGCCATGATCAGAAACAAAAGCAACAACGGTATTCTGAAATTCGCTTCGTAATTCAATGGTATCCAGAATTTGACCAATTTGATCGTCGATCAATTTAATATTACCCGCATAGTCAGCTCGCAAATATCGAGCTTCTTCTGCGGAAATCGGCTGGTTAGTCTGAATTCGTTTTTGTAGTTGGTTAGGTGGCAAGCCCAAGCCATCCATTTTTGGAGGTTGAATAGCGGGTGGCATATCTTCTGGCCGATACATACTTGCATACGGTTTTGGTGTATCCCAAGGTTCATGTGGCCCACCAAAACTGACCCAACAAAACCAAGGTTGATGATATTGATAACCAGCTAAATATTTTTTTGCCTGCTGACCAACATATACATCAGCATAATTATCGAAACCCATGACCGATGGACGTACCATGTGCGGCTGATTGTCAAACCGTTCAGCATAGTCGGCTTGGTATTTTTCCCATAACCCTTTCTGTTGCCAGTCAGCGGTCATATGCGACAAAACTCTGGCACTAGCACGTGGACCGCCTATCTCATTGACATCATCTAAACCATATGCATTCATCAAATCTTCACGGTCTCTCAAATCTCCACTGTGAGGATGCAGATGTGTTTTGCCAAATAGACTAGTTCGGTAACCTGCTGACCGAATTGCTTGCATCCAAGTTGGTGTGTCGACCGAAAGAGTATGATTCATATTATTCCAAACGCCAGTATTATGCGGGTAAAGACCCGTGGCCAAACTCAGTCGAGCTGGTATACAGACGGGAGAATTGGTTATGCAGTTAGCGAATCTTACACCTTCATTCGCAATTCGATCTAAGTTAGGCGTATCGACCCAGTCGCCTGAACAACCGAGGGCATCCCACCGCTGTTGATCAGTCATCAAAAAAAGGATATTAGGTTGAGACATTTGTTATTTTCTATGGTTAGCTTCATTCGTTAGATAAATTTCCTGAGGGGGTAAATTAACCGTCTGCCAATAATGAGCCCCCGTTTTTCTCCATTGATAACCTAAAACCGTTGAACTCGCATTATAAAAAGTTACTTCAATATCGGCATTATTTGGTATTGTTCGTACTAACGACATTAAACCGGTTGGTACTGAACCTGAGGAAAATTCAATAGCAGGTATCATTTGACTTTGCGTTTGTTGTAACCCAATGATTAATGGGCCGTAACAACCTGTAACCGAACCAGTCCCCCAGTTTCGCCCATGTCCCGCGGCAACCGAGCAGATAGCTCCACCCATATCCGCATGCTCCCGCCCACCCCTTAACACACGACGAGCCATCATCAGACGAGCAGATGCACTCTTTAGTGCTCTCTCAGCATAAACTGGATCACCCGTTACTTGAAAGGCCAAGGTCAGCGTAGCCGGTGAGGGTTCTTGAATTGGCTTGATTATACCATTTTCTGACCACTCACCCCACCTAACCATATCGGCTCTTTTCCCCACACCACTACCTCGAATAGTGTAGGTTTGCGGAAATATTAGTGCTAGTTGGTCAGGCATTTGGGGGGGGAAATCGGTAAGTTGTGATACGATCAAGTTATCTAAGCTATCGTCAGAAAATGTGGAACGATAGTAACTTAGTACTGCAGCAGCTGGTTCGTTGTAAGGGTCATTCAGCGTTTTAACTACGGGGTTTACAATTTTGTACGCTGCGGTTTTGAAAATAGTTTCACCAGATAGACGATACAGATCTCCAAAAGCATATAC
>CAYVHK010000031.1:0-8155 GCA_964451145.1 uncultured bacterium | reverse complement strand
CGACTGATGATGTTTTGTGTTGGCTAAGGCATGCAGGTTCATTTCCTCTATTTCAGCTTCATCGACTGGGTTACCATCCAAATCCAAAAGCAACGGAATTACATCTAAGGCTAAAATCCTCTCGGCCCTTTTACGACCGTAACGAATTGACCAATCTAGATATTGCTGTTTACCTGACACCCGATAAGCAGCTAGGGCCATTAGGATGAAACGAAAATGCTCGCCTAACTCATACAAATCATGAGGTTCTTTTCGTACCACCTTAGAACCGATATGGAAACTGTGGAACACATCCCGTTGGTAGTCGTACCAATCTTCGACTGCCGAATGCCAATTCCCAATATGTTCGGACGCATCCAGTAAAGCATCAATCGCCTCTTTGTCGTCTGGCTTCAAACCGATATAACGAGGTAAAAAAAGCACAAAAGGCTCGGTTCCATGATGTGCTTCTGCTTTTGGTTCATAACCATGATAGCACTCCCGTTGGACCCAATTGAGTAAAGCAGTGCGTAAATGATAAAAGTGTTCTAAAACCGTTGGATTGTGTGTAATGGCGTAGTGGTCGAACCAAGATAGAGCATAATTAGCCTCGTCTTCTCCCCCCTGATTCCGGCCGGGCGGGTCCATCCGCATACTTTGTTCTAGCCAACTTTCCATCTCTTGACGTAGGTTTTTGTAGTGTTGATAAGCTGATTCAATTATACAGTTTGACATCCAAAACTCCTTGAGACGAATTCGCTAATCCTAGAGATGAAATACGATGCTGAGAAAGACTATAGCACTTTCAGTTATTTGAGTGTAACCAACCTAAACCCCCTGAGATAACAGCGGTCTAATAACGCATTGAGCTAAAACTTGGAGGGCAATTTGCGATCCCAATGCTCGTTTAACAAAAAATATAACCGACCGCTTTTAATCCTATCTTTTTGTCTGTTGTTTTTTCGATTTTCTATTGCTCAAGATGGAAAAACCTATCAAGTTACCGCATATCGAACCCATAATCAGGTCGAAATCGATGGCCACTTTAACGAATCCGATTGGCAGGCCGCCCAATCAGTCGGAAATTTCATGCAAGTTGAACCTAACCCTGGCCAGAAGTCCAGCCAACGGACCGATGTGCGCATTTTATATGACGCGGATAACATCTATTTTGGTTTTACCTGCTATGATACAGAGATCTCGAAACTAGTGGCAAACGAGATGCGTCGAGATGCCCGCAATCTACATGAAAATGATACCGTCTTTCTAATTTTAGACACCTACAACGATCAACGAAGCGGAGTTGCCTTTCGATTCAACGCACTGAGTGCTATCCAAGATACGGCTATTACTAACAGTGGAGACAGTTTCAATAGGGATTGGGACGCGGTCGTTGCTTGCCAAAGTCAAGTTAAAGTTGATCGATGGTTATGTGAAATTGCTATTCCTTTTAATCAACTGCGTTTCAAAAAAAGCGATCAAATGGTATGGGGTATCAACTTAGCTCGAAAGCTAAGCCGAAATGAAGAAGAGTCAACTTGGGTGCCGGTCCCACCTTCTTATGGAGGTCGAGCTAAGTATCGAACTGAAAGTCTGGGACGATTAGTTGGTTTAACCGATATTCGCCCAAACCGAAATTTGGAAATACTCCCTTATTTACTGCCAGGATTGAGGCGCACTGGCGATCAGTTTAAACCTGAGCCAAAGACCGGCTTAGACATTAAGTATGGGCTAACTTCTAATCTTACGGCGGACCTAACTATTAATACTGACTTTGCCCAAGTTGAAGCTGATGATGAACAGGTTAACCTGACGCGGTTTAGTCTGTTTTACCCAGAAAAACGTCCCTTCTTTTTAGAAGGAGCGGGCCTTTTTGATGTCGGAATTCCACGCACCAGTTATCGTCGTCCGCCACCTCTACTTCTCTTTTATAGCCGTCGGATTGGGATTGAAGACGGAAATGCTATTCCCATATTAGTCGGCGGGAAAGTCACTGGTAAGGCTGGTCCTTATGGTGTCGGGATGCTAAGTGTACAGACACAGCAATTTGATAATACAGAAGAAAAAGAATTGGATAAAGAGTTGGATTCTCTATATGTTCCCTCGACCAATTTTTCAGTTGTGCGACTAACCCGCGATATTTCCAGTGGCTCCAACATAGGTGTTATCGCGGTTAATAAGCAGAACAACGAATCGGCTAACAGCACCGGTGGCTTAGATTTCGCTTATCGACCTAACGAGAAAACACAGGTGAGAGGTATGTGGGCCATGACAACACCATCATCCACATTAGATCAAGATCAAGGAGGCCAAGCTTGGTATATGGGCTCGGAATGGCGAAGTGATCTATTTAGGGTTGATGGAGCATTTTCCAGTATTGGACAACATTTTAACCCAGAAGTCGGTTTTGTCAGACAAAGTGGTATCCGCCGACTAACAGGGGATTTAAATTTTACCCCTTGGGTACGTCGGTTGGGTATTCGCCGTATTTGGACGGGACCTGAGTTGGATTTAATTCTAAACCAAGAAAATCAATTGGTAACTAGAGACCTTTCGTTTGATGGACGATTGGAATTTAGCTCTGGAGGTTGGTCCGGATTTCAAGTTCAAAACACGACCGAAGTGTTAGAAGAACCGTTTGAGATTCGATCAGGAGTCGTTATTCCAATGCGTAAATACAACTTTACCGGTTTTCGAGCCATGGTTGATATGCCCGAAAGTCGAATGATTTCCGGCGGTATGGGGGGCAGTATTGGCCAATTTTATAACGGTTCTCGGTATGGAGTCCGTGTCGGTGCTAATCTCAAAACCGACGGTCATTTCATCTTGGAGTCAGACTATGAATTCAATCGAATTAGCCTTCCCGCTGGTAATTTTAGCGCGAGCTTGATTTCCTCACGCCTCGTCTATTCGGTAACAACAACGCTGTTTACCAAACTTTTTTTTCAATGGAATAGCGACACAAATGTCTATAATTATAATTGTCTCCTGAACTGGATTTATCGGCCAGGTAGTGATCTGTTTTTGGTATTTAATCATATTGTTCCACCCACAGGCGAATCAACCGCCTCCGCAGTTTTAGCGAAATTCACATATTGGTGGAGTCGTTAAGATCCAACTTTGAATTTTGAAAACTGATTCACCAATTAAAATTCCACTTCGTATAGTTCTGGCTGTTCTACTTTTAGCCTTAATGTGGGGCGGAAACGCTTCAGCTATTAAGTTAAGCTTAAAGTCTTTTCAACCAATCGCCGTAGCCGCTATTCGATTTACCTTTGGTTTGATAGTTATTGTCAGTTGGGCAGGTCTGAACAAAATTCCCTTCTTGCCAAAGCGCTCTCACTTGTCTCGACTTGTATTACTGGGAACGGTCTTCGTTATTCAAATTTTGGCCTTTAACTGGGGAACTAAGTTGACCGACGCAGGTCGTGCTTCTCTGCTACTAAATACTCATCCACTATTGATTGCTTTGATGTCACACTTTTTTATCGCGGGCGATCGTTTAAATATTGTTAAATCTGCTGGTTTACTGATAGCCTTTGCCGGTGTTTCGTTTGTGTTCATCGATCGTGTTTCTTCGAGCCAGGTGAGGATTGGCGATGCAATGGTACTAACTAGTTCCTGTGGTCTAGCTGTTATCAATATTTTGCTTAGGCGTTACATGGTACCACAAGGTAATCCTCCGATTGAACCGATGAACCAATTCCAGATTCTGTTTGGTCAGATGGCTTTCGGTGTGCCTATCTATTATGGCCTGAGTTGGTTTTTTGAGAGACAGAAGGAAACTGATTACGGTTTTTGGTATGTACCGGCTTGGATAGGTCTGATCTTTCAAGGAATAATTATTGCTGGTTTTTGTTTCATCGCTTGGTCCTCGATTGTTAAACGCTATCCACCGGGCCGGCTCTCTTCTTTATTTTTCACCACACCAATTTGGGGAATTGCCTTTGGCCATATACTCTTTCAAGAAGAAATTACTATATCGTTAGTTGGGGGGGCAGCATTAGTAGCTCTGGGTATCTATCTCGTTAATCGATGAGGGCTATTATGAAAAACAAAACGCCAGTTCAGACCAAAAATTCGGCTAAACTGGCGTTTTGTTCAAGCTAAATCCGGACTAATAAATCAGCCTAAAAACTTGTCCCTCTAATGGTTTCATTTCCAGCAGAATCAACAACACGAATTGCGATTGTATGCTTACTTTTAACTTTTACGATTGGCTTAGTAGTAAAGATTAATTCTTCCCTTCTAGAATCAAAAATCATATCAGCCGGAAAAATTATCTGCCAATTTTCATCGTTATCTATTTTGTAGACTGCAGACTTAATCGGACTAACGCTATCTTCTACCACACAACTGATTTGGTATGTACCATCGTCTTTTTTAACTCCTTCGATCTGACCTATATCTGGTTGTGTATTATCGATTTCGAAAGATTTGCTAATCTTTTCGGTGTATAGGCTACTAGTGAATTGGTTGTTCAATTGATCGCTAACAAATACCTTTAGGTGGTATCGGCCATCAGGCATAGCCGTTGAGTCCCAGGTATGAATAGGCTTTTTAAGCTCATCCTTTAGTAATTGCCATCCGTCGTCAGTTTCCTTTTTGTAATAAAGTGTATATTGCAACTGGTCCCCATTGGGGTCATTTACTTCCCATTTGGCTGTACGCCTTTTGTCCGTTTTAATATTATTTCCGTTGCGTTGAGGTGGACCATTCCGGTTCTCTCGCTCTTTTGGCGCACCAATATGAACTTGGAAATCGCCGATTCGAGGTTCAACATTCAGTTGAACCGAACCAAATCGGACTTGCTTTAAGATTGTTAGTTGAGAGGCGGATTTCAACTTGGCTTGCCACTGCAAAAAGCGAGCGTCAGGACTAGTGATTTGTGCGTCTTCTGATGAGGAGATTGGTTTGGACCAATCACTCCATGTGTTATCGGGTTGACTTGTATTGCCTGATCGAGTGGAAAACGAAATTTCGTTACCCATTGCAACCCACGACAACTTACCCCATTGAGATGTTAACTGTGCATCGTATGCCTTTGACTCAAGCGTGCCTTCATCTACATAGTTAGCAGAGAGCTGGAAAACCTTACCCTGATTACCTGTCGCTACCCAAGTCGTTTTAGAAAAATCAGTGTTCAGTAAGGCTAAGACTTGTTTAGCCTTGCAGTTAGCAATCTCGATTGATTCCCCATCTAGAGTGACCCGATATATTTTTCCGTTGTCTCCAGTCCCGACGATAAGGTGATTCTGATAAACTTGAATTGCTAGGATGAGCGGTTCGGGTGAATTCCAAATACTTCGAATTGTTCCATTTGGTCGTACCTGATACACTTGCGACTTGTTGATTTCTGGCGGCCTACCGTCAGGAGAGGGGGGACCACTCGGTCGTTGACCAGGTTTCGGCGGGACTGTGGTAACTGTCCCGGCAAACACACTGCCATCTGCAGAACCAACCAAGGTTTTTACCTCTTTCTGTCCCGTTTGATGGATAACTGCAGCTTGTCCGTCCAAACTAATTTTGAAAATGGTAGCTTTACCGTCGCTACCAGCGTAGAGGTTACCTTGATGAAACAACAAACTTACAATGTTAGTTTCGTCAGCATTAAAAAAAACAGAGGGTTGTTCCCCTCCAACATCTTCTGATTCCGCATCAGTCGTTGGTATTTTGTATATTTTCCCTTCTGTCCCAGTAGCAGCATAGAGATTACCGTTATCGTCAAAAGCCAAATCCCAAACGTAATTTTCTTCGGCGGAAAGTATGGTGGTAGGCGGTGTTTTATTATCGTCTATCCTGTAGACTAAACCACTAGGTGCGGTACCAGCATAGATACGATCTTGGTCATCGATGGCTAGACTCAAAATAGAAACTTCTGGCGAATCAAAGAAAAGTTCTGTTTCCCGAGTAGGCGAGATCTGGTAAATTTTACCACCGTTTCCTGTTCCTGCATAGACATTTCCATTCGAATCTTCAGCCAAACACCAGACATAGACCTCGTTGCCTTTATCAAAAATAGTCTCCAGTTTTTGGTGCAGAATGACTTCACCTTGACTGGAGATGGCGACAGATTTAGCTGTTCCTTCCCGAAAATCAGTTGTTCCTTTTTGTTCCCATATTTTTGTTTTAACTGCAGCGACTGGTAACGGCGAGAGACTGAGAGCCATTAGCAAAAAACTAGCCCAGGCAATTAGACTATTTCTGCTCACAATTAACTTTGTTCTAAGGTAAGCCAAAATTTTCTCCTCATTTTGCACGACGATTGATACTGATACGCAAGAATCGACTGCCTGAAATCACATAATCGGTATTATTTTTTTCAACATGCAAGGTTCGTCCTCGTGTATATCCACCTTCACCCAATTGTGTCTGTGTGTTCATCACAGACAACATTGAAACCGGCAGGTCAGGAAATTCCTCACCCTGCACAGTCATTCCAACTTTAGGGACATAAATCTCCAGAATCAGGTCCAGATTACTTTCACCTCTTTGCAACAACTTTACCATCTGGTTCAAGTTTCTAGGTTGAAAATTCAGGGGGGCTCTTTGGCGTTGCCAGCTGTCATATGACTGCCCACTAGAGACCAACAGAACAACCTGACCTTGTGGCGTTTTCTTGGGGATGGTAATTTTTGCTTTCTGTACAATGGGATTTTCTAAATAAGGGCGTAAAATAACCGACACATTAATAGTCTCGCCCGGTTGATATTCATCCTTTTCGATTCTTAACCCTTCGATGATAGCCGTATTTCGTTTATCTTTGATTTTGACATCAACCGTTATATCCTCGACTTTCAACCGGCTAAACGGGTTTAGCATCAAATTCTGCATTGAGTTTAAAGCGCGAAAAGCCGCAAAGCCTGGGGAACCGCTGGTAGAAAAAACGTTTTTGTAGGTAAGTTCGTTAGTATTCAATTCCGGATGATCCGCAATTCGAATCTTAGTATCAATGGCAACCGTGTGTTCAGACCATCCTGATTCTAGCCCATCGATTATATTCCAAGTACCAAACATTGCCATAGAAGCTGACATAAACCGGTCGCGAGACACCTCAAAATATCGGTTATGCACAGCACCGTCCATAGTCTGAATTTTGGCCTTAATCGGAATATAACTTGGAGACTCGCCTATTGTACCAGCTATCGCCCCCATTCTATCTTGAACCAGTGTACCAATGGGTTGGGTCGCTGAGGCAATTTTACTGGATCGATTGTTACTCGGTAAAATAAAATGTACATATCCTCCTGATAGAGGTATGTTGACATTTCCCTCTCCGTACATATCATGGCCGAAGGCGAGAAGTTGCTGTTTTTGTTGATCAATGTAGGTAATTGTGCCATAGCTGAAAGCATTATAGTCGCCTCTAGCAAACTCAACACCAATCATCTGGCCTTGTGCAACGGGGGACTGTTTTACCGGAGCACCACCTGCTGAGGCCTGAATCGGCTCAATGTTATGAGCCTCAAAAAGCTTCTGCAACCGTGATAGAGCACCAATGTGTCTGCTGTTCGAAACAGCCAAAGGCATGTTAACCAGAGAAGCCTGTTTCCCTTGATGATTTTGGGGGTCATTGAACTTGGTAATGGGTGTTGGTCTGAGATCACCAAACGGTGTATCTATCGGGGATTGGTTGGCAAAAATAGCCGTCATATCAAAAAGTTTTGTGCCGGTGTATTCGAGGTTAGGTCTCATCCCGCGCTGGGTAGCTTTAACCATCAACTCGATAGAAGTAATACCAAATAGATTAGCGTGTTCCCTCTGGGAAAAAAAACCGAGTGACAATGCACCAATCAGTTTCCCATCGATATAACAGGGGCTACCGCTCATTCCACCGGCTACGCCGGTTTCCTTGAAGTTATCACTCAATCCTTTGGCCCAAATCACATGCCAGCCGGGAACGTAGTTTCGCTCGATACTTACAACGACAAAGTCGAATGGTTCCACTACTGTCCCTTGAAAAACAGTATGTCCTATACCTTCATCACCAATCTTGACCTTATCCAGTGGCATGAAATTATTGCTATCCCAAGCAATTTGCGCTTGAGAGCAAAGGAGGAACAGCTCACTAATAACTAGAATTGTCAGTAGACTAAGATTAAAGAAAGTTGATGTTTTCAAGTATTTGCTTCTCATTTTGAATAGCATCATATCAAGCACCTTTTTTAATGTCAAT
>CAYVHK010000030.1:30998-32023 GCA_964451145.1 uncultured bacterium | reverse complement strand
CCCTTCGATCATCTTACAGCCCTAGGAATTCTCGCTAGTTACTTGAAGGAAAAATCAGTAGAAAATGCGGTTGTGGTTTCTACCGATGTCGGTCGGGCCAAACTGGCTGAAAAGTATGCTGGCATTCTTCATGCACCGCTAGCCATTATGCATAAGCAGAGAAGCGGTATTGGCGGTCGTTCGGTTGAGGTTAACCAAATTGTTGGCGATGTAGCTGGAAAAACTCCCATTTTGATTGATGATTTGATTGCTGGTGGTAGTATTTATAAACATGCTGATGCTTTGGTAGAAGCCGGAACTAATCCGGTCTATATTGCTATTACTCATCCAGTATTGACGGGCCATGCATGTCAACTTTTGAATCGGTCTTCTGTACAAGAGATTGTTACAACCAATACTATCCCTGTACCTGCTGAAAAACAAATTGACGGTAAAGTTCAAGTTTTGAGTATTGCTCCACTCCTGGCTGAAGCAATCTTTCGCATTCACAAACACCGGTCGGTTAGTCGAGTCTTTTTTGACCAGAAACTAGACTTCGCTGTTTGATATTGTACATTTATTATATTCTAATGAAGTTACTGATCACATCCGCGAACACTGACTTGGCTCAACAATTGGCCTTTAGTTTGTCAACCGACCACCAAATTCGATTGACAGATGTCGTCGATTGTCAAACTGATTTTGATTTTTACTGCTCTGGTCTTGACCATGAATCCCAACTACCAGTTCAGCATATTGATTCCGTCGTGCATTTAGCAAAACTACCGTCGACAAGCATTGCGTTGAATGGTATAACCGATACAGCCAATCAACGCCTAGATTTCTCAACACGCTGTACTTACAATCTATTGAAAGCTTCGGTGGAAAATGGCGTTAGCAATTTTGTTTTTGTGAGTACGCTGGGACTTTTTAATAAACTTGGGCAAGACGTAGCCATTGGCCCCCGTTGGCGTCCGCGTCCAACCACCGATCCTGACTTATTGGCCCCATACTCTCCTTGGCCATTTCTGGATATACAGAGTATT
>CAYVHK010000030.1:1495-30988 GCA_964451145.1 uncultured bacterium | reverse complement strand
GGCCCGACGGAGCCATGGGCCCCCGGTGGCGTCCGCGTCCACCCACCGTTCCTGACGTCTTGGCCTCATACTTGGGGGAGTGTGTCTGTAGGGAATTCGCTCGTGAAGGGTTGATAAAGATCACGATTTTGCGGCTAGGCCAAGTCCATATAAGAGCGATTGCTTCTGCTGTTTCTGAGGCAACTATCAACAAACAAAATTGGCAAATTGTTCATCTGGAGGAGCAGGAGTGAAAGTGCTTTTGTTGGGTGGCAACGGCTATATGGGGCCACACGTAGTCAGATCTATCGAAGGTGAACACATCTTGCGTATCACCGATACTATGCCGATTGAATCACCGCATGAGACCCGAGTAGTCGATGTTACTGACATTGAGCAAGTACGAAGAGCTGCAGAAGGTATGGATGCGATCATTAACTTGTCGGTTCTGAGGCACGATAGGCAATTAGCCTTTGATGTTAACACTCGTGGTTCTTACAATACCATGCAGGTGGCGGTCGAACACGGAATTGAGCGGGTTATAAACACTGGTCCTCATTTCACGTTGGCTGGTCAAACCTATGAAGATTTCGATTTTGGCATTACGCCTGATATCCCATCTCACCCTGGTACAAACCTTTATGCAATAACGAAATCCCTAGGTCAAGAAATTTGTCGTATTTTCACAGATAACTATCCACTGCATGTATTGACCTTGTTGTTTTTGACTTTCCTTGATCATGATGACCAACGACAAGGTACTGATCTGAATCCTTTTACCGTCAGTTGGCGGGATTGTGGTGAGTCGTTTCGTTGTGCATTAATGGCTGATCTGGAAACTATGCCCTCCCCATGTGAGTGTTTTTTTATTGTGGCTGATCTTCCACATGACTGGGTATCCAATCAGAAGGCCAAACAGCTGCTCGGATTTCGGCCTCGCGATAACTTTGAAGCCATTTGGCGTAAAAAGACCTAAGCTGGTTTTAAGTTAGAGAACGCCCTGTAATCAAACGGTGTGCTTCTAGGTATTTTTTGCTGGTCTGTTCAATCACTTCCTCTGAAAGTTGTGGCGCTGGCGGCTGTTTGTTCCATCCTATTTGTACCAGATAGTCGCGTACGTATTGTTTGTCAAAGCTGCTTTGCGATCGGCCCGGTTGATAGTCGGCTTTCGGCCAAAACCTAGAGGAATCCGGTGTAAAAACCTCGTCGATCAGAATTAGTTCGTCGTCGGCTAGGCCAAATTCAAATTTGGTATCACACAAAATCAAGCCTACGCTCTCTGCATGTTGACTGGCAAATTCGAATAAGGCAAAACTGGTTTTTATTAATCTGTCTGTTAAATCCGTACCAACTAGATTGGTCATATGTTGGACGGAAATATTCTCGTCGTGTTCCCCATGTTCTGCTTTTGTCGCTGGTGTGAAAATCAGTTCGGTTAGTCGGTCGGATTGTTTTAGACCTGTGGGTAGTTTAGCCCCGCAAACCGTTCCGTCTCTTTGATACTCATTCCAGGCAGAACCAGCAATGTAACCACGAACCACGCACTCAATGTCGATTCGATTGGCCTTTCGCACAAGCATCGATCGACCGGCTAACAAAGAACGATCAGAATCTGATAAGTCAGGGTAACTATTAACATCGGTAGAAATAAGATGGTTTTTGACAAGCGAATTGGTTTCATTGAACCAAAATTCGGACATACTGTTCAGGGCACAACCTTTGTGAGGTATACCGTTGGGTAAAACGAAATCGTAAGCTGAAATTCGGTCTGTGGAGACAATCAACAATTGATCACCTAAATCATACAAATCTCGAACCTTACCTTGATAGGATGGCGTTTTATTGGACAATTCAGTGCGGGTTACAATCTGCATATCAGAAACTCCTTTCCTCAGTTGTAAGTTCATTAATAACCCAACTATTATATCTCAGAACCGGAGGATTACGCGACGACTTGTTTGATCTGTTTGTCTATCTGCGCTAGGATCTGCTATAATAAGATTGGTATGTGGCGACCTTTAAAGCATTGTGGTTACTGGGCTGTAGCTAAATTGATGGGCAATTTCGTCTCCCATTTGCCGCTACCAACATCTTGGCGAATGGGGGACTACCTAGGGGAATTAGTCTTTCATCAAGCTTCCATCTCTCGAAATCGAGCCAAACGACAGATTCAACAAGCCTTTCCGGTCGCCTCTAATGTGGAATCTCTGGCGCTTAAATGTTTCCAAAATTTGGGCAAAAACTTGATGGAGTTTCTACACTTCCAGCAGACAGAATGGATAGATGCAATCGTTCGCCTCGAAGGTCAGTTACATCTGGACCAAGCGTTGTCTCTGGGTCAGGGTGTTGTGGTTTTGATGGGGCATTTTGGTAATTGGGAACTAGTCGGTGCAACTTTTGCCCGGTATGGTTATCCACTGAGTGCTATTGCTCGGCCTATTCGTTCAAAGACGATCAATACTCTGGTGGTTGATAATCGCCGACAGGCTGGCTACTACAGTTTGGATCGGGAAAAATCCTTAAGGAAGGCTTTTCGTTGCTTAAGACGTAACGAGGTTTTGGCTATTTTGGCTGATGTAGATACTAAAGCATCCGGAGTTTTTGTCGATTTCTTTGGTCGCCCAGCTTACACACCTGTTGGTCCGGTTGCTATTGCTAGAAAGACGGGTGCGCCATTGTTACCAGTTTTTATGGTAAGACAACCCGACAATACCCATCGTATGATTATTGAACCAGCCTTGATGTTACAAAAAACCAAAGATAAACAAAATGATCTGATTGAAAATACACAGCGATTTACGTACCTTATCGAGCGTTATATTCGGCAGTATCCTGAACAATGGATCTGGATGCATGAGCGATGGAAAACAAAACCAATATCAAAATAAAATAAATAAGGTGCAGAAATCAATAGGGCATTTGACCGCTATTTGGTTGACTGGGTTCACTTTGGCGTTGCTGAGTTGTGGTCGAGAGGAGGTAACAACCAGTGATATAGGAATCCCACAACAAACCTTGTCTACTTTTAGCATCAGGCATGCAGAAGGCGGGGTGCTGAAATGGACCTTGGTGGGAGAGCAGGCAGAATTCCGTCTGCAGACCACTATGGTTCGTAAACCGTACGTTGAGATATATGAGGATGAACAGGTGGCAGTGAAAATAACGGCTGAGTATGGCGAGGTCATTGACCAAACACAAAATTTGAAGTTTATGAACTCGGTTGTCGCAACTAGCGACAATGGCCAATTGTTGTCGGATGAATTACACTGGAATAACCGAGACAATCGGCTTTATTCGCCTATTGCTTGCCATGTTGTTCGCGGTGGTTCGGTGGTTAACGGAGCTAATGCGGTCGTTCATCCTAACTTGGAAGTAATTGAAATGGAGCAAGTAACAGCAACATTGTATGAAAAGGACGAAAAGTTAAATGAATCAGAGTAAATTCAGCATTAGAATAAAGCGGTGTTTTTGGATAGTATTCGGTTTAATGGTAGTTAGTCTCTCCACAGGACAGGAGACCTCATCGACGTCCACAGTCAGTTCAACTGTGGAATCAGGAAAGGATGTAATCTCTGGTGAAGAAGAAATTATTATCTGCGAGCATGCGGACTCACTGAAAATTTACAGACCAGACGAAAATACCGAAGTCACCATTCTAACCGGTATGGTCAAAATTAAAATGACAAATGGATTTCTTAATGCAGAAAAGGTAACTATGTTCAAGGATATTGCAACGAATACTTACCAGAGAACGTTGGCAGAAGAAAACGTTGAATTGAAGGATAAGGATATTTTTGCCACTTGTAATCAAGCCACACTCAATCACACAGACGATACTGTTGATCTAAAGGAAAAGGTAGTGGTAATTCAAGAAGACGATCGTCTAGAGGCTGATCACTTTATCTTCAACCGTAGGACGGGTGAGCGGATGGGTGATGGTAATGTAAAGTTTAGAGTTCGGATTCGCAGTGCTAATCCGCCGGTGGAGGGGACAGCTAATAAAGCACAACCCGAAAGTGATAGTCAAAAAACTAGTGAATAAGGCCAAACGATAAATACTATGTCCATTACATTATCTACGGAAAATTTGGTAAAGAGCTATTCCCGAAAGGGCCGAACCGTTGTGAATCAGGTTAGCATTAGCGTTGATACGGGTGAGATCGTTGGACTGCTAGGCCCGAACGGGGCCGGAAAATCAACCACATTTTACATGATTGTCGGCTCAATTCGACCCAACTCCGGCCGAATTTTCTACAACGGTCGAGATGTTACCTTGCTACCCATGTATCAGCGTGCCAAGCTAGGTCTTGGATATTTACCTCAAGAAACTTCTATTTTTCGAAAATTGACAGTAGCTGAAAATATCGCTTCAGTCTTGGAAGTGAGAGGTATCCTAAAAGACGAAATCCGAGCAAGACAACGTCACCTAATGGATGAGTTGGGCCTTTCTGGCTTAGCAGACCAAAAAGCTTACACGCTATCTGGTGGAGAATGTCGGAGAGCGGAAATTGCCCGATCCTTGGCAATTGATCCGAATTTCATATTGCTGGATGAACCTTTTTCGGGTATTGATCCTATAGCCGTTCAGGAAATTAAACAGTTGGTAATACAGTTGAAAAAGCGCGGTCTTGGCATTCTTATAACTGACCATAATGCAGCTGAAATGCTGGATATTGTTGATAGAGCCTATCTAATAACTGATGGTAAGATTTCTTTGGACGGTACTCCAACTGAGTTGCTGTCTAGCCAAATGGCGCGAGAACGTTACTTTGGTAACCGTTTTACTTTGCCAGGAAATAATCCAACTGAGTCTGAACTCACATCTGAGCCAATTAATCCTTACTCACTGGAAACGGTTATCTAACTTTGACATTAATAATACAGACATAAAAATGCAACTCGGACTCCGTCAAAATATCAGTCAAAAACAGACTCAAAGTCTTGTCGTTACTCCTAAACTAAGGCAAGCTATTGAGGTTTTGCTGATGTCTCGGCTCGATCTGACACAGCACTTGCAACTTCAATTGGAAGAAAACCCGATGCTGGAGTAATTAGTTTAATTAGATGAATTAGATTAATTAGAAATCGATGATTCAACGGAGGCGGAGCCAGTTGAAGACGACAGCAGTGATGAGACAAATGACGAAGAAACGACACTAGAATCAGAACTCGACATCGAGCCCCCAACTGATGACGAAATACAGCCTGATTTTGATTGGCAGGACTTCTTAGACGATTCAATGTCTCCGAGTGAAAGAGTCACCCAAGAACATTGGGAAAATGATGAAAGGCCCGCTGAAGACGTAGCCCAGCAAGTATCGCTGTTAGATCATTTGTTATCGCAATTGAGTGTGTTATCAATTCAAAAAAAAGATCAGCGAATTGGTGAATACCTAATCGGTAACCTAGACCCAGACGGAATGCTGACAGTAACATTAAATGAGGCGGCTGAGATGATGGGTTGTTCGGAAGAGGATATCGAAGCCGTTTTGGAATTGATTCAATGGCGTTTTGATCCAGTAGGAATTGCTTTTCGGGATGTGAGGGAAACTCTATTGATCCAGCTACATCGAAACCGCGATCAATATAGTTCATTGGCCGAAAGAATTTTGGTCGACTATTATGAAGATTTTAAGCACTATCGAATTCGCCAGTTAGCTCAGGAATTGGAATTGAAAACAGACCAAATTTTAGTTGCTGTTGATCTTATTGCTAAGTTGGATCCTTACCCAGGTCGGCGATTTACACAACCCAGTGGAAGGCAGACGAATGAACGAGCGGTTACGCCTGATGTTGTTGTGGAGGAGATTGGCAACGATTATATCATTACAACTAATGACAGTGGATTGCCCAAGTTACGACTGAACACAATCTACATAGATATGCTCCAACAACAGAAAGATTCTCTTGACAATAATGCCAAAACATGGTTAGAAGAGCACAGAACTAAGGCCATTGATCTACTTAAAAGCGTCTATGAAAGACAGCAAACTATTCAAAAAATTGCTGAAGCCATTTTTGAGGTACAAAGGGATTTTTTGCAGAAAGGTGTAAGCGGACTTAAACCTTTGGTGCAGAGTCGGATTGCTGAAATGGTTGGTGTTCATGAGTCAACTGTCAGTCGAGCTACCAGTAGTAAATATGCGCAAACTCCACAAGGACTTTACAAATTGGAGTACTTTTTCAGTTCAGGCTTGGCTACGGAAATAGGAGAGATTTCCTCCACCAGTGTCCAGGATAAAATTAAGAAACTTATCGAGCAAGAAAAATCAGCCAAGCCTCTGAGTGATCAAGCAATTTCGCGTATGCTGAAACAAGAAGGCATCAGCGCGGCTCGCCGAACGGTTACCAAATACCGAGAGAAGTTGGGAATTCAATCTTCAACCAAGCGCCGCCGCAAATGGAACTAGTTAATGCCTGATCAATTTACCATAGCTCAGCTCGTTCAATACTCAGAGCTAGAACTAGAAATTCTGGCGGGGCAAGATGGGGTGAACCGTCAAATTCACTCAGTACAATCAAATCGGCCTGGCCTAGCCTTATGTGGCCACTTCGATAGTTTTGGCCACGACCGAATACAGATTTTTGGTAAGGGAGAAGTTTCGTATTTACATCAGTTGGCAACAGCTGATCGCAATTGGATACTCTCAAGATTTTTCTCCTATCAAATCCCTTGTTTGGTATTTACCACCGAACTCACCCCACCGGTTGACATGGTTTCACTAAGCAATGAGCGGAACATACCATTGCTTCAAACTAGACACGATTCATCAATATTTACTAACTTATTACTTCATTTTCTAGAAAATGAGTTTGGTCCAACCGAATTTATACATGGGAACTTAGTGGACGTTTACGGTCTTGGTGTGTTAATTTTGGGCCCAAGTGGAATTGGTAAAAGTGAAGCTTCGTTGGAGCTTTTGCGAAAGGGACATCGTTTAATTGCTGACGATACTGTTTTGCTCAAAAAGGTATCGGAACACAGGGTGTTTGGTATTCGACCCAACCCTTTGAAACACTATATGGAAATTCGTGGTTTGGGTGTAATTGATGTAGTATCCTTGTTTGGCGTCACTGCAATCGGTAACCGTAAGCAGGTAGAACTGGTGGTTTCTCTGGAGTCATGGGACCAAAATACAACTTACGATCGAACCGGTTTAGAAGAGAGGTATTATCAATTTCACCAAGAGTCAATCCCACAGGTAGTTTTGCCGGTTGCTTCAGGTCGTAATATTTCCAATCTGATCGAGACTGCAACGGCTAATCTGTGGAGTAGGAAAATGGGTGTTAACGCTCCCGAAGAATTAAATAGAATCCTAACTGATATGATGAATGATGATGAAAAGAAAGATCGTATAGAGCGCTGGCAACATGAGGCCTTGTTGTTTTCCCCCAACTAGGTGGCAAAAGGTCAGGGGGATAACTGATACGGGGGATTATAAATTGATAGAAAAAACAGTTACTATTCAAAACAAAATCGGATTGGATATGCAGACTGCAGCCCGAATTGCGAAGAATGCTAGCCAATTTTCTGCTGATATTTTTCTGTTACAAGGTCAAATGAAAGCTAATGCCAAAAGTGTCATGGGTGTAATGATGCTGACCGCTAGACCTAGTTCCGAATTGATATTGGTCGTTGATGGCGAAGATGAAGTGGCTGCATTGAAACAAATCGAAATCCTTTTTAATTCAGCGTTTGATAAGACTCATCCTATTTCATAATCTCTCTCTAGTTAATCGATTTATTTTATGCAGTTAAATTTGAAACAGATAGACAATTTTAAGCAAAATGGCTATTTGATCCTTCGTCATTTTATAGATAGCGAAATAATTGGCCAATGGCGGAACCAATTTTGGCAGCAGGTCGGCGGTTGTTACCAAGACAAATCGAGTTGGGCAGGAGCTAGCTCAGCTGGCAACCCAAAACTGGCTCCAGAATTGGGCCGATTACAACAAATTCAGGCATTAGTTGAACAAGTCAGTGGCGATAATTTCAACGGGGGAGGGTGTGGAATTCTATCCCGTTGGCCAAATGAAGATAGTAGCTGGAGAATGCCACAGTCCGGTCATTTGGATGGTTATCCAGGAGAAGGATGCCAAGCGGTATTAATGATTGGCATGACCACCTACCTCTATGATGTGCTTCCAAAAGGTGGCGGTTTTGTATTTTGGCCTGGTAGCCACCAAGATGCTCATCAGTATTTTCTTCGTTATCCCAATCAAATCGAAGGTACGTTTAGAGAAACACCGGAATGGGAAGGAAATGGCTGGTCAATTTTTTACGGCCCAAATTCTGAATCCGCACAGGAGTTTATTGCCCAAGCTGGGGATGTTATTCTTTGGCATGGTTGGCTGATGCACACTGGTTCTTCCAATACTCAGCCATCCCCTCGGGTTGGCTTATTTGCTCGTTGGACTCACCGAGACGACGCTGGTGTCCGAGAAAATATTCCCAAACATCTTTGGGAGTATTGGACAATCTGAATTAGACAATATCAGAGTAGTCAGTAATCTTAGCAGGATGAAATCCACTTTATTGCCTCGCTAACATGAATTATGTCAGTTTTTTTAGTTTTCACTGTAATTTAGCATACTTCCTAGTAACAAATAGGTAGATATTTAGCAATAGTTTCTATTCGACGTTGACTAAGGGGAATTGTTCTTTAGTAAAATTTTTAAAACAAATATCTCTTTTGATCAAGCGAGCAGGGAAATGTAAAACAAGTGTTATCTGTTAGTAATCGAATCAGGAAGTGAAATGTATTGTCTCGTTATCGAAAAACAATTTTTCGAGGGATGAAATTTTTAAAAAAGATTTACCACGCATTTTTGATAATATTGGTGTTTGTAGTATTAACTGGTCACGCACAGGTTGACCTGCACCAGTTGGAATCTGGACAAATCGGGATTGGATTAATGGGGCAAACTGGCCTAAGACCATTGGCTGAAACTGTCCGATCAAATTGCATTTTGGCTTACGGTGTCTTAGAATTGGTTGAATTTCATTTGACAGCTGGTACTAATTTGGTATCTGATGTAGACGATGTGTTGAGTCATCCTGATTTGGTTGGTCAAAAACAGACTGCTGAAATCCAGTCACCACTGATTATTGGAAGTGGCTTTAGTACAGTTTATCCGATAGACGAATTAGGAATTGATTTAATTGGGCGAATTTATGGCGATTTGAAACTTATTAAGGCAAAGCAACAGGACCAAAATTTGCTCACCAAACTCTTGGTCAACGTCAATTTTCAGTTGGGAGTTAGTAAACGAATTCTATTATCTAATACTCTTACTTTGGCACCTTATGCTTGTTGGAATTATATTCGTCAGGGACGAAGAATAGAAGTTTTGGGTCAGCGTAATCAGTCAGAAGGAGATGCATCTAATACACATTTTGGTTGCGAATTACAAACACCAAATATTGCGTTTTCAATTGATTTGGACAATTCACTTAGCCGTCGTTTGACTATGATGGTTTTCTATTATCACAACTTGAATATGATGACCAATATCTCTTGACCACTTACACCGTCTATAATCTAACCATTTAGTTAGTAAGGAGCTTATTTTGCTACAACAATATGTGCCCCCAATTACTAATCGAGAACTAAGGTGGCTATTGATGACGCCTCTAATTCTCTTGATAACCTTACTTCCAATAACCATTGTTCAGGCAACAGATTACGAACAATCGCCTGAGTATCAACATTACTGGCATCAATGGCGTGGTCCTACATCCAATGGTGTAGCACCACATAGCAACAACCCACCCCTTAAATGGAGTGAGGAACAAAATATTCGTTGGAAAGTAGAAATGTCAGGTCCGGGGCATGCCAGCCCCATTATCTGGAAAAATCAAATTTTCATTTTAACAGCTAACCCTATACCGCCACAAAGGACCGAAAAACCACAGCAGCAAGAAGAAGATAGCAACTTCTTCGGCATTCCCTTGGAACAGTTTAAACAAGCCGCTCAATCTGGTGGTCGTAGGCAGCGAGCAGATGCGCCCGACGTGAGACTCAGATTGACGGTTGTGTCCGTCAATCGTATAACAGGTCAAGTGGAATGGGAACAGGTTGTTCGAGAGATCCAGCCACACGAAGGTACCCATCAGACGGCTACTTGGGCTTCTTACTCACCGATCACAGACGGAGAATATTTGTACGCTAACTTTGGCTCTTTTGGCTTATATTGTTTGGACTTAGACGGTAATGTAAAATGGGAAATCGATCTGGGGGATATGCGTACGCGTAACAGTTTTGGGGAGGGAAGTTCAGCGACCCTTTATGACAACACGCTAATTGTCAATTGGGATCATGAAGGGGATTCTTTCATCGTTGCTTTAGATAAAAAGACGGGTAATCAATTGTGGCGGGTCGAGAGAAATGAACCAACAAGTTGGGCTACTCCCTTTGTTACTGATTACACTGGCCAACCACAAGCAATTGTTAATGCTACCAATTATATTTCCAGTTATGATTTACAGTCCGGTGAGGTATTGTGGCAAGCTAACGGCATGACAACCAATGTTATTCCCTGTCCAGTATTTCACAGTGAAAGTGGGATGGTTTATCTTATGAGTGGTTTTCGCGGTAATGCTTTAATGGCAATTCAACTGGCGGGCGCTGATGGCGACATAACTAACACTGATTCGGTTGCTTGGCAATATAATCAAGATACACCGTATGTACCTTCGCCTCTACTTTATGGCGACAACCTGTACTTTTTAAAAAATCGAAACGGGGTTCTTTCTTGTTTGGATGCTAAAACAGGATCAGTTCATTACGGTCCAGAACGGCTGACAGGTATTGGTGATGTTTATGCATCTCCTGTTGGAGCTGGTGGGTATATTTACCTGCCAGATCGGGATGGTAACATCGCTGTTTTTAAACATGGAACAAAGTTGGAAATCGTAACCATAAATCATTTAGAAGACGGGTTTTCGGCCTCTCCAGCTATCGTTGATGATCAGATCTATCTGCGTGGCCACAAATATCTCTACTGCGTGGCGAATAATTAATTTGCTCTAGTATAATCGCGCTGATCCAATCGATGGCGGCATTGACAGGCCAAATAAAATTGTGTAATCTAGCTTACGATCGGGTCTTTTGAACCAATGTTTAAGGAGATTTTGATGACTGAACCAGCCACCGATTCAAAAAACACCATTAATCAAGCTTTTCTGGATACTGTTGAACGAAGAGGCGGTTATCCCGCTCTGAAGAGCAAAATCGACGGTACATACCAGCCAACGACTTATGATCAATTAGCTGATCAAGTGAAAAATTTTTCCCTCGGATTAAGGGAATTAGGTTTAAATTTTGGTGATCGGGTAGCGATGTTGGCCGAAAACAGGCAAAAATGGGCAGTCTCAGATTTGGGCATTTTGTCTTTGGGTGCTGTTAACGTACCGATGTTTTATACTTCAACTTCGAAACAAGTATCTTATATCGTTCAAGATTCAGGTAGTAAGATCATCTGTGTTTCGACTAAACGTCAACTGGAAAAGGTCAGAGCTTTTTTTGATCAAATACCAGAACTAGAGAAAATTATTGTTTTTGATGAACTCGATGAAATTGACGATCAATGTGAGTTAACATTTAATCAAGTAATAGAGGTGGGGAAAGAAATTGACAATGGTGAACAAATCTACCAAGAGGCCAGCCATCGTGTAGAACCAGATAATGTGGCTACTATTATTTACACTTCTGGTACTACCGGCGAACCCAAAGGAGCAATACTAACGCATGATAACCTGATGTCGAATGTTAAATCAGGTCTGAGTATATTGGAAATCGACCCTGATGATCAGTTTCTTTCCTTTTTACCCTTGTCTCATGTTTTTGAAAGAATGGCAGGCTATTACATTCCCATTTACCGAGGTGCTTGCATCAGTTATGCTCAGAGTCCACTTACTGTTCGTGAAAACATGGGAGAAATTCGTCCTACCGTCATGGCAAGTGTGCCCAGACTATACGAAATGATGCATGACCGAATTGTGAAGCAGGTCAGGTCTGCACCAGCCCTCCGACAGAAAATTTTTCATTGGGCTGTCGGCGTTGGTCGAAAAGTCAGTGCATTGAAGCAAAAAGGGAAAAATCCCGGCCTGATATTATCTCAGAAAGCCGCTTTAGCCGACAAATTGGTCTTTAGCAAACTAAAAGCTATCACTGGCGGCCGATTACGATTTTTCGTTTCAGGCGGAGCACCGTTACCCCAGTCGATTGCTGAATTTTTCCATGCAGCTGGTATTTTGATTCTTGAAGGTTATGGTTTGACTGAAACGTCGCCGGTTATATCGGTCAATACGCTAGATTCTTTTAAGTTTGGTTCGGTGGGCAAACCAATTCCGGGCGTAGAAGTAGAGATTGCCGGTGATGGTGAGATTCTGACTCGTGGTCCAAACGTAATGGTTGGTTATCATAATAAACCTGAACAGACAGCGGAAGCTATAGACAAAGAAGGTTGGTTTCATACTGGCGATATTGGCCATTTTGATGAAGAAGATTTTCTACGTATTACCGACCGAAAAAAGAATATTTTGGTTCTTTCTAATGGAAAGAATGTAGCACCACAACCTATCGAAAACGCACTTAAGCAAAGTAGCTACATTAACCAAATTATGCTATTAGGCGATAATCAGAAAACTGTTGCAGCTTTGATCGTTCCGGATTTTGACTCAGTCAAGGGTTTCGCGGAAGATCAAGGAATTGGTACCAGCGATTTGAATGAGTTATTAGTAGAACAGTCAGTTATCCAGTTAATAAAGAAGGAAATAAGCCAATACAGTTCTGACTTTGCTGATTTTGAGCAGGTACGACAGTTTCAGTTGATTGATAGGGAATTTTCCGCCGATGCCAATGAAATGACGCCTACGCTTAAACTAAAGCGAAACGTGATCATGGAAAATTTTGCCGATCAGATTAACCAGATGTATAGCTGAATTTTTACTTTTAGAAAATTGGAGCGTAAAAAGCAATCATGAAAAATTATGGATTTGCCATTATCGGGTGTGGCATGATTTCCGATTTCCATTCGGCTGCTATTGCTGAGATGGAATACGGTCGACTGGTTGCGGTTAGTTCCCGTAATGCTGAGAATACAAAAAGGTTGGTTGACCGCTACAACGTAGCGGCTTATTCTGATTATCATCAGATGTTACAACGTACGGACATCGATGTTGTCTGTATCTGTACTCCGAGTGGTGCACATATGGAACCGGCGGTAGCGGCAGCTAATGCCGGCAAGCACGTGGTGGTAGAAAAACCGTTAGAAATTACCCTTGAGCGTTGCGACGCTATTATTCAGGCTTGTCAAGAGAATAATGTACGATTGTGTGCTATTTTCAATTCTCGATTTTCAGAAGCTAGCACAATCTTCAAGCAAACGGTTGATAGTGGGCGATTGGGTCGATTAACGCTTGGTGATGCCTACGTCAAGTGGTGGCGAAGCCAAGACTATTATGATAGTGGTGGTTGGCGTGGCACTTGGAATTTAGATGGTGGTGGTGCTCTAATGAACCAGTCGATTCATGCCATTGACTTTCTCCAGTATTTAATGGGGCCAATTAAATCTATTCAAGCATTTACCGATACACTAGCTCATCAACGAATTGAAGTAGAGGATGTGGCGGTGGCTATATTGCGTTTTGAAAGTGGGGCTTTGGGTGTAATAGAGGGAACAACAGCAGCCTATCCAGGTTGGTTGCGAAAGATTGAAATTAGTGGTACTGAAGGTTCTATTGCTTTGGAAGACGAAGATATCATGAAATGGGATTTTGCCCAACCTCAGTCTATTGATCAAGAGATAATAGCTGATTTCGCTGAACGCAAATCAGGTGGTGGAGGGGCCTCTGATCCTCGTGCCATTAATCATGACAACCATCGTCGGCAGATGGAAAATTTGATTTGTGCCATTGACGAAGGCCAACCGCATCTGGTTGATGGGAGTGAAGGTCGCAAGGCAGTCGAAATCATCTTAGCTATATACAAATCCAATCAAGATGGTCAAGTTGTACACTTGCCTCTTTAGTACTGGTTTAATTTTTTGGTTTTTGTTAAATTGACTCGGAATAAAAAAGGACAATAGGTGGTTGTACGGGTAAAGCAAATATGAGTTATTCTAGTCCAACAAGAGGATTGATTAGACGATCTTCTGAATTGCTACTGGTCTTGTTTATTTAGTCTCGATGGAACAGGGGCCGGGTTGACAGTTTAAGGGGGATATGATACTATGCATCCTTGTTTACAAAGAAAAATCTGACGAATCATAGGAGTTTTAGAGATGGCTGGAGAAGCACTTGGAATGGTTGAAACGAGAGGGCTAATTGGAGCAATCAATGCGGCCGATGCGATGGTTAAAGCAGCCAACGTAACTTTGATTGGTAAAGAACAGATCGGTGGTGGGTTCGTGACAGTTTTGGTTCGTGGAGATGTAGGGGCGGTTCAAGCAGCAACTGAAGCCGGAGCCGAAGGTGCTAGATCGGTTGGAGAACTGGTCTCTGTACATGTTATACCTCGACCACATACCGAAGTTGATACCATGTTAAGTAGTTAAGTGATACTGTACATTTGAAACGGAACGACTCAAGAAGGGAATCGTTAATGGCAGAAATAAGCCAAGAGCAAATTGAAGCGGTTGTTTCAGAGGTTTTGGAAAAACTGCGTAGCAGTGGTAGTATCCAAAAGCCCTCATCTTCGACTAGCGACGTGTCGGTTTTGGATGGTCTTTTTGATACAGCTGAGCGGGCAGTGGCCGCGGCGAAGCAAGCACAAACAGAATTGCTCGCACTTGGCTTCAAGAAGCGAAATGAACTGATCGCTGCTATTCGGCAGGTCAGTTTGGAACAGGCACAATCTTTAGCTGAATTAGCAGTCCGTGATACTGGTATGGGAGTCGTTGAACATAAGTACCAAAAGAATGAAGGGGCAGCTAACCTATCTCCAGGGATGGAGGATCTCATATCAGAAACCATAACTGGTGATAACGGTACTCTATTAGTTGAGTATGTGCCTTTTGGAGTTATCAATTCCATCACGCCAACAACTAACCCGACCTCAACTGTTATTAATCACGCAATAATTATGATTTCGGCCGGTAACTCCGTAGTTTTTAGTCCACATCCTAACGCTTACCAGTGTACGATCCAATCAATCGCCGTAGTTAATCAAGCCATTGTTAAGGCTGGAGGTCCGTCTAATTTATTGACGGTGGTCAAAGATGCTAGTTTGCGAACAGTAAAAGAGGTTATGTCGAATAGCGATATATCAATGGTAGTGGCCACTGGTGGGCCGAGTGTGGTCAAAGCTGCCCTAGCCAGTGGAAAGAAGTCAATTGCGGCTGGGCCAGGTAATCCACCGGCTATTATTGACGAAACGGCTGATTTAGCTAAGGCCTCACTGGCAGTGATTACAGGAACCAGTTTTGACAACAATCTCCTCTGCATCGGGGAAAAATCGCTATTTGTGGTGCAATCGGTGGCAAATGAAGTTCTTAGTCACTTGAAAAAAAATGGCGGCTATCTACTAACCAATAACCAAATCAAGAAGTTGGAAGATTTGCTAGATAGCGAAAACGAAAAAAATTATATCGGCAAAAACGCGACCGAAATTTTGCAAGCTATCGACGTTAACGCACCTAACAATGTGGTAGCGATATTAGCCGAAGTTTCTGCTGACCACATCTTTGTCGTCGACGAATACTTGATGCCTATACTGCCCGTTGTACGGGTGAGTGATTTTGAAGAAGCATTAAATAATGCTGCTCTTACTGAAGGTGGGCGGGGACATACGGCAGTGCTTCACACCAAAGACATGTCACGCGTGACCCGTTTCCGTCAAGAAATGGATTGTAATGTAGTCGTCATCAACGAAACATCGGCTGCAGCGGCTGGTTTCGGTGGTGAGGGTTTCATCTCCATGACGATTGCTGGGCCAACAGGTGAAGGTTTTACCTCACCAAGGACTTTTACTCGTCAACAGCGATTGACTTTAGCAAACGAATTTTCACTGCACACACTAAGCTGAAATCCCATCAAATACTTTCTTTCCCCGACATATTTTTTCTGAACCAGAAACAAATATGAGACAGCGAATTTACATCAGTGGTAGAGTCCAAGGTGTTGCTTATCGTTTTTTTGCTCAATCCACAGCTTTTCGGCTGGGTGTAATTGGTTTTGCTCGAAATCTGGCTGATGGCCGAGTAGAAATTCTAGCCGAGGCGAGTCCCACTATTTGGAAAAAATTTATAAAAGCATTGGAGAAAGGGTCCACTCTATCTAGGGTTCGTTCGGTGGTAGTTGAACCAACTTCGTCCACCGAATTATTCACAACCTTTGAGATTCGTTATTGATAAGCCAAATGTTTATCTAGTAGATCAATGAAGTTATTAGTGACCGGTGGAGCTGGTTTTATCGGCTCAAATTTTATTCGCTATTGGTTAGGTAAGTATAGCGAAGATGCTATCTTTAACCTAGATTTACTGACCTATGCTGGGAATCTAGAGAACCTGAATGGTATTGATCAAATCTATGCCGACCGTTATGGTTTTGCACTCGGTAGTATTACTGATACTGATTTTGTGGATCGATTGTTTGAGCAATTTCAACCGAATGTGGTAGTCAATTTCGCTGCTGAATCGCATAACAGTCGAGCCATCGTCAATCCGACTATTTTCTTTCAAACTAATCTGATTGGCACGCAAACCCTGTTGCATGTAGCTCAGAAGCATGGTATTGACCGATTTCATCATATTTCAACCTGCGAAGTTTATGGGGATTTACCCTTGAACTCAGTCGAAACCTTTTTCGAACAGACGGCCTACCAACCCAACACACCTTACAGTGCTTCCAAAGCTGGTGCTGATCTGGCTGTTTTAGCCTATCATCAAACCTTTGGTTTGCCGGTGACTATCTCCATTTGTTGTAATAATTATGGTCCTTATCAAAATGTAGAAAAGCTAATTCCACTGTTCACATCCAAGGCTATCTGCCACCAGCCATTAACTCTCTATCAAAGTAGTCAAAATAAGCGTGAATGGTTGGCAGTCCAAGACCATTGTCGAGCTATTGACTTGATTATTCGGCGAGGTAAAAACGGGGAACGTTACAATATCGGTAGCGGAGTCGAAAGGAGTGTCGAGGAGATAGCCGATACAGTATTACGAATCCTAGACAAACCACAGTCCCTCAAAACCTACGTGCCAGATCGTCCCGGGCACGATCGTCGCTACTTACTTGACTCTAGAAAAATCCGGCAAGAATTAGGCTGGCAACCTGAAACTAAATTTGAAACTGGTTTAGAAGATACCATTGCTTGGTATATCGACCATCGGAAATGGTGGCAGCACAGCCAAGAAGATCAGATTCGTGAAGATCAGTGGATCAAGCGGTAAATTTCCTATTTTCCCTTTCCTGACAGCTTAATAAAAATTCTAAAGACTCTGAGCAAATTATGAAGTAGCATTCTATGCAAGCAAGTCGTTTTAGCCTTATTCGTTCGTTTTTTGCGTGCTTACACGATTTTGATGAATTTTTTACCATGTGGGATGTAGGGATGCTACGAGTAAATCTAATTGCGTTTTGAACTTCATTATATATAGTTACTGGATGAAAATCATGTTTATTAATAGAGACTAATTCTAGGATTCCTTTGCTTCTTCTTATACAAGATCAATAAAAAAGCACTATTTAGCTGATCAATTAGCCAAATAGTGCTTGATTATGAAACAAACTGAGTCTAGATTTGAATCTAATGCAAAATTTCCTTCTTAAGAGAAGCCCAAGTAGTACTGACCTTATCTTTGGGAGAAACGGCCAAATTGTGCATAGAATCGTTCATATCTTCGATGATTTCAGCTTCAGTCAAAACTCGATTATACATCTTAATTTCATCTAAAAAACCATCTACCCAACGCCCCGTACCGCCGCGACACCCGATATACAAATTCCCCTTACCTTTTTCGACGGCTCCTTTACATGGGAGTTCTTTGGCAAGCTTTCCGTCATTGTATATTTTTATCACACTACCATCAAAAGTACCGGCGCAGTGATGCCACTTTTTATCGATTATGGGAGGTCCACCGATTGCTTCATCGTCACATTCATCGGGCCAGTCATTAGCTTGCAATAGAATTCCTCCACCATACTCAGGTAGAAGATTATATTCTCCTGGTCCCCAAACTGGTTCTTTTTCTACCCCGCTCTGAACCTCGCCTGTAGCTCGCATCAGTTTGGCCCAAAGCATAATCGTCATCTTATTAGTCAAATCTAAACTATTATGGTCATTCACTTCTAACCAGTTACCAAGACCAAGTTTGATACAACCTCCCTGTTTCCCATCTCCAGACCAGGCAGTTTTCTTGCGAAATTCAGCTTTGTGCCCGAATTGCGATAGATCCTTGGCAAATTTTCCTTGTTGTTCTTCAAAAGGCAAATAGAGGACAATGGTTGGATCTACGGCTGCTGAGATGAACGGGGAAACTGCTAACACATACAAAAAAATAACAAGTGCGGACTTATTTATCATTCTCAACACGGGTTTTCTTCTCCTAAATCGTATATTTATCAAAAAAAGAGTGTTAGAGTCTCTGTGAAAGATATCCTATGTTGCAACTTCCATTTGTCGCAACACAGGATATCTTTCTAAATCTAACCAGAAGACTAATTAACGGTTTTAATTCTAGCCCAAGAAACCGCTAGTTTAGATTTGGCCTGAACAGCGGTAGCTGTTTTGGCCATATCGGCTTTGACTTCATCAGCGCTTAGTGCCCGGTTAAAGACCTTAATTTCGTCCAGAGATCCATTCAACCAACGCTGTTTCCCGCCACGAGAACCGATATACAGGTTTCCATCACCAACTTTGATCTCACCAACACAGTCTTTTTCTGCCTTTAATACTCCGTCAATATAGACCTTGATAACTTTACCGTCCCATGTACCGGCAATATGGTGCCAGTTATCATCTTCTATGCCTTCTGCGGTAACGTTTGTGTCTGCGCACACAGCAGGCCAGTCAGCAGCTTGTAATAATACGCCACCGCCATAAACTGCAGCCAAGTTGTATTCACCAGCCTGCCAAGCGGGTTGTTTCTCTAAGCCACTTTGAGTTGCCTCACCACCAGCTGCTACTTTAACCCACATACCAATAGACAGAGCCGTAGTCAAATCTAGACTATCATGGTCTGGAACTTCTAGAAAATTACCTTCACCTAAGACGATTCCATTACCATACTTACCTGCACCTATTTCTGCACCAGTAACCCCAACTTCATGGCTGTAGGATGAATGATCAGCAGCTTCACCACTGTCAAATGAAATAAATAAAACAACACTATCATCTAATGCAGCTTGAACTGACGTTATGCTGAAAACAAGCAATAGCATTAAGACAAAAGTTGTGACCTTAGATTTTTGGATCATAGAAACTAGCCCCTATTAAATTTATTTGATGTTAGTAAAAAGCATTACTAAAAAATAAGCCATTCAGCAAATCGAACGGGCAGAACCTAATACTCTTAGTCCCACACAGCCGGCTATTCTATCATAGGACCCATTTTGCTAACAAACGTTTTAAACAGAATATATGAAAAATCTAGATTTTTAGTTGATAAAATTGATTCAGTCATAAAAACTAAATTGCCATTAACTTTTATGCAAGTTAGTTTTAAACAATTGGCCAAAATTCGAATTACTGATGATTCATCAGGCAAATAGTCAAGCTAGGCCAAGATCTTTTGGACGATTTGACCGTGAACATCGGTTAACCGATAGCGGCGGCCTTGAAACTTGAAAGTTAACTGTTCATGATCAATACCAAGTAAATGAAGTAAAGTGGCTTGAAAATCATGAATGTGAACAGGATCTTCGGTTATATTGTAACTAAAATCGTCAGTGGAACCGTGAGTATATCCGGCCCTAACTCCTCCACCAGCCATCCATAAACTAAAACAACGTGGATGATGATCTCGACCGTAGTTGGTTTCGGTCAATCGACCTTGTGAGTAGCAAGTACGACCAAATTCACCACCCCATATAACTAGGGTGTCATCTAATAAACCACGTTGTTCTAGGTCGGCTACTAGGGCGGCTGAAGGTTGATCTGTTTCCCTACACTGACGGCGGATATTGCTCGGCAACCCACCGTGATGATCCCAACCTCGATGGTAGAGTTGGACAAAACGTACACCTCGTTCGATTAGACGACGAGCCAGCAAACAGTTAGCAGCATAAGTTCCAGGTTCGCGTGATTCAGGCCCATAACTTTCAAAGGTGGAATCTGGTTCATCGGATATATCCGTTGCTTCTGGTACCGAGGTTTGCATCCGGAAAGCCATCTCGTATTGGGACATTCGTTCCAATACTTCCGCATCGCCAGTGTGTTGGTATTGGATTTCTTGTAACTGTCTTAAATATTCCATTTGATGTCGACGGGTGTCTTTATCGATACCATCCGGATTGCTGAGGTAAAGAACAGGGTTTTTACCGGCTCGAAACTGAACACCTTGATGCTGGGAGTGTAAAAATCCGTTACCCCATAACCGAGCATAAAGTGGTTGACCGTTCTTATTTTTGGTAACCAAAACTACAAAATTCGGTAGATTTTCATTACTACTACCCAAGCCGTAACTCAACCAAGAACCAATGGAGGGACGACCAGGTAATTGCGAACCCGTTTGTATAAAAGTCGATGCTGGGTCGTGATTGATAGCTTCAGTGTGCATTGACTTGATAAAACAGAGTTTGTCTGCGATCTCAGCAGTATGAGGCAACAATTCGCTGAGCCAAGCTCCCGAATTGCCATGTTGCGAAAAATTAAAAATTGAGTTAGTCAGTGGGAAAGTAGCTTGTCCAGATGTCATACCGGTTAATCGTTGCCCATTACGAACGGACTCCGGCAAATCATGCCCTCTGAGCTGACTAAGCTTCGGTTTATAGTCGAATAATTCCAATTGAGAAGGAGCCCCGCTTTGGAACAAATAAATTACACGCTTGGCCTTCGGTATGGTGTGCGGTTGTCCCAATATACCCGTTTTTGATTGACTTATGCCCTGTGATGAATTGGCTAAATCGGCAAATGCCACGGCACCAAGACCGAGAGAGGTGTGGGTTAAAAATTTACGACGCGAATAACTTGGATCAATATTTTGGCAGTAGATTGGATTTTGCTTACTCATGCTTGATTTCCTGTTCTTTTATGCTTCCTTATCGTTTCATGTAGAAGCCGTCGTAGTTCATAATCAAGTTTGCTACTACCGTCAACGCCGCGGTTTCAGTGGTAGGCAAAGTTTCGTCAAGCGCATGT
The DNA here is from genome assembly GCA_964451145.1 of uncultured bacterium. Classification (GTDB taxonomy): domain Bacteria; phylum Poribacteria; class WGA-4E; order WGA-4E; family UBA9662; genus TMED15. Next base: position 9,707 of record CAYVHK010000030.1, on the reverse strand, counting down.
TCACCAACCGCCAATAAGGCTTGGGCCAAAGATTGGCTGACGGTAAATTTTTGATAATTTTTTTGATAATAAGTTTCTAACAATTCGATTTGGTTGATAGTCGGTTGCTGTCCAGTCAGACGCCGAAATGCTTGTGTCACACCTTGGATTAAACTCGCGCCCTGCTGAATTTGTCGCTGAATTTGTTCAGCCAGAATGCGGGCCGATTCGATAAATTGTGGATCGTTCATCATGACTAAGGCTTGCAAAGGTGTATTGGTAACAACACGCTTGACTGTACAGACACTGCGGTTTGGTGCATCTAATGTAATCATAGCTGGTGGTGGTGAGGTCCGACGAATGAAGGTATAGAGGCTACGCCGGTATAGTGAATTGCCACTATCAACCTGATAATTTTTAAGCTTGGCCGAAAAATTGTTTTTTTCGATCCAGAGTCCTTCCGGTTGGTAGGGCTTAACACTAGGCCCACCCACTTTTTTCACCAAAGCTCCACTGCTAGCCAACGCGTTATCTCGCAAAAATTCAGCTGGCCAGCGATAGGTCGGCGACCGCCAAAGCAATCGGTTAGCTGGATCAATTTGGGTAGATTTTGGCGAAATTGTTGATGCGTGCTGATAAGTAGAAGAAGTGACAATCAACTTGAGCAGAGCCCGAATATTCCAACTCGACTCTCGAAATTGAATAGCCAGCCAATCTAACAACTCGGGATGCGTTGGTCGTTGACCCTGTACCCCAAAGTCATGTGGAGTTCGTACTAATCCATGTCCAAACAACATCTGCCAGTATCGGTTAACCGCTACACGAGCCGTCAACGGGTTGTTAGGGGCAAACAACCATTGTGTTAGACCCAGTCGGTTGGTTGGCAAATCAATAGGAAAATCAGCTACTGCAGAAGGAGTTCCCATCTCTACGAGTTCACGCGGTTGATTATATTCACCACGATGTAATCGGTGAGTTGGCCGAACTGAATCCATTTCTTGCATCACCATAACCAGATCTACTTGGCTGAATAAATCAATCCGTTGTTTTTGCAAATTACGGTATTCGACCATGTTGGTTTGCCATTCGGTGTGACTCCGATTGATCCAATGCTGAAATTGTTTTTCTATTGTTGGCTGATGGTCAGTTTGAAGCTGTTGATAAGATCGATACAATTGTTCAATCTCTAATTTGGTTAAAGATGATTTGTAGAAACGAATATCATCCATTCCACCCTGATAAATTCCGAAATCACCGGTAAAACCTCGATAACTTCGGCCTACTCTGATGTCTCTGGCAGTACCATTTTCCGGTAAAATGGTTCGAGTCAATTGGTCAACAACAACTTCTGTGTCAATCGGTTGGCCATTGACAAACAAACCAACCCCTTTGGCGTGGCCAGTTCCATCGTAAGACCAGGTGACATGTTGCCATTCTGTTTCGGTTATTGGATTAATGGATCGAACATGGATCAAGTTATCCGGCAAATTATGAATCAGTCGAACAGCTAAACATCCTTGAAGATCAATATAGAACTCCCAACCACGCCAATATTTGTTTTTTCCACCAGAAGTGCCTAATAGAGTTCGGTTAGTTAACCGCGATAGCCCTTTGTCTTTGTTGTCGGCAGTTGATTGAGGCTTAATCCAGAGCGCAATTGTAAAAGGGTCAGTTGCATCCCCGCCACCGACGTCTTTTAGTGCAAGATGTTGGTATTCACCATCGATCCACAAAGCGGTGCCATCAATTCCATCAATTGTTTTAGGTGAAACAGAAACTGTGGATTGTGAATTGCCATCAACAGCTTGTACCGTTTTTCCATCTTCAATATCAACCGGAATAATCTTATCTAGTGGAAACCGTTGCACCATTGGAGCATCTAAAGAGCCGAAATCAATAGGGGGCAATTCAGTCCATTGAACGAATTTAGATTTCGCTTGCTGTTGAATTTGATCCAACTGTTTTTTCTGAGATTGGATTTTCTGGTCAAGTTCCGTTAGTTGCTTCGCTACCTCTTCTGCCGGTAGAGCTAATACTGGACCGTAGTTTCCGTCGTCTCCGGTCATGCCAAGTTCTCGCACATTATTAAAGAATGCTGCCAGTTGATAATATTCCTTTTGTGCTATAGGATCGAATTTGTGGTCATGGCAACGGGCACAATTCATGGTCAAACCGAGAAATGCTGTAGCTGTAGTTTCAACTCGATCAAAAACATAATAGAGCCGAAACTCCTCGTCAATAACGCCTCCTTCAGCCGTCATTGGGTGGTTGCGGTGAAAGGCGGTGGCTAAAATCTGCTCATGGTTAGCATTTGGCAGAAGATCGCCAGCCAACTGCCAGGTTACAAATTCATCGTACGACATATTTTGTTGGAAAGCAGAAATAACCCAATCTCGCCAAGGCCACATCCGTCGCCAACCATCTGCGTGCATACCATGAGAGTCGGCATAGCGGGCTAGATCCATCCAGTCTAAAGCTAACCGTTCAGCGTGTGCTTCACTAGCCAACAAATTGTCAACCAATTGCTCGTAAGCATCGTCTGAGGTTGTGGTCATAAAGTTGTCAATTTCTTCAACTGTTGGTGGCAGTCCAGTTAAATCCATTGTTACCCGACGCAGTAGAGTAGACTTGTCGGCCTGAGGAGAGGGAGTCAGTTGGTTCATCACCAAGCTATGTTGGATAAATTGGTCAATTTCGTTTTTGACAATAAACTGATCGGAAGCGGTTGGTGGTTCCGGTTTGACAGGTGGAATAAAAGCCCAATGGTCATCCCACTTGGCACCTTGGACGACCCACTTTTTTAGAGTTTCGATTTGTTTACTGTTCAGTTTCAATTTTGATGATAATGGTGGCATCGGCTGGGCCGGATCCGTGATTCGATCTATTAGCCGGCTATTCTCAATATCTCCAGCTTGAATAATGGGCTTTTCTTGGCGCAGAGCCGATGACTTTAAGTCAAGCCTTAGCCCAGCTTGACGTGCTTTTTGATCAGGACCGTGACACTGGAAACAGTTGTCTGACAAAATTGGCAGTACATCTCGGTCGAAAGAAACTTCCTCTGCCAAAGATAATGAGGCGACAACCCCAAGTGAACAGATCAGCAAAAATAGACAACGACCAATAATTGAAGTCGAGGGCATAGTTTTCCCTTTATTGTGCCAGAGAAGCAATGGTTGGTCCACCTTCTTGGGTTTGGAGAACAGTATCATAAAGTCGCATTGTACCCAGACAATCTTCTATGCTGGAAATTGGCGGCCGATCTTCACGGATAGCATTGACAAACTCCGTTAAGCTCAGACCATCGCCGGTCAATTCACCATTTCGCTGATCGGAAAAATTATCAGTAAATGTATTTTTCTCCTCAGCGTAGTGCTGAATGTTCCACAGACCATCCAAGACAATATATTGATTTTGACCAGTAATCTCGATTCGATCGTAATTACGTCCCCATAGTCTTTGGCAGTTTAGCTGCATATTGCCTACGGCACCACTTTCAAACTCAACTGCGATGGCAAAGCTTCCCTTCCCACCAATTTCATTATGGAAAGTGGCTACCGTTTTAATTTCACCCCCAAGATACCGAATCAGATCAAAATGGTGGATAGCAAAATCGAGAAGGTATTCTTGAGATGTATTATAACGGCCACTACAGAAGGAACAAAAAATTTGAGAAATCTGTCCGAAACTATCTTTTTTCATAATTTCCAGAGCCGACCGGACACCTAGGCTAAAGCGACGTTGGAAGTTAACCATTAACTTTCTATCATTCTTCCTAGCGACTGCAGCTAACTCATGGGTATCGGCCAGTGAAACCGCTGGCGGTTTGGGTGTAAAGACATGATAACCAGCTTCTAAGGCTTCAATCACAAGTGGTAATCTAGGCTTTGGACCCATCGAAATAATAACCGCTTCCAAATCCTCATTTTGGTACATTTGATGACGATCAGTATAGGCAGTTGCTCCACCAAACTTGCCAGCATTTCGGTGGGCTTTGGCTTGGTCTATATCGCAGACTGCTTTTAGCACCAGTGGGGCAAAATGTAAGGCTGGATAGATGGTATGTGTAGCAAATCCACCGGCTCCTAGAAATCCAACACGAAGATCTTCCATAATATTTTTCTCCCAGATACCAATTTGAATTGGTTAGAAATGTATCTATTACTGAATACAGGCTTCTTCTTAGTCCACATGAGAATGAAAAAACAGCTGCCATCTTATTCGTTTCTATCTACCGTTATTTCTAGACCTGATTTTGGTCCAGTTGGCCGTTAGCGATCACCAAATTATTAATGCCTATTGTTAATTTTGCTACGCCAACTTCTAATTTACTTAATTTAGCTATAAAAGGCAGCTTTCATTGAAATGGGCTAAACTTGCATTGTAGTTAGATTTATAATTTTTGAAGCAAAATGGTCAACTATTTTCTTCTGTCTCACTGGTGTATCTTGTACAGTCCAAATACGATCAAGGCTTGTTTTGATCGATATCTTCTGTGCCGTTGACTCGAATATGTTGCTGAATGTAGTGTACCGCTTCGTCCGGTGTATCAACGTAATGAAACAAGTCTAAATCGCTTCGACTAATCGTACCCCATTTGACCAAAGCTGAGAAGTTAATCACTTCGTTCCAGTATTCTGTTCCATAAACCAAGATTGGAATCCGCTTCTGAATTTTTCCGGTTTGAACTAGGGTTAGAACTTCCATCATTTCATCGCAAGTACCGAATCCGCCAGGAAAAACTAATAGCGCCTCAGCCAAATCCACAAACCACAACTTACGCATGAAGAAGTAGTGAAAGTCGAAATTCAGTTCAGGTGAGACGTAGGGATTTGTCTCTTGCTCGAAAGGCAAACTGATATTGAGACCGATCGAGGGTGAATTGGCCAAATTGCTACCCTTATTAGCCGCTTCCATGATACAAGGTCCACCCCCTGAGCAGCCCACAAATTGATCGGACGTTGGCAACGTTTTTGACCATTCGGCCAATAGTCGAGCCGTCTCAACAGCATCTTCATAGTATCGGGCCATCAAGCATTGGCGCTCAGCTACTTCAAGTTCTGACTGAGTGGCAGGTTGTTGGCGTAGTTGATCAAGTTCAGCCTGCGCAGTAACCAATGATTTAGTTCGGGCCGAACCAAAAAAGACTACCGTTCGATCGATATCTTCTTGTTCCAACTTGGTTTGAGGTTCTAGGTATTCCCAAACTAATCGAATGATCCGAGCGTTATCTTGAATCAAAAAGTCAGGATCATACGATCGGCTCCAGGGTAATGCCGATCCCTGTTTTTCCATTTTCACTTTATTATTTTTCTCTCATCTTTGGATGCCTGCTGTGACAAAAGCTTGTGACAGTGTATGGTAAGATTGTGTTGCTGCCAGCAAAGGATCATAGTCAACTCGGTGTTGTACCATCATGCTGACTTCAACCGTAATAAACCCTTGATAACCACAGTCCGACATCGTTTTTAGGTAAGTTACATAATCAAAATCGCCTTCACCTGGTATTAGAAACTCAAAATCCGGATGTAAGCCACGTTGATCTTTGACATGTGTGTGTGCTGTTTTGGGAACCATTAGTGGAATTGTTTGGCTCATTGGTAAACCTAAAATCTCGAAATGGCTAATATCGAAGTTGGCTTGTAAGTATGGCGAATTGACAGTGTCGATCAGTTCACAAATTTGTTGTGGTGTCTCAATCATCACCCCGATATGTGGTTCCAGAGCGATAATGACTTGATACTGGGTAGCATAGTCGATCAGTTCTCCTAAACGATCGATCAACTGTTGTTTGTCTGTTGCCCACTGGTCAGGCCTACCCCCGGGTGTAGTATTGACTACTGGTGGCAAAGTTCCTGTTTGCAACTCCACTGCTAGATCAACAGCTTGTTTCAGACGTTGAATATTTCCAGTTGATGACTCAGCTCCTGTCTCCATCAGACTGGTATGAGCAGAGATAGCGGTCAGAGTAAGCTGGTGTCGATGAAGAAGTTGCTGGATTTTCAGTTTCTGTTGGTGGTTAAGTCTTGATAGTTCAGTGGTGTAACCAGGAATGACGGTCAATTCTAGACCATCAAATCCGAGTTTTGCCAAGTGAGGAATCGCTATGTCGACGGGAACAGTTGGCATTCCCCAAGTACTATAAGCTAGTTTCATGGATAAATAACCATCTGTTTTTTCTCCTGTCTTTATAAAAATCAGAAGTAAATCGTACTATTCTCAAAACACCTAAGTCTAATTGTTAGTGTAGACAATAATAAAAACTTTTAACAACTAATTATGCATGAAGGTGGCAATTTTTCAAGGGAAGTATCAATATGTCTACTCTGTTTTGGTTAAAAAATAACTCTTCCGACTCGACAGAATCTGGTAGGCAAGGCAATACCTAGATCAAAAAAAGACTCGCAATCAAATTTTTTGCCATTTTGCTTAGCCGGATTATGTTAAAAACGGCAAACAAAAAACAATTGCGATAAACGACTGAGTCGTTTTGCAATTTAAATTTGCAAATCACGGTTAATTTCGGCTTGGTAAACGTCTGCCTGTTCAGCTATGACTTCGTCAACAGTAACAGCTCGGTTGAGTGTACTTGATTCCATCATGGCGTAGGAGATGGCCACCGATCGAGTGCCTTGGTTAACATCGACCTCAACTGAACCGCTATTGGCAATAGCTTGGGCAAATTCGCCGTATTCAAAGGCCAAAAGTTTTCGGTCAGTTTCATTAAAAGGAAACTGGTAGTTCCATAAACGGTCGTTTCCAAAGAGGCTAGCAGTGATCGGGTCCAGACGGAAATCAGGCACTAAGTCCAAAATCTGGTCTGCCTCAATTTTTTCTTGGCCGTGTAAGTTGAGTTGGATGGGTCGGCCACTACGGTCGCCAGGTAAGGTCATCGAACCTAGAGAACCGTGGATTTGTCTAGCCCATAATCCATCTCCCCTGCCAGCATGGTCTTCAATATACTGGCCTACGGCACCGCTTTTGAATTGTAGTGTGGCATAAGCTGCATCTTCTGCCGTGGCTTCAAACTCGGTCGGCATTTCCTTTTGCCATTTACCGTAAACGCCAGCCGGATCGGAAGCACCAGCTTGACGATTTTGGCGGATAGGTTCATGTAAACGAATTTTGGCATAAACCGATTCAATCTCTCCCAGCAGGTATTCCATCATATCAGCGTAATGCACACCTACATCAAGTAAGACCCCACTTTCATTTTTTTTGTGTCGCCAGACAGAAATCAACATTTGATCAGCTCCACCAACTGTATGGTGAATCAGAAAACGGGGAGTGCCAATAACATTGGCTTCTAATAACGCTTTAGCCAACCGATTGATTGGGTCTCTTCTGTAATTTTCGGCCACACTCAAAATCAATCCGCTATCATGGACTGCTTTCCTCATCAAATTACAAGCTCGTACTGTTAATCCCATCGGTTTTTCTACCATGGTGTGCCAACCGTTTTTCAGGGTTTCCTGTATGATAGTGTGATGGTATTTGGGGGTAGCGGTTACATCGACGGCTTGAACGTCCAAACCGACTAATTGACCCAGGCCACCGACCACTGCTGGCCGATCACCAAAATACTCTTTGGCTTGATCAGCTAGCGAGTTGGCGTTGGCTGATACTGGATCGCAAGCGGCCACAATTTGTAACTGCTGGTAACCGGCCCGATGCAGTTCGGCTAAACCGGATAAATGACGATGTCCCATGCCACCACAACCGATAATGGCTAAACGAATTTGTTGCATGATGTCTCTCTATTCAACTCTGTTGTTAATGAAAACATCATAATATAATTCTGTAGTGATGGCAAGTTTAGCTGTCAAGCGAGATACGATTTTATCGTTCCTAGGTAATAGCGATCTTTGGTAAGTAGAACAGATAAATATCAAAGAAAGCTTTGCAGAGCCAGCGACGAATAGGTTGTTTACCTATCATTCTAAGCTAAGGAAAAAGAAACTAACTTTGTTTTATTGGAAAAGTATTCTTTCCGCCTCTTCTTTAACAGGCAGATTTAGAAGAATTGGAGGTCGTATGTTGTAATTTTATGCCGAAGCTAAAATACACTTAGTAACACAGAATTACTTGAGAATAACCAACCGTCGGGTAGCAGTGAAGTCTCCGGCTTGAAGGGTATAGAAATAAACACCACTGGCAACCGTCTCGCCATAATCAGTTCTACCATCCCAGTAGGCCGCTCGACCTATTGATTGATAACTTCCAGCTGAACGAAAAC
>CAYVHK010000030.1:717-1485 GCA_964451145.1 uncultured bacterium | reverse complement strand
TATCTGCTTAGAGGAAGAAAAGTATTGTTCCGTTTTTTATATTCAGATTCAGGAATTCTAAGATTCTGGTGCTGTATTTTATGACCAAGCTAGGAGAGGTGTAACACAGAATTACTTAAGAATAACTAACCTTCGAGTAGCAGTAAACTCTTCAGCTTGAAGGGTATAGAAATAGATACCACTGGCAACCGTCTCACCATAATCGGTTCTGCCGTCCCAATAAATCGCTCGACCTATTGATTGATAGCTTCCAGCTGGGCGAAACCCAACCGAGATCTGTCTAACCATGGCACCAGCTACGTTGTAAATGGTAACTGAAACAGCGGCTGGCTGATGCAGTTGGTAAGGCACCCAAGTTTCAGGGTTAAATGGGTTGGGATAGTTTTGGCCCAGTCGTGTTATTTCCGGTACCTGCGACGACAACCGGGTATTAGCCGTTAAGTGGGCTGCTGATAAGTGGGTTGATTCAACCCGGAACTGATGTTGGATAGGATCAATGCTTGGGTCGATAATAGTGACTTGGTAGACGTCGCCTGAACTCACCAGCGGTTTTCGATTCGGATCAACAAAAACTGCTGTATAACTGGGTTGGCCTATGTTGGTTGTTGTTGATTTACCAACTGAAACAGTCGATGGAGTTGAAGTCCCGGTTCGCAAGTTAGTGACAACGATTTCAGTCCGTTTTGTTACTACACCCGCAATATGACCGCTGACCACAAAAGCCCAAGGGCCTGTTTCTTGAACCGAAGGCGCAGCCAAAATTTGTGG
>CAYVHK010000030.1:0-707 GCA_964451145.1 uncultured bacterium | reverse complement strand
GACAGAAGTAGCTCTCCATCTGAATCGGTAGGACTCGAATCTCCACCAAAGATTGGTGTTCCCCACGGCATTCCTTCCAAATTAACCGTTTTGGCCTCGGTTACATTAACCAAATAACCCTTGCCAGATTCCAGCGAGAAATCCATCAATTCTTTATAAGACTGCCTGGCGTCTTCTCCCATCGACTCTGATGGAGGAACATAAGCCTTAAAAAGTCCGTCCGATTGATCGAACCGAATCACCCAAAACGAATTCATTGAACTGACTAATTGACTAGCAGTTAAGCTTTCACCTTCTGAAATAGCCACCCAACTGCCATCCTTTTGAATTCTCTTGACATTCAAGGGCATGGAAATCATGTTAATACCAGTCTCAAGAGCTAGTTCAAAACTACGAGTGTAAGAGTGAGGCGGGGCGGCAATCTGGGTTGCGTGATTGTTTCTGTACAACCAAGTAATTATTTCGGCACCAATGACACCTATAGGTTCAGTAGGATTTTCAATTTGAAAACAAGGGATAAGGCGACCACGATTTCCATCACGTAAAATGATGGGATCCGCTAATGAACCATCGGAATTTTGTGCTAAGACAGCCTCTACTTGCCAAGATGAATCTTCAATTTCATTTACATGAAACGGGCGATATGTAACAACGTTCTCCAAAAGACCTAAAGTAGGAGAAATTTCTTGCCCCAAAGGGGTCACCAC
>CAYVHK010000029.1:9017-32591 GCA_964451145.1 uncultured bacterium | reverse complement strand
CATATTTTCCCTCATATAAAGTATTAGTTTAGTCCCGATGGTGAAAGGGACAAGAGGAATTTTCGATGCGGTCATGTAGTTTTTCTGCGCCTGATATGGATCATCGGAGCCCTCAAAAAGACGGATGCAGGCGTCAAATTCGGTGATTTCAACCAGAAGGCCCAAGTCAGTAATGCGGAGCAGGAACCCACGGTATTCGCCGAGATTATGTGTCTTAAAGATATTGTGGCTTCGAATGCCAACACCGTGGATAGGAACGTTACACTCCTTCAGATGGTGAAGAAAGCCGAAGAACACCTCGACCTCCTCACCGGTGTGGCCACCAAACTGCTCGTTGAGAAACAGTTGTACCGACGGGGCAACTTCGTACGTGATCCGGACACCTGTGGCGATATAGTCTTTTCCGAGTGTGTTGAGAAATATCTTCTTGTCTAGATCTAGATAAGGTCCGTCCATTGTAATCGGCCCGTTGACAGCATCCCAGATTTCAATTCATCTTTTGAAGTGCGTTATCACCGTAGTGATATGATCGCACAATATCTGCTGCAGTTCGGCCGCGGGATCACCCGTCCCTGCGATCTGCTTATCGAGTTCCTTTGGATATGTCCTGCTCGGGAACTTACCCCATACTAATGTGTGTCCTCACCCCCTTACGCCTTTCGCGATTACGTAGTCGACGATCGCGAAAGGCCTCAGTAAATCATATTTCCGGATCTTCTCATCTACAAGCATTCGGCACTATTTTGTGGCGTTTTCAGGCGTGATGGAGTTGAACTCTCTTGGGACCAATTTGTCGTAGGTCGGATTCGCCGACCTGTTGATGGCAGCACCGGCGTAAAAGCTGTTTTGCGTGGCAGTTTGAGTAAGGGTTGCGGGTAGGGGCGGATATGCGGTTAGATAGTTTCGTGGGAATCTGCGCGGAATGAAGTAAAGAAAGTAAAAGCAAACAAGTACCAAAGCTTCAACAGCGAAAATAGCGCCAGCATTTTTGCGAGATGGGAAACGTCGAAATAGCGCTACGACCAGCCAAATTAGGGAGATAGGAACGAAAAGTATCGGGACAGTTGTGTAGATTATATAGTTAATTACATAATTCGCTCATTTACAATATAATCCCACCTCACGATCAATGCTGCCAGTTACTTCTTATCCGCTTCAGTTTGTGCCTACTGATAGGACCTTATCCCTTCCGGCTCCAAAAACGGAGCAAATAAGTTTCGGCTTATCGTTTTAAATTGCCTCCTCAGAGAAATAGCTCAAGTTGATTGACGAGATAAAGTCGAGAATAAGCCGGGTTCTGTACACCGTTTATAACGATGTTAGCGATCATTCATCTGGGATTGACGTTGCCGCCAACCTCGTGCGACCTTACCCGTGAACAAGGCGAGCGAACCCAATTCACCTACTTGGTCTTGCTCCAGATGGGGTTTGCCAAGCTCCCGATGTCACCATCGGGACTGGTGCGCTTTTACCGCACCGTTTCACCTGTACAACGCATATACGCTGTAGTCTACTTTCTGTTGCACTTTCCGTAGCGTTTCCACTCCTGGACGTTATCCAGCATCCCGCTCTGCGGAGCCCGGACTTTCCTCACCTCTAACAGGTAGAGATGCGACCGCCTACTTGACTTTAACCAACCAACCAACTCAAGCCAAAAAATCATACCACACCTACAAAAATTGGGTCAAGTTCGGTAAATTTAACTTAAGTACGATAATCGGCGTTGATGCGGATGTAGTCGTAAGAATAATCACAGGTCCAGCAAGTAGCAGTTCGAGAACCAGCTTTGAGGTCAATGCGAATCTGAATGGTATCAGCATCCAACTTTTTCGAGGCTGTCTTCTCATTATAACCAGCATCCATCCCATTTTTGACAATCTGGTAATCGCTAACGAAAACATCAACTCGATATGGGTCAAAAATTGCACCTGATTTACCAATGGCCATCATAAAACGGCCCCAGTTGGCATCGTTAGCAAAGATCGCTGTTTTGACCAAGGGGGATTCTGCCACAGCTCGACTAGCTTTAATGGCGTCGCTTTGTGTTTGAGCATTTTCAATCAGAACTTCAACCAATTTGGTTGCCCCTTCACCGTCCCGCGCGATCATCTTAGCCAGTTCGGTACAGACGTAGTTTAAACCTTGACAGAACGTTTTATAGTTTGGATCATCGACTGAATCAATTTTGGGTTGTTTCGCGCCAGCGGTAGCTAATGCTAAGACTGTATCGTTAGTACTGGTGTCAGAATCAACAGTGATTCTGTTGAAACTCTGTTTGTTGGACTGGTTCAATCTGGATTGTAAGAGCTCAGGCGTAATCGCAACATCAGTAGTAATAAAACCAAGCATCGTCGCCATATCGGGCGCGATCATGCCGGAGCCTTTGGCTACCCCACCAATTCTGACTGCTTGGCCACTGATTTCAATTTCGATTGCCATTGATTTAGGTATGGTGTCGGTTGTCATAATAGCTGCTGCCACGTTATTTCCACCGTTGCTAGATAATTGTTCAGTAGCCGATATGATGCCTGCTTCCACTTTTTCCATTGGCAGTTGCTGTCCAATTACACCAGTTGAACAGACTAACACTTCGTCAACCGGAATCGAAATTGTGCTAGCAACTAGTTTGGCCATTTGTCGAGCGTTATCCATGCCCTGTTCACCCGTGCAAGCATTTGCATTACCACTATTAACAATGATTGCACGAGCTACTGGTTTTTGCATATGCTCTTTGCAGAGTAGAACCGGTGCTGCACAAACCTGATTTTTGGTATAAACCCCAGCCGCAATAGGTTGATTATCAATGGAAACGGGATCAGCCACGATTAGAGCTACGTCTTTGGCGGTTCCTTCGGGGGAACTTTTCTTAATACCAGCATAAACACCAGCAGCTCGAATTCCGATGACACTGGTAATACCACCTTCAATATTTTTCATATATTTCCCTCAACTATGCGTTGGCTACAGTTCCCAATGCAGCCCATTCACAACCGCGAACTAACAGCGTTTGAAAATCAACATTATCCCAAGTATCAGATACACCATTACGCCCCAAATGGCCCAAAATACAATGAAAAATTCTAGCTTGACCGTAGTGCTTAACTAACGCCATAGGCTCATATTGACCAGTACCACCTGACTCTACAGTCGAAAATGCTTGAGCGATGACGTGGTAATCGGCATTGTGCATGTGCTTCAGTTGGTGATAGAGTTCATCAGGGTGTGCTTTCATTTTACCGTCAGTCAGTGTTTGCACAAATCCATTAACAATTGGATGATCTAGGTCTGTAAACTCGACATCAAAAGCGTGATATACACCATGACTAGAATTTTCTCGCCACATCAAAGCACAAATCTCTTCATACTCCACCCAATCGGGAAATGAGTTATTAGCCGAGTGAAGTAAGCTGACATTGACTCCAGATTTGACTGCATCAATAAAGTTGGTGCGAGCAATGCCAGTCCATTCTGGGCCGGTGTATAAATCACCAAAACCAGTATTGTAATCCAGCAAAAACAGTTGGTATTGGCTAATTTTTTCTCGGTTGGCCAATACGGATGAAGGATTATCACAGATTTCGACACTGAATCGACCCGTATTTTCCAGGAGTTTTTGGCAAATTGGAGCAGATCGCTCCCAATCATGATTGTTAACCCCAGTTAAAATTAATGTTTTAATAGTAGAAAATTCTGTTTTCTCTTCCGTTTCATTGGTTGTTTGATGATGACGGTCAATGTTAATTTCCCTGTCGTTTTTCTCACCGATTAGCGGCCGGCCGCGCTCAGGATGAGCCGCGGATGATTTAGCTAATTGTTCCACCAACGGTAGTTGAGCGCTCTTAATTCGAATTTGTTCTGAATTGACTTCAATTTTCCGCCACATCATTGGATAACAGATCGCACCTGATGTGATAACAGTTCGTCGGCCAGTTGTTGGATGTGGTCCAATAATCCGCTGACAGTGAAGATGACCATGAAAAGTGGCGAGAATATGGTGATAATTATCAAGTAGTTGGGTCACTAGTTCCCAGTTATCAATCACTGAATTGATGTCTGGAAATTCATCAGTCGGTTGTAACAGCTGATGGGCGAAGATCAAGACCTGCTGGCCTCTATTTTTCGATTCTTCCAATTCAATATTTAGCCAATCGAGTTGATCAGTCCCGATATGGCCGTGGGTCAAGTCTCGTTCCACTTCTTGACAGTCTAACAAAATCAAGCGTAGATCCTCATAGACCAAACTAGTGTATCCAAGTTGTTCTGTTGATTCTAGTGATCCAATATCTTTGTGTTGATCTATGTTATCGGAGTTATCGGAGTTTCCCTTGGGAATGTTGGCCGAAACGTTGCAAGTAGTGGTTTTTGTCGCCGCTTTCCGGGTCCAAATCGTGATTGCCGGGAATATAGTATATGGGGGCTGGAAGCTCTTTACCCAACATTTGGGCGTGATCTAAGGCGATTTGGTAATTACTAGGTGGCATTTCGAAACTATCACCTCCACAAACAATGTCTCCACCATGAATCACCACATCGGGTGCAAAATCGGTCACTTGTTGGATTATTGCCTCATAGATCTCAACGCTATGCTCTTGCCGTTGTATACCATTACTGTAGTTTTTGGGAGCTTCAGGGTAAAGGTGAGTATCAGTGATAAAAGCAATCTTAAAAGCCATTTTTACTCCGTTTTTATCCGATTGGTTTCTAGTTCGACAGTCAGAATCTGTCTAGGCTGAATGTCCATTAGTATCTGCTGGTAACCATTGGGCCAATGAATCTCTATTTTATCGATAATCTTTGCTGACGACAACCCAAAGCTTGGTCGAGTATCATTTCCAACCAGATAACTTCCACCACTTAATACCTGTTTGGTTTGGATTTGTTCTCCAACTGTAACCATTACTGTTGCTCCAATGTTATTTCTATTCAGCCCATTCGACAATAGTTCAAGAGTTAACCAAGCCGCTTTCTCAGTTTTATTTTTGTCCGACGATTGATTTTGTAGAACGATTAAAGGTCGATTCGATTGACACAAAAACAAGTCTTGATCGCCGTCATTATCGTAATCACCCGTCATTAACCCACGAATTACGTAATTGGCAAAAACATCTTGACCAACTTCATTAAAGATACCGTTTTGGTTTTTGAATAGTTGTAACGGCTGGGCGTATTCCATACTAGAATCAATTTGATCAACATTATCCCAGATATGGCCATTACCAACGATTATATCCAACCAGCCATCATTGTCGTAATCAATGAATTTTGTGCCAAAAGCCAATGGAACAAAGGAAGGCTCTGCTAATCCAATATTAAAAGTGAAATCGTCGAAATATCCATTGCCATCATTGACCATCAAGCAGTTAGCTTCCAACGAAAAGTTGGTCATCCATAAATCTATATCACCATCATTATCGTAATCACCAGCATCAACACCCATAGAACCATTAGCAATGCCATCAGCGTTGTAGGCACAACCTCGAAGTTGTCCCTCTTCTTTGAAAATGCCATCGCCTTGATTAATGAACAACGTGTTGGGATTCATATCGTTGGCGATGTAAATATCAGGCCAACCATCATTATTGACATCGGGACAAATTACTCCAAGTCCACGTGTTGTAGGAACCCAGACACCTGATTGTTTTGTAACGTCAGTAAAGGATCCATCGCCATTATTTTGGTACAATTGGTCGGCAATACCATTATATTCGTTTGGTCCACAGTAAATTCGTAGTCGCTGAAAATAACAGGGTATATCTTGAGATAGATCGTATTCAACATAGTTACACACGTAGAGATCAAGATCTCCATCGCGATCGTAATCAAAAAAAGCCGAACTAGTGCTAAGTAAAGCCGAATAAAGTCCTACAAGCTTTGTAACATTAGTAAAAGTGCCATCGCCATTATTTTGGTACAAAATGTTAGGACCTAAATTAGTCACGTAGATGTCAACATCGCCATCACCGTCATAGTCAGCAGATACAGCTCCTAAGCCGTAACCAGTATCACCTACTCTCGATTGTTCCGTAACATCAACAAATCTCTGTCCTAAATCATTTCGGTAGAGTCGGTTTGACCAGTATGCTTGTTCTTGGGAATTTTTGCGCAAGGCATCTAGATCGGCACCTTGCACCATGTACAAATCTAGATCGCCGTCTTGGTCATAATCCAACAAAGTCCCCCCACCCCCCATGGTTTCAACCAACCGACGTTGAGATGAGAAATCATTACGATGGTAAAAGTCCAATCCTAAATCTTTCGTCACATCAATTTAGAGAACTTGGAGAAGGAATTGGGCTGAGGTTGAGTTGATAAAAAGGGAAAAAGACGCAATAATTAATGCGAACAGTCGGATAATCAGCTTAATTTTGAACTTCTACCTTTTGCCTTACTACTCTAAACCCAATGTTGTTTGCCGAATCTAGGGGGAAAAATTTAAAACGCAATGGCGAACGGATAAACACATTACCATAATCCCAAGATCCTCCCCGAATCACACGATCTTTAATCAGGTTTCTGTGCTGAAAATTAACTGGCTCAATATCACTGGCTATTTCGTAAAACTTTTGAGAATAATAATCCAAACACCATTCCCAGACATTACCGGCTAAATCTGAAACGCCAGTTGGTGTTTCTCCTAAAGGAAATTGGCCAACCGGTGTTGTGGAGGGCTGCCGCCTGGCGAAATTGGCTAATTGCCTACTTGGTGGTGTGTTTCCCCAAGGATATTTAGACCCCTTTGTACCACGTGCAGTTCGCTCCCACTGTGCTTCGGTGGGTAGACTGCCACCAACCCATTCAGCAAAAGCTTGTGCGTCATACCAAGTCACACCAACGACCGGGTGCTGTTTTTGATTCAAAGTTGGGTTTTCCCAGGTGGCTTCCCCTTTATACCCCCGTGGTGGAGGCCGATCGGTCGCTATTACGAAAGCCTGATATTGAGCATTGGTTATTTCATGTTTGGAGATTTCAAATGAGGAAAGTGTCACCCATCTCTGTGGTGATTCTGCGGAAAATATATGCTTGTCCAACATTGAGCTGCGGAGTCTTGCCTCTCTATAGACTGTTTGGATTTCTTTTTGGGTTGATCCCATCAAGAACTTACCATCTTTAATTCGAATCCACTTGATTTTTCGGCTAACCTTTTTTGCCATTGGATCAAGGCTTAATAGTAAGCTCGACTTACTTTCATTGCTTGGAGTAATTGGTTCACTCCAACCCATCAAAAAAATAGGAATAAAAAAATGTAAAAAAAACAGTTTTAGAGTGCCAATATACATTCAGTTTGGCTCGATTGTTTTTGGTATCACCGAAATATGGTTATATCGTAGCCATTCCATTGTCACATTTCAACCTCAAAATTAAGGAAGTAAAACTAGTAATCCGAGATCGCTTGGAAATATGGTTTTCCCCCCCATCATTGGTTGTGCCCATTGAACTGATTGATCGTCAGAACGATGGATGACAAAATTAAAACCAAGCCGGAGGTTGCGTTCAGTTTTCAGTGGGTCAAATTGTGGAAGTAGTGGAAAGAAAGGAATACGACCTTCGATGGTGTAATATGGTTGAGTATTGTCTTCATCTAGTGATTGACTGTAACGAACAGCGAAACGTAGCCCGTTGGCCTGATAATTAGGGATTTGTCTTGGTTGCGCTTGACCCATGTATGGTTTTTGACCATCAAATCCACCCCCCTTGGGGCAAAACCAAAAAATATACCGATTATTGAGGTTAGAATTGTCCGTTTGATTGGGACTTTTAAAAGAGTTGATAGGAGCAATTTGTTTTTGTAAATAGATTGGCTTTTTAGCTTTTTCAGGGTCTAAATCTAAATGAATTTCGAGCGCATCCGAACCTCGAAAATAGGCTAAGGGGTCCTGAACTTCAACTGATTGATCTCGGATCTGGGCCAAAAAATAGAGTGCATCGTGATCCCATTGCAACCAGAGCAAAGCAATATCTTTATCTGTTCGTATAGCATTCTCCAACGGCCATTGGTCGTTAACTCCATCAATTACTATGTGCTGTTCAGTGTATTGAGCGAAGGCATGTAGATTAGTACGACAGTTGAAAGCGACAGGGATGTTAGTTGCACCAGTTTCAGTTAGTCGATCAATATATTGGGCGGTGATAATCTCACCCCCAATAAGAGCTAACGCGGAAAGACTCTTGATTTTTGAATTGTGATCCAGTGTTTTGCCATAAAAAGTATCAATTTGTCCAATAAAACGATTACTGTTGATGGAATCTTCCATCATTATGATTTTCTGGTTAGAATTGACGCCATTAACCAAAATAGTAATCGAGGCTTGATTATCCGTTTTTGTACCGTCGTTAAGATCGTGATCTTCTAAACGTAAGTAGAGACTGTCACCGATATTAAAGTTTTTGATGGGCTCTCCATGTTCCGTAATTACTTCTAAGTGAGACTGTCGACCTTTTGCGACCAAAGTCTTATCTTCAATTATTGTGTCGGCTAACAATTGATGATTATAAGTGGCTCGTACTGTTTCTCCACCTTTTACATCTAGGATTTGGTCTACAGTCGGCGTTATACCGTACTTAGTAGCAAAATGCCCAATGTAAATGCCATCTATTTTTGATGACTTTAGTTTAATAGTAAGTTTATCTTGCGTTTCCTCGCTAACGATGGTGACAGGGATTTGGTTAGTTTTGTCCATTAGGGTGGGCTTATTTTTTAGTAAGAGATCTTCTAACCAAACGCCTACAACCTCACCCGCCCAAAAATTTGAAATCTCAGTCGCCGTTTTTTCTTTGATACTTTCTAGAGAAACGATTTTTATCTTTCCCTTTCGGCTACTGATAACAACAACCGTTGAGGTCAGATTCACATCGGTTTCTCCTCTTCTTGTCAAACCATCTAAATACTGGATAGTAATCGTCTCACTGTTTTGCAGTCTTAACAGAGGGCTGCCATCCATCACCTGAAATTCAGTAATGTCTGATGTTTGATAAGTCGTTCGCAGCAGACCAACGAAAACACCTGCCGATACCTCTGATAGATTAAGTTGCACTTGGTTAGTTGATGAAACAACAGTAATGGTTGTAGTCTCAATGTTTTGATCAAGAATGTTGAGGTCGTCATCTTTCAGGATAATTCGCAAAGACTCACCGACCTCAAAACCACCAAAATTTTGCTGATCGTTACTAATTAACTTTCCGGTATTCTGGTTATAAATTGACAATTGAGCCGTATCCCCAATATCAACTGATAGCTCTAGATCTACAGATACTTGCGTGGCTCCATTGGCTTGTAGATCATCAATATAGCTACAATGAACGATACCACCACCTTGAACCTGCAAAATATGATCATTGATTACCGGATTTGGACTATACTGTGTCTGAACGGTCCATCGGAACAATCCAAGGTTGGATTGAGCTTCAGACATTGGTAGAACTATACGATCTCGGATCTGATCTCTGTTCGGATCTATTTCCATCAAAGTAACAGATCCCAGATCTGGATTAGTTGACTTTTTAAATGCAGGCGATAAATCCTGATCTAAAATCTCAAATATAAGCATCTGACCAGCTCGAAAATGGGAGACTGGTACCTGGGTTTCATAATTGGTTAATGTTGCATTGATATCTAATTCTGTTTTTTTGCTCGTGACATACGCATTCAATAGTCCGGTTCTTCCAACCACCACTCGAGCGAGAACGGACAAATTGACCTTTGTCTGACCGGTAGATTGTAATTGATCCCAGTAGATGGCTTGAATTATGCTATTTCCTTGAACTTGCAAAACACCATCACCAATCACTGACTGGACTGGTACTAGTGTATTGTTTTTCCAAAAGACGGTGGGTATTTCCCCCCCAAAATTACTTCCACCTACCCGCTGGTTTAAAATGACCTTTTCTCTATCACCACCTAGATCATCGGTAACGACAATCGTTGTCGATGGCTCGATTAGGTCAGTGTCTTGAAGCAGAAAATAGAGTTTGGTTCCGGCTCGAAACTGCTTAACGACCGACATATAGTTTTCACTAGTGATAGCCAAGGTTCCATCATCTCCTGATCCGACCAATATGCTTTTTGTAACGATTTGTCGTGTTTGCCCATTAGATTGGTGTTCGTCCAAATAACGAACGGTGATTTGTTCTTTCCCTCTAACGGCTATAGTGTTCATATTGCTATTGCTTTCTCGTGTACTAGAACCTATGCCCTTAAAAATTGTTGAGCACGAAACAGTAAAAACACCACTGTTCAAATCGTTTTCATACAACTGCCATTTGAACCATAGTTTTTCGTCTTTGGGGGTGGCTGGTAGCCCCGTACTGATTTCGATGGTGGTGAAATCAACTTTATCAGGTGATATATCTAAATCCTTATCAATCAACTGGATTTCGAAGGTATCTCCACACAACAGTTTGTCATTCGCAAAAATCGACAGTTGAGCTGTGTCTCCTGTTTTTACAACTACATGTGTTTTGACGGGAACAATAGATTGACCGGTCAATTGCAAACTATCGAAGTAAGTTGCTTCAATAATTTGTCCGCCAATCAACTGCAGTTGTCTGTCGTTGGAAATACCTTCCACTTGGTAAATGGTAGGTATTTGACCTTTGTACAATTTTTCATCTATGCTCGAATCATTTTCGGTCAATGTAGCTATTATTGTTTCTTTTTGTAGCGAATGATGAGAGGTATTTGAGGAGATAGGAAACACTGCCAACTCAAGTTTTACCTCATGGGACAAGCCATGCTCTTTCAAATCAGTATCTTTGACAAATACAAAAAGATCAGAACCAATCGAGAGTTGTTCTAATATTTCTCCATTGGCTAAACCAAAATAAATCTGTCCGTCATGTCCTTTTTTAACTGCAACTGTTTTGGTGATCACTTTGTCTCTTTCGTTATAACTGAAGTAGGGATCAATGTAGGTGAGTGCAATTTCATCTCCACCACGGACCTGAAGAGTTAAGTTGTTAGTCATTCTAGATTTGATAGAGTCTGCCCCCTCCCCAAATGTGGTGCGGATTTTGGTAGCAAACAGCGAACTGTTGGTACTTCCATCATTTTCGGGATTATCGTCAACGAAGGATGCATGATCAACTTCTGGTAGTGCCAGTGTCAGTTTTTCGTTACTTCGATTATTTGTCAAATGTATAGTGATTGACTCTGCTCTCGAACGATCATCGTTTCGGTCTGCATCCCAAACGCATAGGGTAATCGTGTCACCAGCCACAAAATTGTGAACTGGTACTAAACCCCTTTGATCCATAATAATTACCTCGCCACTTATTCGGCTAACCATTTCAATTGGGAACCAGTTTTGGGGTGAACTATCTAAATCAGTAGAAACAAAGGCAAAACTAGGTAAACTTTTTCCATTTTCTAAATTTATCCGTTTCAAAACGTAGTTTAGGCCGATTGAACGACCAACCTCTGTTTGAAATTGATTTAATACTTGTTCCTTGGGCAACTGAATCTCAATTGTATAACCACCTTTGGTATCTGGATTAGTGGATGAGTTTAATCGCACCCTAGTTGAAATCTCCTGATAGTTATTTATAGTAGCTGGAATGGCATCTAAATGATGATGGATTTGTGAAACATTAATTTTTGGATTAGATGTTTCTAAGTTGAATAAATCAAATACAAAATGGTGATCTGTTGGTGTATACATGCCAGGAGACGCGGTTTGAAGTGTATCGATAAACAGATGTAAAGCATGGTGTTGGTTGCTCAACTGGCTTCGTTCGCCTTTCGGTTGATTAAAAGTAGCCAAAACATAAAAGTTGTTGTCATTCCACTGTGTATAGAGATGGAATGGTAATTCATCTTTTGTTTGATATCGAATTGGTACTGAATCATTGAATTGGCGAGTGAGTTTTGGTACCAATGGGTACAGTAAATGCCAGTCATCGGCTAAACCATCGATCTTAACTGTTCTGTCGACTCGGACTGACCGGCCACGTCTTTGGTCTATTAGCGGGTCAATTACTCGACTGGGTTTTTGTTTGGCTAACTCTTGATCACTGAGGGGGGAGGACTCGAGTAGTGCTACTGTTGAGACTACTGCATTGGCACCGGCCAATCGATTGAAACGGAGGGTGACTTCACCCAAGAAGGAATTGCCAGTGTAGGCTTGAGTTGGAATTTGGAAGGTGTACGTTTTTGCTACACCGGCAGGGATTTCCAAAGCTGGATGTAACAAAAATTGGTTAGCTAACAGATTTTGGATTCGTTGTCCACCACTTTCCTGCCTGTAAGTAACTTGAACCCAATATAGCATAAATGGATTCAAAGGGCGACTGCCAGATCCAAAATGGATTTCAACGGTGTCATAGTGATAGGCAAAACTACGTTGGTCAATCAAATGATCATAGGTTACATCATTATCAACTTCGTTAGTAGAAACCGTTTCCGGTAGCAGGTAACGGTTTTTGGGGTCAGCAGTGTCAACACGATCGTACGCAAATCCTTGCCTGAGGTGTGGTGCCTGGCGATTGTTGTCAGCACCCAAATTTTCATATTCCATTTGCACAGTGGAATAGTCTTCGAAGCGTCGATAGTTGGGATCTGATGGCAGTTGGCTGGATAGCAGGCGATAGTCATCGGTAAATACTTCGAAATCGCTAATTTCGGCATAATCGCCGTACCAGTCTTCGGGATGTATTTTCAGTCTTATGAAACGTCCACGTTGACTTTTCGGAGCTAGATATATATCGGTTACTGTTTCGTCAGGCAGTATGCTGGACTCGTAGTAGGGAACAAAATCGTTGGGAACAAGATCGTTACTGGTTGCTATTGATCTTCCACCGATCTCTAACTGGTAGCGTTTTAGGTTATTACCTGGTCCGTTAGTAGTCAGACGCGTGCCGTAGATATTCTGACGACGACCAAGATCAATCGTTACTGCAACTGTCGTGGACCATCCATTCAGTGTCGGAGTTTGAAATACTGGAGATCCAACTAATGTAGCGTTTTTGCCCTTATTATTATTGATTGCATTAGCTGCCGCCCACTTAGTATTGGGCAAAAGATCAATTAGATAAAGTATCAATTCAGCATTGTGTGTGGCTGTTGCAATCTTAATTGGTCCATGTCGTTTATAGCGTGTGCCAACTCGAAATTGGTCTGTTTGTAATTTTGGTTTATTGCTAAACCAGTCATTGATGACAATTTGTATCCAACGTGCTTCCGTCTGGACTTGAAAAGATTGGAGTGGGTAGCCATACTCGCGTGAATTGCCAATGAAAGAGTAAATTCTATCGTAGCGATCGTTCGGTTGCTCCTTAATCAGCAGATCAAATTGACGAGGCCCACTTTCCTCCGGGTTGGTGAATATGACTTGAGCCTTATCAATTTTGTAAATGTAGCCCAAATCAAAAGTGGTGTAAGGCGGGTTGCTCCGAATCAAGTCAGTTAGACGCAACGGTTCATTATCCAACGTGCGAATCGGTGAGATTAGAGATTGATTAAGCGAATACTCAGTAGCTGAACGAGGATAGAATAAAAATCCCAGCAAGAGGATAATACCACCTAGCAACGCATATTTCAGGTTCATTCCCAACCTTTTCTTGTTTGAAGGGGATTCTTTTAGTTTACTTTGATCTGACTTGCAATGCTACTATACAATCAGTGGTTCTTCAGAACATGTTTTGCCGAACACCTAGTTCTTGTAGGCGTTGGTTAATCCGAGATTTATCAATACCCCAACTTAGGTAGTTCCCTTCGTCTGTTACGAAGTCTCTCAATTCGTGAGGCAGTCTCGGCGGCAGTCTAGAACGTGAAGTTGCCTCACGTAGTGCCAATAACCCTCCGATTTCATTAATCGAATCAGAATAGAGTGGCACAAAGTCTGTGATCGCTTGTCGTAAATATTCGTCAGTCACGATTTCTTGACCGTCTCTTTTTGCAAAAATGTAGCTGCGCCGAACGATTTGTTCAATATCTCCACCTGTCATTTTTCGTGTCTGTTCGTCCATTCCGTCAAAATCGATATCTTGATATTTAATCTGGTGTTTGTGGTACAACTTACGTAGAATATCTGCTCTTTCTCCGTCAGTTGGCCTCAAGAGAATAATTCTTTCTTCAAATAACCCCTGCCGGCGAAAAAGAGGATCGAGGAGATCTGGGCGATTACTAGCACCAACCCACAAAATTTGACCATGTTTTGATGAGTCGGTTACCAAATTGACCAACTCTGCTGGTAGCATACTGTCATAGTCTTGCTGTTTACCCATTGGTGTTCTTGGTCCAGCGGCTTGGTCAATATCGTCGATAAAGACAATAGCTGGTAACATGCCCAAAATGAAGTTTAAAGCCATCGTTAGCTTCTTTTCGTAGGCCTTGCTGTCACCAGCAGAAGCCACTGACTCAATACCAGTCCACTCCTGAGGGTTCTTGAGCCGTAAGAATGGCAGGTCGCTATATCTTGCCAACATTTGAGCAACCATGGTTTTTCCTGTTCCTGATGGACCAAGTAATAAAATTCCGTGTGGTACTCGTTTTTGATCTTTTTCGTGAATGGCGCTAATAATATCCTCTAAAATGGGGCCCAGATGAGGGTGTCCTCCTACTACTGATAAGTCGTACGGTGTTGCCATAACCTCCAGAATTCCGTAAGTATGCATAAAAACGCTCTGCTGACGGTATTCGGCTACCAATTCAGGTGAGATCGGCGCATCTTTCTCCTCAGCTCTTAAGGCAACATCATGTACGCCGAACAGCGTTAGACCAGTAGTGTCTCGTGCCAACTGTTCATGTGAATAGTC
Source organism: uncultured bacterium (assembly GCA_964451145.1). Classification (GTDB taxonomy): domain Bacteria; phylum Poribacteria; class WGA-4E; order WGA-4E; family UBA9662; genus TMED15. The sequence goes on along the minus strand of CAYVHK010000029.1, from coordinate 17,843 downwards.
ATCTGCCAACCGAATTTGGCGAGTTATGCGATCTGGGTAGTATTGGTCTTGAGTCTTCAACTGTGATAAATTTTCTAAATGGTTGATTAATCCTTTTCGTTCCTCGGAATTAGGAAATGGTATTTCGATTACAGGAATATCAATATTATTAGAAATCATAGGGTGAACTTGAGCCAAATTCTGAGCTGCCATGATAATAATGTGTTTTTTGAGTCTCATATCAAGATCCGTTGCCCACTGGTGAAGCGAGTCTACGAATATTCGGGACTCTTCATTGAATGTCAAGAAATCAGCATTTGCGGCAATCTTTTCCATCTGATACATAACTAAACCAACTTTGAAATCGTTTTGTTTAAAGAGTTCCCGTAATTGTTGACTAAGTTCCTTGCCTGGTGGTAAACAACCGCTGATCAGGGGGTCTTCGTGAACTTTATCCCGATGAAAACCATGTTGGTTAATGATATGATAGGGAAGGTTATCATCCACTGGTGATACGATCTCAAATTCGATTGATTTCTGCAATTTTAAAGGATTCCCACCTGCATCCCGACCTGTCACAGAAAAAATATGCGGTTTCCGAATTTCAACTGGTTTCGGAGGTTGTTCCAAATATATTTCGATTGCTTCACTAGGATGAACTCTAATTTGGTTCGTTTTAGTACTTCTGTTTCCTACTTGAACCCAAATATGTCCTTTCCCGCTTTTCGTTGCGGTAAAAATACCATCTCTGGAAATATGACCAATGTTTCCTTCTACTTTCCAATGAGCGTTCTGAACACCGATACTATTGCCAGCCTGATCAAAAGCAATGGCGGAAAAGCGGAGTCTCTTGCCAGCGACAATATGTCGTTTATCATTGGGTTGAATTTCTATCCTTTGAATCTCTTGATTGACATCTCCAATTTGGACTGTTTTGGGTGGTGAGTAGATTCTACCGCGATTAGAGTCGATTTTAGCTTGAATCCGAACTAATCCCAGTTGTTCGGCAATAAAGGTGCCATCTTGGCGAAATTGACCAATCGGTTCTAATGGAGAAGGCGGCTCACCATCCCAATCTGTTGGTTGAATCTCCAATCCTAAGGCCCGTTGTATTTGTTGCCAGTGATCGACACGGGGCCAGATAATACCTTGCGAAGGAGTATAACCAAGAACAATATCACAACCGATAGTATTTAGTTGTTCCATCAAAAAATGCTGTGTCGGCAGAAATCCGTAGCGGTGGTCCCACAATAGATCATGAACGTTGTGGTGCAGTAGGAACATATGAGCCGCAGCGGCCTTGTATTCTCTTTGGATCCGCTCAAAAAAACGATATTGTGGGTTAATAATCATCCGGTAAAATCTGAAAAGGTCGGCTTTTTAAGTTTGATCGAAAAACAGGGAGTGCGGATCGTATGGTCCTTTGTTTAGAACCGGGAATATTCCATAAGCAGCCACTATTTCTAGCGGAAAGTTAGCAGTTTCCAAGAGAAAGCCTCGTAACAACATTCTTAATATGTAACGACTCATAAATCGAGATCCTAATATCAATAGTGCCTCGATCTTGATAACCAGAACTTTGATAAGTATCAATTCAGTCTTCCATTCAATCAATCATCTTTTTGTATTGGTTGGTTTCAATGACCGATGGTTCTTTTTTACTACTGGCCATTTTTGAAATCTTTCAGAACGAGGTTGCCTTTGGTAATTACGTTGGCGCGACCAATCCGAATTTGGCTTTCAATCCCATGAAGTATAAGCATCGAAATTCTCTGTTCCGCAATTCTAGCTCTTATGCCTTCCCAAGTTGAAATGCTGAGAATATCCAAATTTTCTCTCTCAAACATCTGGTGGTAACTAATGTAAGTGGCAACTGCATCGACTCGATAATGTTTGTTAATTCTATCTTTTAATCGTGACTGTACTTATAACTTAACTGCTACAGCCAAACCATCGCGTAGAGGAACAATGGTTGAAAAAACTTGGTCGGATTCGTAAAGTAGGCGAGTTAGTTCTTTGACACCAATCGTGGTAGGATGATTATCATTATTCATCACACGACCTTGCCAAATAAGATTGTCGGTAATGAACAATCCTCCTTTTCTCAGTCGCGGTATTGCTTTTTCGAAGGCAATTGGATAGTCCTGCTTATCGATATCATTATAAATGATGTCTAAATCTCCTTTTGTGTTCTCAATAATATCCAGAGCATTACCCACGTGAAAGTCAATTTTATCGGCTATGCCACCTTGATCAAAGTAGGACTTTGCCCGAATTGCATTGTCGGCTGAACCTTCAGTACAAATAATTTGTGCCTTTGGATCTTTCAATGCTTTTGCCATCCAGTACGCAGAATAACCAAACCCTGACCCCATTTCAAAAATTCGCTTAGGGTTTGTCAAAAGGACCATTTGGTGTAGGAAAGAGGCTGCGGTCGGCCCAACAATAGGGAACTGATTTTCTTTGGCGTAAATTTCCATTTTGGTTAGGACTAAATCACGGGGCGGGGTAACTGAACTAAGATAGTCATTAATATCGTAAAAGCTGAGATCTGAAGATGGCAAGTTTTGTACTCCTGTCCTACGTATTGGCGGCGGATTATATCACACGTATATAAGTGCGTCAACTAAGGTCAAATTGGGAGTTAATCTTGACACATCTAGGTTAGAATGCTATAATCCCGGCACTCAAGATTCCTTCTGTAATTGGTTTTTCGCAACGTTCCATTGAGCCTATTCATTAGAACAAACTCTAGTACTAGATCACATACATACACAGTTCATAGTTAGAGATATTAACAGTGATGGTTACGCAGGTAGAAGCCAATAATCTCGCCTCATTATTTGGAATTTGGTTCTATCTTACAAATAGAGAACACAAGCAAAACTACCCTGAAGCGACCTTTCAACGGGGAGTGTAGACAGTAACAGATTGGACCGGAGAGATGCATATGCCAAGACCTGACAAATCAGATCAGATGGAGACAGTAAACAATCCCCTTGTTAGCGAATCTTATACGGATGAAGATATTGTTCGCCAGCAAGAATATCAGATTGAGTCCCTTCAGAACGAAATAGATAATTTACGCGAACAAATAAATTCACCCCCAACTGACGAAGCCGAATTGCGCTTATATGAGATGACTCGGGAATTAATGTCAGCTCACCGGCGCAACCGAAAGTTGTCTAATGCACTACAAGAAACCAAAGAGCATTTGCAAGGCCTTAAAGAGAAGGTCGAGCAACTCAGTGCACCGCCAAATCATTATGGTCTTTTTCTTAATGAGAACAAGGATGGTAGTATCGATATTGACGTTTTGGGCAAAAAACAGCGTGTCAAAGTAGATCCTGAGATTCAAATTAGTCAATTACAAAAAGGGCAAGAAGTGATTCTAAATGGTGCATTCAATGTGATTGGCGCCCGGCACTTCGATTGCCGAGGCGAAGTGGTCAAAGTCAAAGAAGTTATAGATAGCCAACGTGTTTTGATCGGACTGCGAGCGGACGAAGAACGTGTGGTCGAAATTTCAGAGCAGATCGATGTGACCGACCTCAAATTTGGAGATTCTGTTTTACTGAATCGAACAAGTGGTGTTCTCATGGAAAAGCTGCCCAAATACGAAGTGCAAGACCTCATGTTAGAAAAAATTCCCGATGTTAGTTTTGATGATATTGGTGGTCAAGATCAACAATTAGAAAATATTCGGGATGCCATTGAAACTCCTTATCTGTATCCCGATGAATATAAGGAATTTGACCTTTTACCACCCAAAGGGATTCTGCTTTATGGACCACCTGGTTGTGGGAAAACCATGATGGCAAGCGCTATTGCTAACAATTTAGCCAAACGTATTCGAGAGAAAACAGGCCGTGAAGATGTTCAAGGCTATTTCATCAATGTCAAAGGACCGGAACTTCTCAATAAGTACGTTGGGGAAACTGAGCGTAAAATACGAGAGGTATTCCAAAAAGCGCGGGACAAATCAAAAGAAGGTGTTCCTGTGGTCATTTTTTTTGATGAAATGGATTCCTTATTTCGGTCACGTGGAATGGGGATTTCCTCCGATATGGAATCAACGGTTGTTCCCACTTTCTTGGCCGAGATTGATGGCATCGAAGGATTGCGGGATGTCGTGGTGATTGGCGCTAGTAACCGACAGGATCTCCTTGATCCTGCAGTATTGAGGCCTGGTCGTTTGGATGTTAAGATAAAAGTTGATCGTCCAACTGAAGAGGAGGCTAGGGATATTTTTTCTAAGTATTTAGGTGTGGGCCTCCCTATCGATTCAGAATTGTTGTCTGAGTATGATGATGAACAAAAAGCCCTCGATAGTATTATTCGCATTGCTACGGAAGAAATGTACAGCACTACCGAGGACAATAGATTTATTGAAGTCACTTATGCTCGTGGTGAAAGGGAAATGCTGTATTTCAAAGATTTTGTCAGTGGTGCAATGATTCGTAACATTGTTGATCGTGCTAAAAAAGCTGCAGTTAAGAGGTTGATAGAAAACTCATCAACAGAATTGGGTCGCAAGGGGTTGCGCCTCGAAGACCTTAAGGGTGCAACCCGAGAAGAGTATAAAGAGAATGAAGATTTGCCGAACACAACTAATCCAGACGATTGGGCCAAAATTTCTGGTCGTAAAGGAGAACGCATCGTTAATATCCGTGCAATGACCGATGAGCCAGAAAAAAGAAAAAAAGAAATTAAAACGATTAAAGGGGGGGCTTATCTATAAAAAAACTTTTCCTTCCATAATTGGCACGGAAACCGAGTACGGTATTTCGGTTAAAAATGTAAAGGAACAGGACCCAGTTGCAGCGTCTATGTTGGTTGTTAGTTCTTATCAGCATCGAGATGCTGAATCAATGGGGGAGTTAATTAAGAGTAATATTTGTTGGGATTACGATCAGGAATCGCCTTTGACGGATGCCCGAGGCTTCGTTTACGAAGGGGAAAGTAGTATGCCGGAAGACGAAGATAATAGTGTCATCAACGATATTCTTATCAACGGTGGCCGTTATTACGTTGATCATGCTCATCCAGAATATTGTACTCCGGAATGTACTACAGCACGAGATGTGGTCATCTATGAAAAAGCAGGCGACCTGATTTTAGATGTGTCGCGTATGAAAGCTGAAGCTACTCTACCACCAGAACAAGAAATCCTTATCTATAAAAATAATACTGATTACAAAGGCCACAGTTACGGTAGCCACGAAAACTACTTAGTACCAAGAGAAATCGAATTTCAGGACTTAGTAGACGCCTTAACACCTTTCTTTGTTACACGACAGGTTATTGCTGGAAGTGGAAAAGTTGGCTTCGAAAATAATACTCAACCTGTCAATTTCCAAATTTCACAGCGAGCTGACTTTTTTGAAACTGAGGTTGGATTAAGTACTATGGTTTCTCGGCCGATTATCAATACTAGAGATGAACCTCATGCCAACGATCAAATTTATCGTCGACTTCATGTGATTGTTGGTGACTCTAATATGTCAGAGTTTTCAATCTATCTAAAAGTTGGAATTACTTCCTTAGTTCTGAAACTGGTTGAACAGGGCATATTAAAAGATCAGTTTAAGCTAATAGATCCAGTAAGAGACATTAAACGTGTTTCCAGAGACTTAACTTGTAAACAAAAACTGAGATTCGAGTGTGGAAAGGAAAAAACACCGATTGAGTTACAACGGGATTATCTGAATTTAGTCCGACAATCGCTTTCGCCAGACCAACTTAACCCTACTGATTTGGACGTTTTATCTAAATGGGAATTTGTCTTAAACCAACTTGAAATTGATCCCATGCGCTTAGACAAGCATTTAGACTGGGTGATTAAGCTAAAATTGATGTCTGCTTATATGGATCGGCATAACCTTGACTGGAAAGATTTCCGCATCAGCATGCTCGATTTACAATACCATGATCTGCGACTTAATAAGGGGCTCTATCATCGTCTGGTGCAAAACGAACAAGTGGTTTCAGTTGTTAATCACGAAGAAATCGTTGAGGCCATGGTTCATCCACCGACTGATACTCGAGCCTATTTTCGCGGTACATGCTTGAAAAAATTTGCTTCGGAGATTCATAGTGTCAGTTGGAATTCGATTGTCTTTTCCACTGTTGGTTCCTCATTGAATAAAATCTTTATGGATCGACCACATTTTGGCAGTAAGGCCTTGGTGGGCGATTTGCTTGATTGCGATTCTGCCGGCCAATTGGTCGAAAAAATTCGTTCAACTAACGATCAACTAGAACCTGTTAGTGATTTTCCTTAACCAAATAGGAGGTATCGGAGATGTCTGATAAGCACAAGGAACGAGAAGAAAAAAATACGCAAGATGCAGAGCAGAAGCAAGTTCAAGACGCCGAATCTATACAGCCAGACGCAGATATTACCGAAAAGGGTGAAGAAATCAAGGATGACTTGGATAAACTTCTGGATGAAATTGACGAGATTTTAGAAGAGGAATCTGAGGAGTTTATTGAAAGCTATATTCAACGAGGGGGGCAGTAGTGCAACCTGATCCGTCAGAGTACGTAACAAACGACTTTCTCCAAATTCTACGGCAGAAACGACCTGATTTATTGCAATCGTTTTCCACTAGTACTAAAGTCGCAGAGTTAACCCAACTTCCCGGTGAAATGGGACAATTCTTAGAAGGTACGACAATTTTGTCCCTGATTTATGCTGATGGTGTTATTGTTGCCGGAGATCGACAAGCCACTGGAGGTTTCCAAATTGGTGAGCGAAGAGTCCAGAAAGTATATGAAGTCGACGCACACTCGGCCATTGCTATTGCTGGTGTAGCTGGGCCTTGTATTGAAATGGCGAAACTATTCCAGACACAAGTTGAGTTTTATGAGAAAATCGAAGGTTCTAAGTTGAGTTTAGAAGGTAAAGCAAGCTATTTGTCAAATATGCTGAAATCTAATTTACCCATGGCAATTCAGGGTTTAGTTGTCATACCGATTTTTGCTGGATATGATCTTAAAGAGGACACGGGACGTATTTTTAAATACGATATTACTGGAGGCCGTTACGAACAGACGGACTACTATGCTGAAGGGTCAGGTGGTAAGGATGCACGATCAGCCTTAAAAAAATTGTACCGTCCGGAGTTGACTTCAAAAGAGGCGCTTCATGCTATTCTACACGCTCTTTGGGATGCTGCGGACGAGGATGTGGGAACTGCTGGTCCTGACTTTCTGCGTAATATTTTTCCGACAGTTTGTATTATTGATAAATCAGGAGTTAGTAAGGTTAGTGCCGAAACAATTAAATCCTTTTATACTGATTTTTTTCAAAGAATTAGTCAAAAATCGACCTTGTCAGTCGATGATAATTAGGCTGTTTTTGTCGATGAACTTAGAATAATCTAGACTAACTTGTAAGGAAGTTTTTTATGGCATCACCGTACTATGTTTCTCCAGATCAGATTATGCAGGACAAGTCAGAATTTGTCCATAAAGGTATTGATCAAGCCAAAGAGGTTATTGTTCTGGAATATATGGGTGGTATTGTACTGGTAGCAGAAAATCCGTTATCAACGGTTTTCAAAATATCGGAAATTTACGACCGAATCGGATTTGCTGCAACTGGTCTTTATCGAGAATATGAAACCCTTCGTTTCGTTGGAATTCGTGATGCTGAGATTAAAGGGCTAACTTACACACGACAAGATGTCACTGCTAAGTGGTTAACCAATGTATATTCTCAATATATTGGTGGTGTTTTTTGGCAGTTAGACGCAAAACCTTTGGAGGTTGAATTGCTTGTATGTGAAGTTGGTGAAACTGGTTCTGAGGCAAATAACATTTACCATATTTCTTTTGATGGTACATTTTGGGAGGAACAGAATTATGCTGTGATCGGTGGCAGGTCCGATGAAATTTCCCAAATTTTGGAAGATACTTATCGACCTGACCTCGGTCTGCCAGATGCTATCAAATTAGCCACAGAGACCTTCACCACAATTGAAGATGGTGTGGATGAAGTTGATCGCTATACAATTAATCCGGAAACGCTAGAAGTTGCAATCCTTGATCAGAAAAAAAGTCGTCGAAAGTTTCTCCGTTTGTCAATTGAGAACTTGACCGAAATCCTGTCATGAAAAGACGAATATTTGGCCTTGAAACGGAGTATGGAATCATATGTAACTCCAGACAACCAAATGCAAAACCTATGTCCATTCAAAATACAGTGATGTATTTATTTCGTGAAATTATTCACGGCCGGATGTATCCAGATGTGTTTCTTGAAAATGGGGCGAGGTTCTATCAAGATATAGGCTGTCATCCGGAATATGCTACCCCTGAATGTGATGATGTGGTCGATCTTGTGGTTCATGATAAGGCAGGTGAACGGATTTTAGCTCAGTTGGCTCGTTCAGCTGAACGTCGTATGAAAAGCGATGGAATCGACGGAATGATTTCAATTTTCAAAAATAATACTGATACTCCAGGAAACACGTTTGGTTGCCATGAAAATTATTTAATGGACCGGCGCGTTACTTTTCGGCAACTAGCATCCAAATTGATACCGTTTTTTGTTACTCGACAGATCTTTAGCGGTGCTGGCAAAGTTAAGCCCGAAAAAGATGGTTGCTACGCTATTTCACAAAGGGCTCAACACATTCGGGAGGAAATATCCATAGCTACTACTACCGCACGTGGCATCATCAATACTAGAGATGAACCTCATGCGGACCGAGAAAAATACCGTCGTTTGCATGTTATTGTTGGGGACTCAAATATGTCAGAGTTTACTAACTTTTTAAAAATTGCAACGACCAATATTATTTTAAGAATGATAGAGGATGGTTTTATCGAACAACGGTT
>CAYVHK010000029.1:0-9007 GCA_964451145.1 uncultured bacterium | reverse complement strand
ACGGTTCAACCTGAGAAATGCTGTTCGTGCTATTCAACAGATTTCAGATGACATCACTTGTACTCGTAAAATTGAGCTAGAAAATGGCAAGCGCTTATCGGCTGTGGAGTTGCAGTGGGAATATTTGGATACAGCTAAGCGTTATTTGGAACAGGAAGACTCAGATTCTATAACTGATCAAGCGATGATACACTGGGAATATGTGTTGAAGAACCTATCTACTGACCCTATGCAATTGGAAAGAGAACTTGACTGGGTGATGAAGAAAAAATTAATTGACAAATATGTAAAGACACGAAAACTAGATTGGGATTCGGCAAAAGTTGCGATGATTGATTTGCAATATCACAACATTCGTACTGATCAGGGGTTATACTACAAGTTAGAAAAAGACGGTTTTGTCCGTCGTATTTCGGAAGAAAAAAAAATCGAGCGTGCCATGCGTTTCCCACCCGAAACGACACGAGCTAAATTTCGGGGGCGTTTTGTTCAACTTTGTAACGAAAAGAAGATTACTTGTGGTGTAAATTGGAGTTATATCCAGCTTTATGAACCTTACCAAAAATTGTTCTTGTCGACTGATCCTCTCCAAGCTGAATACGAAGAAGCCAGCAAAATGATTTATTCCATCTGAGTTAGTAAGTTATAAAATACGAAAATTTAGGATCACTACCGCACGCATATGGACGTTTTTATCAAACTTGCTGTTATTTCATATTCTTCTCCATTCAAAAAAAGTATTTCGGACGCTTGTTAATAAATCTAATTATCGATCAATAATACTAAGGAGGCGCTATGTCTAAATATGTCTATTTCTTCGGTGGTGGAAACGCTGAAGGTGATACAACAATGAGAAATTTGCTAGGAGGTAAGGGGGCTAACCTTTGTGAAATGGCAAAGCTTGGTTTTCCTGTTCCACCTGGTTTCACAATTCCTACTGATCTGTGTAACATTTATTATGAACTGGATAGTGGTTATCCCGACGGATTAAAAGAACAAGTCAATTCCGCTATTATTCAAATGGGGGAAATTCGTGGAGGTGCTTATGGATCATCCACAAATCCTCTTTTACTCTCGGTTCGTTCAGGGGCTCGGCAATCAATGCCAGGCATGATGGACACTATTTTGAATGTGGGATTGACCACAAAAACAATTGGTGGCCTAATCATGAAAACTGGAAATGAGCGTTTCGCTTATGACGCCTACCGTCGTTTAATCACCATGTACTCAGATGTGGTTATGGAAAAAAGTAGAGGGGTTGAGCCAAAAGAAGGCCAAGGAATTCGCCTACAATTAGAACATTTATTGGAAGCAAAAAAAGAAGCCGTCGGTGCTGAGGGTGATACAGATTTAACAACTGAAGATCTGAAGGAGTTGGTAAAACAGTATAAGACCACGGTTGAAAAAGTTCTAGACATGCCTTTCCCAGACTCTGCGGAAGAACAACTTTGGGGAGCTATAGGAGCAGTCTTTGATTCTTGGAATTCGACACGTGCGATTGCTTATCGCCAGATCGAAGGAATTCCTGACGAATGGGGTACAGCTGTTAATGTTCAAGCGATGGTCTTCGGTAATATGGGCGAGAACTCTGCCACGGGTGTTGCTTTTACTCGCGACCCGGCTACAGGCAATAACATTTTTTATGGTGAGTGGCTAGCAAATGCTCAAGGTGAAGATGTTGTTGCTGGTTTGCGTACGCCACTACCGGTCAATGACTTGATGAAAAATGATAGTTCCGATGATTCTGAAACTTTGGAATCGCGTCATAAAAAGTGTTACGATGAAATGATCGATTTACGCGAAAAGTTGGAACAGCACTATGGAGATATGCAAGATATTGAGTTTACCATTGAGGATGGGCAACTATGGATGTTGCAATGTCGTACAGGTAAACGTACTGGTGCTGCGGCTATTAAAATGGCTGTCGATATGTGTAAGGAAGGCTTAATCGATAAAAAACAGGCCTTGGAAAGAGTCTCTGCCGATTCTCTTGTTCAGGTTTTATTGCCAATGGTAGATCCTTTAGCAGAGGAAACAGCCGAATTGTTGGCTAAAGGTTTGCCAGCTGGGCCGGGTGGAGCTAATGGTAAGCTTGTTTTTACGTCTGATGACGCTGTAACCCAAGGTAAAGAGCAGGGAGAAAAAGTCATTCTTGTACGAGACGAAACGAGTCCAGAAGATGTGCATGGGATGCATGCTGCATCTGCTGTCCTCACAGCTAAGGGAGGAATGACTAGCCATGCAGCTTTGGTAGCACGTGCTTGGGGTAAGTGTTGTATCGTCGGTTGTTCTGATATCGAAATTGATCTCGATAATCGGCGGATATTTGTTAATGGAAAGACTCTGCAAGAAGGAGATTGGATTACGCTTAACGGAACGGCTGGTAATATTTATGCCGGGCAATTAGACCTAATCGCTCCTGATTTAGAAGCTAATGTAGAATTTGCAGAACTAATGACCTATACTGATGAATTTAGACGTTTGAAGGTGCGGACAAATGCCGATACACCGGCCGATGCCCAAAGAGCAATTGACTTTGGAGCTGAAGGAATTGGCTTGTTCCGTATAGAACATATGTTCTACGGAGAAGGTTCTGATGAACCTTTGTTTAAGCTCCGAAAAATGATTATGTCCTCAGATGAAATCGAACGCAGATCTGCTCTGGATGAACTCTATCCACATATGAAATCAGATATCAAAGCCACTTTGGCAGTCATGTCTGGTCATCCTGTTACAATTCGATTGTTAGATCCACCTTTGCATGAGTTCGTTCCACATGATGGAAATGCTCGTCAACAACTAGCGAATGAGTTAAATGTGAGCATTGCGGAATTTAACCGTCGGGCTGATGATCTACATGAAACTAATCCTATGATGGGGCATCGTGGTGTCCGACTTGGTGTCAGTTTCCCTGAAATTACCGAAGCTCAAGTGCGAGCCATTTTAGAATCGGCTATCGAACTGACTCAAGAAGGTAAAGAAACTCATCCAGAAATTATGATCCCGGTTTTGGGACATGTAAATGAACTCAAAAATCAGAAGCAAATTATCGATCAAGTTTATCAAGAAGTGTTAGAAAAATACGATGTTGATGTAATTGACTACATGGTTGGTACAATGATCGAAATTCCACGAGCAGCCTTAACTGCCGATAAAGTAGCGGAGGTGGCCGAATTTTTCTCCTTTGGCACTAATGATCTTACGCAGATGAGTTTCGGTTTTAGCCGGGATGATGTTGGTGGATTCTTGCCTGATTATATTGCGAAAGGTATTTTGGATAGTGATCCATTTCAGACAGTAGATCAGGAAGGTGTTGGTCAATTGATTGAAGTCGGCATCGAACGAGGCCGTAAAACCCGTTCAGATCTAAAGGTTGGTATTTGTGGTGAACATGGCGGAGACGCCGATTCAGTTATCTTCTGCCACAATATTAACATGGATTATGTTTCTTGTTCACCATTTCGTGTGCCGATTGCCCGACTAGCGGCAGCACACGCGGTGATTCTAGATTGACCTTAATTAATTAATTTTGATCTAAAAGGGAGGCTTTAACTAAAAAGCCTCCCTTTTTTAATCTGAGAAAGGTCGTTATCTAATTATTGTTTTTTTGTGCTAAATAAGCGACAGAAGTAATCAATCCAATACAAAGGTTAATAAGCCCAGTGAGGACAATACTAGCATGGTCGATAGAAGTGAAGGGAAACGGAAATTAGATTTCTGCACTGAAACTTCTCGTAGAGTATTAAGGTCATCAGACAAAGAGCCACTGTCTGATCGATTTATAGACTAATCAGAGCGCATAACAGAGTAAGAAGTTTCGATTTTTTCGGAAAAGAGAAGATTTAGAAGCGCATCAGACAAGCAATACGATGAACATTGCCCATAGTATCGGGTACAATGGCATAATCGAACTGAAAATGAACATTTTCTAGAGAAACTCGTCCTTGACGTCTCAACCCGATACCAGCGGTTAGACCATTGCGTGGATTTTCTCCCTGACTGCCGGTGTAACCAAGACGAATGGCAATTATGTCGGCGAGCCAATTTTCGGCACCAAAATGAAAACTAGGAAAACCCGCAACTACGGGAAAGTTTATATCTGCTACCAAAGCGCTTGTCTCAGTTGGCCGAAAAGAAATACCGGTGCGAAACGTCATGGGCAAAGGTGATCCCGAGTTAATACTACCAATGTTCTGGGCCGAAATCCCCAAGCCTATAGTTTTACCAAAAGGCTGAAGAAAAACTCCTATATCACCAGCATAACCGAGGGCTGTCTCAACATTAAGTTGCTCTACGATAACTTTTGTTGTGAAACCAACCGCCAAAAACGAAATTGGTTGATAAGCCAAGCTAAGTCCAGGAGCAAATCCACCAACTGTTACTTCTTGATCAGGTGTTGCCGTCGGAGTTTGCCGAAAATCAACACGAGTAAACGCACCTTGTAGACTCACGCCGATGGCCATTTTTTTGTTGATCTTTTCTCCATAGCTTAGAGATTGCGTATAAACATTGCCAATGGAAAAGTTCTGCATCGCAGATAGTTGTTGTTTTTGAAGGGATAGTAAGCCCGCGGGATTCCAAAACAGAGCATTCACATCATCGGCTAAGCCAGTGAAAGCTCCACCCATGGCTATTGGTCGACTGGCAGCATCAACTTTTAGAAAGGCTGCAGATGTGGTACCCGCCTTTTGATGTATGTCTCCTGCCAGAGAGAAATTGGCATAAAGCAATACAAATAGCGTTGAATACAGTGGAATATATTGGTATTTTTTCATTAGCTTATTTTAATCTTCGGTTTAATTTCGGTATTCGGTCAATTTATGCATTAGTATGAGGATATTGGTGGTTCAAATGTAGATTTAATTGGGATGATAGCTGAATTATCTTCAGCCGAATCTAATATGCTGAGGCAAATTTCTAGAACATGATTGGCTTGTCGGCCGGTACATCTTTGTGGGACGTCTTTTCTGATAGCATCAGCTAATTGGAATACAGCTCGTCCCCACTCCACTCCCTGAAACGGTTCGGCAACATATGGTACTGACTTCCATTCCTTATCAAGGGTATGTACTTCTACTGTGGCATTAAAATCATGAGAAGAAGAAATAAAAATGGATCCATATTGGCCATGAAATTCAGCACCTACTTGTTTACTAAAGCCAAGAAAACTAGCCGTCAGTCGGGCCGTAACTCCTGATTCGAAGCACAGAAAACCGGTTACTTGGTCGGGAGTTGTCACCTCATAAGTCTGGCTAGTATTCGTATTTCGTTGAGGCTGACAGATTTGAGCATGGCCTTGTACATCCTTGACTACCCCCAAGACTGAGGTTAAAAAAGTCAAAGCATAAACACCAACATCTAACATTGGGCCAACGCCCTTTTGGTAAAAAGGGACTGGATTGGGATGCCAACGTTCAATCCTAGCCCAATTCATCTCGGCATAAGCCGTCAAAATTGGACCAATTAGACCAGATCGAATAGCTTTCAAAACAGTCTGTTGACTTTCACCTAAAAAGGTGAAGGGAGAAGCACTCAACCGTAATCCCTTTGCTTCTGCTAAATCAACGACCATTTGACCATCTACACGGTTGGTAGCAAGAGGTTTTTCAACGTGTACGTGTTTGCCAGCGTTAAGTGCGGCCGCAGTCACTTCAGCATGAGCAGTGTGTATGGTTAAATTAACGACGGCTTCAACTCGTTTATCATCTAGTAATGCTTCTAAAGTTGGATACGCATGTCCGCCGAACTTTGCCACATAATCTTTAGCCCGATTTTGATCTAAATCATAAGCTCCAACTAATTCAACCTTATCCGGCTTAGAACTAAGACTAGCTCCATAAGCATGTGAAATGTTGCCACAACCTACAATGGCAACTGAAAGTGGTTCGTATTGGCTCATTTGGAACTATTCCACCACTAGAATTTTCCCAACTGTATTGGCTGATTCATCCGCACCATTTACTATTTCTAGTCGGAAAAGGTAAATACCACGTGCAACTTTACTTCCAGACGCATTACGTAAGTTCCATTTGATAGTGGTATCTTTTCGTCCCGTTTTGGTGGATGGATATTGCTTCTGATAAACCAAGTCGCCAGATAAATCGTAGACGCTAAAGGTCATATCTACAGTATCGGTGCTGGCTACATTGGGGTCGAAAGAGATATGTGCATTGTCGCCTTGGGACAGGGATAGTGGATTTGGCCAACAAAAAGTATCACCTTTAAAACCAAGCGAAACGGTAAAGGTGGCTTCTTTTTTCTCATAAGTTTCTGCATTGCCAGCTTTGTCATAAACACGAACGCTCAGTACATATTTGCCCGATTTGGGTGGAAGATATTCAATCTTCCAACTACTCCATTCTTCACTACCGCCTTCACTTGTGTCCATTGCTAGAGCAGGTTCTATGTCCTTACCGTTCGGCCCAGTGCCAACAATCTCAACACGATTGACACCAGAAGCTGGAATCTCCTGGCTAGCAGGATCCGAAGCGATACCTTTTAGAGTCAAGGCATCACCTTCCTCAACCTTATCCTTTCCGCTGTCAGTCAGATGTGCTACTGGTGGTAAGGTTTCATAGAGGAATTCAGTACCAATCGTCTTCGTCGGTTGGAAACCTAGGTTCTGAGGATCCAATCCTACGCTGGTAATCATTACTTTATAATATCCTTGGTTGGATAGTAATTCAGAAGAACTAAAAACCAGTAAGTCGATACCGTTTTGTATGAGGCTTCCAGCCACAGGTTCACCGCCAGGTGAGAGAATGTTAATGCTTGAACTCGACAAATCGACTCCCAATCCACCTGTATCGTTCATCTTAGCAGTAATGATAACAGAACCACCACGACCAGCAACTGATGGATAGTCAACATGGTTAGCATTCACAATTAGTGGTTGGTCATTGATCCGTAGATCTGAAGTTTGGATATCTGGTGGGCGAGTATCGTAGTCGAAATCATATGCCCAATCTAACTGATTTCCGGCTCGATCTTCAACGACAACTTTGAGCTGATATTTCCCATCTTGACTACCATCGCTAGCTAGTGGTTTATTTAAAACAAAGGTTACGCTTTCCTTCTCAGAGTCAACTAGCGTTCGGCCTAAGATAGTTTGATTGGTGAAAGATTTGAGCTCAACTTTGATTGGCAAAGGGCGTTTTGACCAACCAATACCAGAAGCTGGTGAAGGATCGGCTACTGGTAGCTGAATTGATATAAGCGAGTTGTTGATCCCGACTTGGGATACATTTAGCCGAACTTGCGCCTCGTCAATCTCTGGTTCAATTGTGTCATGAACGAAACTCATGAGTTGCGGTTGATCTCTTTGACCGTTGCCACTGATGGGAGTGAAAACTATTGTGTAGTTTCCATCATCTGAGCCATCATCCTTCAAGGGATTTTGGAGTTGATATTGTAAATCTGATGAACCATTTCCATCTTGATGGCCCATAACAATTTGGCCACTACTGTCTATTAGATGCAGAGTGGATAAGTGATTACCAACATCCGCCGGCAGTTGAACTGAAACTGCATCCAGTTGTTTTCTACTGAAGGCTTTTTCAGTTGGGTGGGTTGGTGGTATAGTAGAGGAAGCCACTAGCAAATTCGACAGATTAGTGAAACCACTTTCGAATATAGCTACGTTGCCAGATCGGTCAGCAATTTCGGTTCGAACTAAGTAAGAACCACTCTGGGCTAAATTGTTGACTTTGAAAATCAATCTAGACTTCCCATCATGGCTTATTTGACCTGTCACTTCATTTCCATCTGTATCTGTGACGGAAATCATTGTCTGTTCAAAATCGATACCACTTCCCCTTTCATCGGCTAGATTAATCGTAATTTGATTGATTTCCCCCTTCAGGAGTGCTCCATCTTTAGGTACAATACTAGTCAAAGTTGGTGGATTACTATCGTAAAAAACAGTATGTGTAACATTTTTTTTATTACCAGCTTTATCAATTAGATCAATAACTAATTGGTATTCTCCGTCTTTAGCGCCATCTTTAGGAAATGGCGGGTTAAAAGTAAAGTAAATATTTTCTCGGCCATCATGCGTTAAAAATGCGCTGATAGCTTTACCAGAACTGTCAAGTAGACTGATGTTTTGCTGTTCGGCTTCAAGTCCGGCAGGGCCTAAGTCGTTGACTGTTACTGTGATTTGTGCTGTCGGGTTGGAAAGATAGGAAACTGGTTGTGTTAGATCGACAATGGTAATATTACTAATTTCTGGTTCTTGAGTATCGTAAGTGAACTGTTGCACCAGCGCCTGTCCGGACACACCTTGTCTATTGGTCGGCGTAACAGTGATCGTGTAGGTACCATCAGCAGTGCCATCTGTCGCTAGATTTGTCGGTGTCCAATCGATTTGGTCCGATTTGACTTCTACAGTTTTACCAATAACTTGACCGTTAGTTCCAAAGATTTCAATAGTTGAGAGTGCAGCTATGGCATTGTCTAGTCTAGCGGTGATACGACGCAATTGATCGTCGATTTTGATTGAAATAACTTCTGGTTCAGACAAGTCAAGGCTGATTTGATAAAGTGATATGTGCCCAACATTACCAGCTAAGTCTTTCGGTGTAACTACTAATGTATAAACACCAGCCTGTTGTAATTCTGCGAATTCAGCCGTGATAGTATCAATACCATTATTTTGGATTTCTATTGTTCCGTTATTATCAGCAACCTCAGTTCCTACCTCTAGCCCCTGGTTCGTTCTGAGGCTAATCGTTGAGGAGGTCAAATCGACACCAGCTAACTGATCAGTCATCTTGATTGTTAACTCAGAGAATGGTTCTGTAATCTTGACAACTTGGTTAGCAATTAACTTAGTTGGTTTTTTTGTTGCTACCATTACACTATCGATTTTAGGGCTCTTAGTGTCGTAAAGGAATACAGTGGATTCGGATAGAAGAACCACTTCATCTTTGGTGACCGTAGATTGAATAATGTAACTACCGTCCACGGAACCATCTTGAGGTAGTGGCTGATTCAATATCCAACTTAC
>CAYVHK010000028.1:1559-32641 GCA_964451145.1 uncultured bacterium | reverse complement strand
GTGGTGGCTTATTTTGAATTACAACAACACATTTCCCTGGGTTTGAACCGGCTGGTCCATTACCCCAAATCGTACCATTGATAATAACGTTACCTAAAGTTTGTGTATTGGGTTGGTTGATTGAGTTCATCAAACCCGTTGGGTCGATATTACCAGCAGATTGATCAACTACCCATTCAACAATGAAGTCATTAATTGGATTCTGGCCTAAATCCCAGCCATGTCCCATGAATTGGTACTGAAACTGCTGTCGAGCACTAGAAACTGGAAGATATGCAATAAACGGATCGATGGTGATGTGGTGAAGTGGTCCAGATAATACTTCCATGGACAAACTAGCAGTTTGATCTAAAAGATAAATATTGAGTTGACCGCCACCAGACTCAACTGCAGTAAAGGTGGTTTTGACTTGATTATTACCTTCTATTGTTTGTTGAATATGACCGATGTTTCCATCTATTGACCATACGGGAGCCAGAATTATTTGGTTGCCAAATTGGTCTTCACCAACTGCGGTCAGTTTTAGTTTCTGTCCGGATTGAAGCTTTTGTTTCCTAGCCGGTTCAGTCATAATTTGAATGTTATCCAATTGACCAAAAACCACATTCACTAAGATTTCAACGGCAAATTTTTCCCCTGTTTTAGTAAAAAAACCTTCCGCTTTCAAAGCACTAATTCCTACTTTTTCACCTTGAAGTTTAATCTTACTAGTTGAATGTTCCACAGATCTTAGGATGGATTCATCAAAATGCCAATTTATTTTCGAAATCGGATTTTCATATTGATTAACCAACTCAAATATCTGTTTGTGCCCAGTCAAGATGACCGGTTTTTGAGGCAAAAGTACAACCATATCTTCGTTCTTTTTCGCCATCGTTTTATCAAGTTGGGTAACAATCAAGCCCGTTTTCTGACTTCGATTACCGAAGAAATCGGTCACTAACAATGACCATCTAAGTTGCTGACCCACCAAAAATTTGGCCGGAATTTTCCATTGGTGTGTCCACTCCAATGAAGGATTTGGTGATGAAATTTCTGGTTGAAAGGTTGTTGATGGCAAAAAATGGGGTGCCGCTGGCGTAACTATTCTTGGTCGTAAAGTCAAATTAGCAGTAACTGGCAAATCGCTATCTAACTTGGCTTGAAAAATATTGTCAGTCTGTGTGCGAAACCGAGAATTAGTGATGATTTTGGGAAGGATCATTCGGTTAATTTGAGGGGGAATAGTATCGAGTTCACGTTCAACTTGGAAAGTCTTACTGGCTCGAAGTTGTCCATAGTATTTGGCATCCAAACTGATATTCACCCGATATTCGCCCGATTGAGCAGTCTTAGGCAAGAAAAATTTAAAATTGAAAAAATCTTCTGGAACTTCATTTGTAATTGGATTGCTGGCGATTACTCGACCACTGGGATCTGAGACCACTACGAAGGGAAATACCAACCGAGCTGACGAATAGTTGAAAAATCGATATAACTGATTGCCTAGTACATCGCTAATCTTAAAATGGACATCTACCTTGGACCCTGGTAAGTAAGTAGACTGATCTGTATCGATTGTTACTTGCAGAGGGGTACTTCCATCGTTACCGATAGTGTAAATTTGTGGTGCTTGTATTATCAGTTCGTTGATTCGAAATTCGTAGGCATAAAGATAACCCCCTAAATTCATCACATAACTGAGATTGATCTGATAGGTTTGATTTGGCAAAAGTCGTGTTGGAATTACGAACTGTCCCGAATCAAGAGCATAAACGTCGGTGTAAGCAGCGTCATAACCAATCTGTTCTTCAATGATATCTACTTGTTCATAAGTCAAATCAGAAGACAAAATTTCGTGCAAAACAAGTTGAGTTTGGTCTGGCAAGTTAAAACCTAATCGAGCTGTTAAAGTTTGGCGGCCATCAAAAGAAATGGTATGTTGATCAGCCTGAGGATGAATAGTTTGGTTAGGCAAGACCAGATAGTGACGAGAAATTGATCCTTTTATAACCAAATGGTAATCGCCGGGAGAAACATTAACTTTCATCTCACCTTCATTACTTAACAAACCTACATAGCCAAAAATGCGTTTACTCGGACGAAAATAGACATAAGACATCTCCAAGGGTGCAGGCTCATCATCAGCAAAAATCCCCTCACCAATTGCCGATACAGTTATGGGAACTGTCTGATTAAGAGATAATACTACTTCACTAGGTGCTTCGAGGGTGCGCATCATAAGAAACGCTTTTTCCTTGTCTTGGTTCAAATCAAAGCGGGGAGAAGCCACCACCGTGTATTGACCGTTTGGCAAATCGACGATAATCTGTCCTTTGTTATCAGTAACAAAACCAGCTAATCCATCAGTTCTTGGTTTTGATGGCATTATAACTGGTGTATCTTTATCGGGATGAATTTCACCTGGAATGATTTGAATTCTCGCTTGTTGTATTGGGTTTTCTTTATGATCAAGCAAGCGAACAATCAATCTGGCGTCGGCTACAGAAAGCATCAATCCAAATAACATCAACCACAGAAAATAACAAACATGAAAATTAAAAAGAACAGGCCTGTTTTTCAATTTAGTTTTTGGGTAAGAAAAAGAAAAGTTGACAGGAAATGTGCTCAATAAGACTACTCAGGATTATCTGATTACAATTATAGCATGATGAATTTGTTTAGTGTCGATCCAATAACCTTGACAGTTTGAGCTCGTCTGATGTATGATTTTAGCCGATAGATACAAGAAAAAACGACCTAAGAATGCTTGGTCAAACCTAACCGTCGCAGACTGCAAGACCCCCAATTCCCTTTGCACTTAAATCTAATCGACTTGCGCAGAAATGGTTCAAAATGACCAAAGGAATCGGTCTGTATATCAAAAGAACAAATTGGTTTGGTCATGAAGTAGTAGTTGTTTATAACGCCCAAGGGTTACGAACGTTATGTAAACCGGCACTATGTTGGAAGAGGTTCCTATTATGAAAAAGCGGTTTGGCCCCCCACCTAAGCAAGGGCTATACAATCCAGCTTATGAACGAGACGCATGTGGTATTGGCTTGATTGCCCATATCAAAGGACAAAAATCGAATTATATTATCAAAGAATCATTGAATGCCTTAGACTGCTTAGACCATCGAGGTGGTGCTGGCTCTGAAGCCAATACTGGGGATGGTGCAGGTATTTTGATGCAACTTCCTGACCGGTTTCTTCGCGTTGCTTGTCAACGTCAAAACATCAGTTTGCCCCAACTAGGTGAATATGGTGTAGGAATGTTTTACTTTTCCCAAACGAAGGATGGTCAACCCAATACCTTAGCGCACCAAAAATTTGTTCAAATTGTGCAGGATGAAGGCCTAAACTTTCTCGGTTGGCGACGTGTACCTACTAATAACTCAACATTAGGCAAAACAGCAAAAATCTCCGAACCCGAAGTTTGGCAAGCCTTCATTGAAAAAAATGCCAAGTTAATCAAAGATGACTTATCCTTCGAACGTAAGCTATATATCATCCGTAAGCAAGCAACCAATCTGATCCGGTTCGGGCGTAACAAGTCAAATGACATCGCTCCGATTGCCCCTAACTTCTATGTGTCAAGCTTATCTGCTCGCACTATAGTCTACAAAGGGATGTTGACCCCCATTCAAGTTGGTCAATTTTATCCAGAATTACACGACCCTCTGATGGAAGTGGCAATTTCTCTATTTCACTCTCGATTTTCTACTAATACATTCCCCAGTTGGGAGCGTTCTCATCCTTATCGTTACTTGATCCACAATGGTGAAATTAACACCATTCGAGGAAATCAAAATTGGATGAAAGCTCGGCAAAGCCAAATGGCCTCAGAACTATTTGGAGATGATTTCGAAAAAATATTGCCAATTTTAGATGAAGATGGTAGCGATTCAGCCATTTTCGATAATTGCTTAGAATTTCTGTCTTTATCGGGCCGGTCTATGGCGCATGCAGCCATGATGATGATTCCTGAGCCTTGGGAGCGTCACGAAAGCATGAGTGCCCAAAAGCGGGCCTTTTACGAGTACCATAGTTGTCTAATGGAACCATGGGATGGCCCGGCATCTATCGCTTTCACAGATGGTGAAGTGGTAGGGGCTTCCTTAGATAGAAACGGTTTACGGCCTTCTCGTTATTATATCACTGATGATGATTACATTGTATTAGCATCAGAAGCTGGGGTGATGAAAGAAGCACCAGAGAAGGTCATAAAAAAAGGTCGTTAGCAACCAGGACGAATTCTACTCATCGATACTCAGAAAGGTCTTATTGTAAGCGACGAGGACGTGAAGCAGGAAATCGTTACACAGCAACCCTATGCACAGTGGTTAACTGACAATTTGGTGCCTTTAACGGATCTACCCAGTGTATCAGTCAAAGAACCAGAACTTAAGCATCAGCTAACTTTACAACGACAACAGACTTTCGGCTACACTTTTGAAGACCAAAAGGTTTTCTTAGGACCAATGTCAAAAATTGGTCGAGATCCAGTTGGTTCTATGGGTAACGATGCGCCATTGGCTGTTTTGTCCAATCGCCCTCATTTGCTCTATAACTATTTTAAGCAATTGTTCGCCCAAGTTACTAATCCTCCACTTGATCCGTTAAAGGAAGAAATAGTTACTTCACCGGAAACAACTATTGGCCCAGAAGGTAACTTACTAGATCCAGTTCCAGAAAATTGTCGCCAAATTAAATTAGATACACCCATTTTGTCGGATGATGAAATGGAACAGTTGAAAAGAGTCAATCAAGAAGGATTGAGATGCCAAACATTGCCGATTCTATTTGCCAAATCTGCTGAAGGAGGAAAAAGTCTAGAGTTGGCAATGGAAAAATTGTTCGCTAGTGCTGACCAGGCTATTGCTAACGGAACCACGATTTTAGTATTATCCGATCGAGACCACGACCAAAATCATGTGCCAATTCCAGCTTTGTTAGCTATTGCTGGACTTCACCACCATTTGATTCGACAAGGCACAAGGTCTCAAGTTGGTATTGCACTTGAATCAGGCGAACCTCGTGAAGTTCATCATTTTTGCCTACTGATTGGTTATGGTGTACAAGCTATCAACCCCTATCTGGCTTTTGAAAGTTTGGCTGATATGATCAACGAAGGTCAGTTAACTAATATCAAGTATCAAGAAGCAGTCAAAGGTTACATTAAATCGGCTACCAAGGGAGTAGTCAAGGTGATGGCTAAAATCGGCATTTCAACTATTAAGTCTTATCGTGGTGCTCAGATTTTTGAGGCGGTTGGTATCAAGCAGTCAGTGATTGACAAATACTTTACTTGGAGTGAAAGTCGAGTTGAGGGAATTGGCCTAGATGTGATTGCAGAGGAGTCTCTGATTCGACATCAACGCGCTTATCCAAAAACGCCGGCTAAAGACCAAACACTTGATGTTGGTGGCGACTATCAATGGCGGCAAGATGGAGAATATCATCAATTTAACCCGATGACTATTCACAAACTACAACAGGCAACTCGGACTAAAAACTACGAGATCTACAAAGATTACGCCCGTCTAATCAACGATCAATCGGAAGAATTAGGTACACTCCGTGGGCTTTTAGAATTTAAGACTGTCGATAATCCTATTCCTATAGAAGAAATTGAACCAGTAGAAGCTATCTTTTCTCGATTTAAGACTGGTGCCATGTCTTATGGTTCAATTAGCAAAGAGGCTCACGAAGCCTTAGCTATTGCCATGAATCGAATTGGTGGCAAAAGCAACACAGGTGAAGGTGGTGAGGACCCCACTCGTTATACGCCAGAACCAAACGGGGACTCCAAAAACAGCGCTATTAAGCAGGTAGCTTCCGGACGCTTCGGTGTCACTAGCAACTATTTGGTACAAGCAAAAGAAATACAAATTAAGATGGCGCAGGGGGCAAAACCGGGAGAAGGTGGCGAATTACCAGGCCGAAAAGTATATCCTTGGATTGCTACAGTTCGACACTCAACGCCTGGTGTTGAATTAATTTCACCACCACCGCATCACGATATTTACTCAATTGAAGATTTAGCTCAGCTGATTCACGATTTAAAAAACTCAAACCAACAAGCACGGATTAACGTTAAGTTAGTATCGGAAGTTGGTGTTGGAACAGTCGCTGCTGGGGTAGCAAAAGGCCACGCTGATGTAGTCTTAATTAGTGGACTTGACGGTGGCACCGGTGCTTCACCGCAAACTAGCATTAAGCATGCGGGTTTACCTTGGGAACTTGGTGTTGCAGAAACCCATCAAACATTGGTTTTAAATGACTTGCGATCTCGAATTGTAGTTGAAACGGATGGTCAGTTGAAGACAGGAAGAGATGTGGTAATTGCTACATTGCTAGGGGCTGAAGAATTCGGTTTTGCTACCACCGCTTTGGTTGCTCTGGGTTGTATAATGATGCGAGTTTGTCAGTTAGATACTTGCCCCGTGGGCGTTGCCACCCAAAATCCAGAACTTCGCAAAAAATTTATGGGTGATCCAAGCTACGTAGTCAATTTCCTCAGATTTGTTGCAGAGGATATGAGAGAAATCATGGCCACTCTGGGAGTGCGTACTATAAACGAAATGATAGGTCGGACCGACTTATTGGAACCTAAAAAAGCGGTACAACATTGGAAAGCGAAGGGGCTAGATCTGACGCCATTACTTCATCAGCCAAATGTCGATTCTGATATTGGTCGTTATTGTCAAATTGACCAAGATCATGGGTTGGAAAAATCCCTTGATAATCGAATTTTACTAGACCTTTGTCGACCGGCCCTAGAGAAAGCGGAAAAAGTGACTGGCAGATTACCAATTACTAACATCGATCGAGTGGTAGGAACAATATTAGGCAGACAATTGACTCGTAAATTTGGAGTTGAAGGACTACCAGAAGATACCATTGACCTTCATTTTCAAGGCTCTGCAGGACAATCATTTGCAGCATTTACACCAGCCGGAATAACTTTCCGTTTGGAAGGGGACGCAAACGATTATCTTGGCAAAGGATTGTCAGGTAGTAAATTGGTTGTGTATCC
The DNA here is from genome assembly GCA_964451145.1 of uncultured bacterium. GTDB lineage: Bacteria > Poribacteria > WGA-4E > WGA-4E > UBA9662 > TMED15. The sequence continues at coordinate 25,620 of CAYVHK010000028.1, read as the reverse complement.
TCCAAACAATTCAAACTTCAGAGCTGAAGAGAATATCATAGTTGGTAATGTGGCATTTTATGGCGCAACAGCTGGGGAAGCCTACATTCGTGGTATAGCTGGCGAAAGATTTTGCGTCCGAAATAGTGGGGTTAGTGCGGTAGTAGAAGGTGTAGGAGATCACGGTTGTGAGTACATGACTGGCGGTAAAGTGGTCATTTTAGGTGAAACTGGTCGTAATTTTGCGGGTGGAATGTCCGGTGGTGTAGCATATGTACTAGACCGGAGCGGTGACTTTCATATCCGTTGTAACCAAGAACAGTGTAGCTTGGTCAAATTAGAAAATTCTTCTGAAATTAACGAACTGAAAGCAATTATACAGAGACATGCCCAATACACTGATAGTATAGTAGCTGAAAAAGTTTTAAACGATTGGGAGAATTCAGTCACACAATTTGTCAAAGTTCTTCCCAACGATTATAAACGTATTTTAGATGCTTTCGAAGAAGTTCAAAGTGAAGGCTTAGAAGGTGAAGCCGCGTGGTTGGCTGCGTTCCGGCGAGCGGTATAGATTGTCGGACATAACAAATACCTGAGACAATAAACATTGACAAAAGATAGTACCGAAGCCAAGTAGCAACGGACTAGGAATTAAGGAGATAGAATGGGAAAACCGACCGGATTTATGGAATACGATCGGGAACTTCCGGCCGACCGTTCACCGTTAGAACGTATTAAGGACTGGAGAGAATTTCACCTTCATTTTAACCAAGACAAATTGCAGACACAAGGCTCGCGTTGTATGGATTGTGGCATACCTTTTTGCCACACAGGAATGCCACTGCCGGAGACTAGTCCAGCCGCTTCTGGCTGTCCTATCAATAATTTAAATCCAGAATGGAATGACCTAGTTTATCGAGGGCTTTGGAAAGAAGCTCTGGACCGGCTTCACAAAACCAACAATTTTCCCGAGTTTACGGGCCGAGTTTGTCCGGCGCCTTGTGAAGGGGCTTGTGTTTTGGGCATACTCGACCCCCCAGTAACAATCAAAAACATTGAAGTTTCCATAATAGATAAAGGCTGGGAAGAGGGTTGGATCGTACCGGAACCACCAGAGGAAAGAACAGGAAAAAAGGTGGCTGTGGTCGGCTCTGGACCAGCAGGACTCTCTTGTGCTGCTCAACTGAACAAAGCTGGTCATTCGGTTACTGTTTATGAGCGGGCTGACCGTATTGGTGGTCTGTTGACGTATGGCATTCCAAATATGAAATTGGACAAAGAGTATGTACAGCGGCGTGTGAATTTAATGGAACAAGAAGGTATTGATTTTATCACCAATACCGAAATTGGAAAAGATATACAAGCCACTGAGTTGATGGATTCCTTTGATTCGATGGTTCTTTGCGGTGGTGCTACAAAACCTCGGGATTTACCCATTGAAGGTCGAGAACTCAATGGTATTCATTTTGCCGTCAAATTCTTGCACCAGAACACCAAAAGCCTACTTGATTCTAAACATAAAGACGGTAACTACATTTCAGCTTTGGATAAACATGTCATTGTTATTGGTGGTGGCGATACAGGCACTGACTGTGTTGGCACATCCCTGCGACACGGTTGCAAATCGTTGACCCAATTTGAAATTATGCAACGACCTCCGGATGAAAGAGCTGATAATAATCCTTGGCCGGAATATCCTCGCATCTACAAACTTGATTATGGTCAAGAAGAGGCCGCAGCCCAATTTGGGGCCGACCCAAGAGAGTACCTAATTAACACCACTAAGTTCATTGGAGATGCTAGCGGCAATGTCAAAGAACTTCATACAGCTCAAGTAGAGTGGGTTCCTGGTGATAATGGCCGACCATTCCCGAAACCAATCGAAGGGACAGAGAAGGTTTGGCCAGCTGACCTAGTATTGTTAGCTATGGGATTTCTAGGACCTGATGATACCATGCTAGACCAACTGGAAGTTGAGCGGGATGCGCGTTCAAATGTACAGGCTGATGAAGATAACTATGTAACGAGTGTTCCAGGTGTGTTCACGGCAGGTGATATGCGTCGCGGCCAAAGTTTGGTAGTTTGGGCATTTAAAGAGGGACGAGGGGCTGCCCGTGAAGTTGATCGTTATTTAATGGGTTCAACCGAATTGCCGTGAAAATTACTCTGAATGTTATTTACCTGAGTTGATTTTTTTTGATTTCGATCTGGGTAAACTCACTATTTTTACTGAAAGTATTTATCATACGAACAAAATAATACATAGTTTACTTTGACTGAAATATAGATGAAAGGAAGTGCAATGGAAAAATCGAGCCAGAAACGATTAAACCTAATTCGACGGATGCTGTCAGAACTACCACAACCGTCGGATTACACCCCGGTTTCGGATGCTATTGAAAGAGGCCAAACTTTAAAAGAAAATCAGATTATTTCTGCACTGACGGGTTTATCATCATTCCCTCAGTCAACAGCCGTCTTTGCCAATCCAGTTCAGCATTCAGCTTCTGCTATATGTCAAGAAACGGAAATCGAATTACAAATTAGAAGCTTTACTATTCGTGGACAAATTAGAGAAGGTGAGATCGTAGCAGGCAAACTCACTCCAGCGCAATTAATCTATGCTGGCTTATTTGGCAAACGGGCGGAGATATTGGAAGATCTTAACCAAGCCGAAGTTTTGGCAGCTTTGATCGACCGAAAATTTTACCGGACCATTAAGGAAAATCGAGCCAGCTTAGATGGGCTGCAAACAGTTACTCATCTAGTCGCAAGTTTTATGAAAGCCTATCCAAAAGCTGGTCCTGAATTGGTTATACAACATTTGTCAGCATTAAAAAAAGGCCAAAAATCCCATCAAGTTGATCTCGGCTTTAACGATCAGCGGCACAGTGGTTTTTTTTTAATCCAGCAAATTGCCAATCACATGGGCAATGTAGCCGTAGGTGCTATGTCAACTTATATGCGTTATCGGTTGGAGGAAGATAACAATACATCAGCTGCTGAGTTAGTTGAACAAACCACAGATTTCATTGTCCAACACCAGCAGGCTGGGGAAACGGCCTTCCAAGCGACTTACAGCCTACTATTAGGACGAAAGGCAACCAAGGTGGAAGGCCAAATTTTGGAGATGATGGGCATGATTCAAACCCATCATGGTTCTGCAGCATCTAATATCGTAGCTCGTTACATGGCCTCTCTTCACGCTCTCAGCACAGCTGATTTCTTTGTTGCTTCTCAGATGATTTTAGATGGGAAACGCCACTTTGGAGCAATCCATAACCTAACTCGACTGATCCAAGAATTAGAAATATTACCTACAGATGAGCAGGAAACTCTAATTCGTGAAAGATTGAAAAGTTCGACTAGTATACCGACTTTTGGACATCCGGAAATTTCTGCGGCTGGACGTGGAAACCAAATCCAACAAGATCCAAGAGCGGCGATCTATCTTGCACCACTATTTGAGGCTATTGACAAAGGCGAAATTCAGTTGTCTGAGCAACAGCTGAATCGTTTGGGAATTGTCCAACGACTCTATCAAATTGCCCTAGTCGAAGGTGTTGTTCGACCAGGTAGAGAAAATGACCCACCGCTTCGTCTGACTCCCAATACAGACTTTGGGGCTTGGAGTGTTCAAGAGGCGTTGGGGGTTAGCGATCCTGACCGCACATTATTGACCTACGTTTTTCGTGGATTTGGCTGGATGATGGATGGACGAGAGCAATTACAACTTAAAATCATACGTCCAGTCATTGCACCTGACCCAAAAATTATCCCTGATACGGAAGAAGATCAAAGCGTGCCTAATCAAGTGCTAAATGTCCACAACCGTCTTCGTCAGGCTGACCATGCCTTCGTCAAAAATTAACCTGTTAAACTGAGTGATAGAGTAAAATAACGTTAGGAGCGATAATGTCCAATTACGATAAGCTTTCCTTGCCTTCAAGTGGTGAGAAGATTGAAAAAGATAGTAACCAGAAACTAACAGTACCTGATCAGCCGATTATCCCGGTAATTGAAGGCGATGGTATCGGACGGGATATTATGTAGGCTACTCGTCGAGGTATTGATGCTGCAGTTCAGAGGGCCTTCGATGGGCAGAAAAAAATCGTTTGGTTTGATATATATGCCGGTGAAAATGCGCAAGAAAAATATGGTCAGTGGCTTCCAAAAGACACTTTTCAAGCTATTCGAGAGTTTGGAGTTGCTCTTAAGGGGCCCCTAACTACACCGGTTGGTGGTGGCTTCCGTAGCCTTAATGTAACGTTACGTCAAGAGCTAGACTTATTTGCCTGTATTCGACCAGTTCGACACTTTGAGGGTGTTATTACCCCAGTGCGTAAACCCGAGGATATGGATGTAGTCATTTTCCGGGAGAATACAGAAGATGTCTACGCGGGTATCGAGTGGATGCAAGGATCAGAAGACGCTAAGCGTGTAATCGATTTCTTGCAGAATCAAATGGGAATTACAGTTCGTCCTGACTCTGGTATCGGCATTAAACCGATCAGCATTTTCGGTACCAAACGTTTAGTTCAAATGGCGATCCAATACGCGATTGACCACAATCGAGAAAGCGTAACCTTAGTTCACAAAGGCAATATTATGAAATTTACCGAAGGAGCTTTTGCTGAATGGGGATACGAGTTAGCAGCTGATGAGTTTGGAGAACAGACAATTTCTGAAGCTGAACTATGGGATAAGCATGATGGCAAAATTCCAGAAGGGAAGATTGTCGTAAAAGACCGAATTGCTGACAGTATGTTGCAACAAATTTTGACTCGAACCGCTGACTACGATGTGATTGCTACATCCAATCTAAATGGTGATTATTTGTCGGATGCTTGTGCAGCCCAAGTAGGTGGGATCGGAATGGCGCCGGGTGGAAACATCGGTGATGTAGCCGCTCTATTTGAAGCCACACATGGAACAGCTCCCAAATATACAGATCAAGATGTTGCCAATCCTAGTTCGCTAATCTTATCGGCTGTAATGATGCTAGAACATTTGGGCTGGCAAATAGCAGCCGATTTAGTAACGAAAGGAATGGAGCAGACGATTGTGCAAAAGAGAGTGACTTACGACCTAGAGCGCCTTATGGACGGAGCAACTAAGCTGAAAACATCTGAATTTGGATCTGCTATCATAGAAAATATGGAGTAAAACAAGTGGCAAGAAAAAAAATTAGCGTAATCGGATCGGGTAATGTCGGTGCGACGGCCGCCTTTCTCATCGCACAGAAACAACTTGGAGATGTCGTCATGGTTGACATCATAGATGGTGTCCCACAGGGAAAAGCCTTAGACATGGCACAAGCTGGTCCAGTAGAAATGTTTGATGCCCAGCTGACAGGATCTGTCAATTACGAAGAAACTGCAGGTTCTAATGTAGTAATTATTACGTCTGGTTCACCAAGAAAGCCGGGGATGACGAGAGAAGATCTGCTCAATACTAACGCAAAAATTGTTGGTTCGGTCGCTGAAAATGTAGTCAAACATTCCCCCGATACCGTAATTGTCATGTTGACTAACCCGCTTGATATTATGACATATCACGCGTGGAAAGTTAGTGGTTTTCCCGCGGAGCGGGTTGTAGGACAAGCTGGCGTTTTAGATTCAGCACGGTTCAGAACCTTTATTTCTATGGAACTTGGTGTTTCGGTTGAAGATATAACTGCAATGGTGATGGGGGGGCATGGAGACACTATGGTGCCACTGCCACGATACACGACGGTTGGTGGAATCCCGATCACACAACTAATTTCACAACAAAGAATCGATGAGATTTCAGATCGAACCAGAAACGGTGGTGGTGAAATAGTAGAAATGCTGAAGGTCAGTGGCTACTATGCGGCTGGAGCTTCTTTAGCCCAGATGGCAGAGGCCATTATTCTGGACAAAAAACGTCTAATTCCTTGTTCCGCACACTTAACCGGACAATATGGAATTGATGATCTTTATATTGGAGTACCAATTATTTTAGGTGCTAGTGGTATGGAAAAAATTGTAGAAATTGATCTTAGTAATGATGAATTGGCTTCTCTACACCGTTCGGCCACAACTTACCGAGAAGGTATTGGCGTAATTGGATATTAATCAGTCCATCAAAATTACATTTATTGGCCGCAGGTGAGGCTCTTCACCTGCGGCCTTTTTTGTGTTTGTCGAACATCAGTCGAAATTCAGTGTCTTACTAATCAGGTCTTAACCTGTATGAATATGTAATACAATGATATTGTTTTTCGTTGTAGTTATTACTAATAATAAATAAAAATCCTAATAGGAAAAACATGAGTACCATTCAACCTCGCCTTTATTCTGGCCTTCGAGATCGATTGCCGGAACAGATGGTATACCGAAATTTCGTTACTGACAAGTTACGATGTGTATTTGAAAAATATGGTTTTGAGCCGTTGGAAACACCAGCTATGGAATACTACGATATATTGACTGGTAAATACGGCCAAGAAGCAGAAAATCTAATTTATCGTTTGGCGCATCGAGATGGAAAAACGTTAGCACTTCGTTACGATTTAACGGTGCCGCTGGCAAGGACGATCGGTATGAACTCAGAACTTGTACGACCAATCTTCAAACGATATCAAATTCAGCAGGTCTGGCGAGGAGAAAGGCCACAAAAAGGTCGGTATCGAGAATTTACTCAATGTGATATTGATGCAGTTGGTAGTTCATCTATGCTAATAGAAGCCGAAATTTTGACTATTATCAATGAGATGATGACTGACTTTGGTTTTTCTGATTTCCACATTCTTATTAATAACCGAAAAATTTTAGATGGGATGGTGGCCTACGCTGATGTACCTGATCAACTAAGAACAGTGTGTAGGTCAATCGATAAATTAGACAAAATCGGTAACGATAAAGTCCAAGAAGAACTCATTCAACAAGGCATTTCTCAGAAAAAAATAGACAAAATTTTCACTGTTATTTCACTAACTGGGGACGATGTTCTCGATCAATTAGAACAATTAATTGGTGAATTCGGTCAAGCTAGTCAAGGGATCAATGAACTGAGAGAGATACAAAAAACACTGAACATTTTTGAAGTGCCACCCAGCCACTACCGCTTTGACCCATCGTTAGCACGTGGTCTTGATTACTACACGGGACCTATTTTCGAAGTAGTGGTAAAAACAGCTGACATTGGCAGTGTGGTAGGAGGTGGGAGATGGGATACGCTAATTGGACAATACATCGGTCGGGACATTCCAGCCGTAGGTACTTCTTTCGGTTTGGAACGATTGATTGACTCCATGGAAAAGCTGAACCTTCTCCCTTTAGTCAAAACAACAACCCAAGTTTTGGTTGCTCCTTATAACCAAGACATGATATCAGAATCTCTTAAGCGGTTAGCCGAATTACGACGTGCTGGTATCAACACTGAAGTTTACTTGGAGCCAAAATCATTCCGCCAAACTTTTGGTTATGCTAGCCGTAAGGGAATCCCTCTGGCAGTGGTAGTCGGACCGGACGAATTAGCCCAAAAAAAAGTGACTATCCGAGACATGAATACGCGCCAACAAACCATTTGTGGTTTAGATGAATATATTGAGCAAATAAAAAATTTAATTAATGCTCAAATTTAAATAAAAATTAAATAATTTAAAGGAAATGAGTAATGCAATCAAACATTTCAAAACGCCCACATCTGATAAATGATAAAAACCTAGTATCATTGCTAAGCTTCGTTCTAATGCTATTCATCGCTTGGCAAGTAGCGACTGTTACTTTAATCACTGCAAATGCCCAATCCGATGAGGCCAACCTAGATCTAGACCAAGAGCATTTGGAAAGGGCTAATCGAGCCTTTATCAATTTGGTTAATAAAGCAAAACCAGCAGTGGTTCAAATTACAACAACTCGTATGATCTCGAACCGTCGTGAACAAATGCCTTTTGATGAAGATTTTTTTCGACAATGGCGACGTTTTTTTCCTGATGCGGTCCCTCCAGAAGGAGGTGACGAGGAATCCGCACCGAGACAACGAGAGGTGCCAGGAGGACTTGGTTCTGGTGCCATTGTTAGTGCTGATGGTTATATCTTGACCAATAACCATGTGATCGAAGGGGCCAGTGATATTCAAGTAGTGTTATCTGACGGTCGTGAATTTGATGCCAAAATTATCGGTACGGACTCAGGTCGTGATGGTACTGACCTAGCTTTACTGAAAATCGAAGAAAAATCCTTACCTCATCTAGTTTTTGGGGACTCTAGTCAGCTAGAAGTCGGTGAATGGGTTGTTGCTATAGGTAGCCCCTTTGGTTTATCTCAAACTGTTACAAGAGGTATTGTAAGCGCTAAAGGAAGAGATACCAATGATGTTCGTATTGCTAATTATGCCGATTTCATTCAAACTGATGCGGCCATTAATCGAGGTAATAGTGGCGGTGCCTTGATTAATGTACAAGGTCAATTAGTTGGCATTAATACAGCTATTCTAACTAGCAATGGCTCATCTCAAGGTAACGTCGGTGTTGGTTTCGCGATCCCCAGCAATCTAGTTCAGAAAATTATGCAAGCATTGAAAAAGGATGGTGAAGTTACTCGCGGTTGGCTCGGCATCCAGTTCCAAGGGGTAACTAATGACATAGCCGAAAAATACAAATTACCTGATACTAAAGGGGCTTTAGTCGTTATGGTAGGTACGAACAGTCCTGCCGACAAAGGTGGACTCAAACGTGGAGACGTTATTATTTCGTTCGATGGTCAGCAGATCAAGGACGGAGATGACTTGAGAAATATCGTAGCCGATGCTGGTGCGGGTGAACGTGTTACTGTAAAAGTCGTCCGAAAAGGTAAAACCAAGAATCTGAAAATCAAATTAGGCAAACGAACAGAAAAGGCCTTGGCTAATTTACAGACAGGACAAGATATGGAACGGCAGTCTAATGATGATGAGGTAGAAGAATTTGCTGGAATGAAAGTGGTAGATTTGACAGATAAATTAGCAGAACAGTATGATTATCAAGACGAAGAAGGTGTGGTGGTAACCAATATAGAAGAAAATAGTTCAGCAGAAAAAGCAGGTCTCCAAGTCGGAGATCTAATAAAGGAAATTGATTGGGAGCCTATTACTAATATTGAGGATTATCGCACCCGTCTAAATGTTGTGGCTAAGGAGTCCAAAATTTTGCTACATGTTCTTCACAGTAACGGTCGTCCGGAATATGTAACACTAAATGTCAAGTAGGCATTAACAATAAAATTTCACTCAGACTAAAGGTTGACGATATACTACTAATCAGCCTTTGGTTATCATATTGAAAACGCTTTTCAGCAAATAATGATACAAAAACAGTCTTCGAAACGTCCAACGATTAGTATTACTTGTCGAGCTAACACCGATGATAATTTTGTTTCCCGACATTATGCGGAAGCCATAGAATCAGTAGGAGGAAGTGCGATTCTTCTTCCTCACACTGAAAACCAACAAGTTTTAGACACTTATTTATCTCTATCCGATGGTCTTCTATTGTCCGGAGGTGGGGACCCTGATGCTCTTATTTTCGATGAACAACCACATCCAAAAATTGGTCGAGTTGATCCCATTCGGGACCAGATGGAATTGTATCTAGTTCGACAATCTTTAGACCGTAATTTACCCTTATTAGGTATTTGCCGTGGTGCACAAATGATGAATTTAGCTATGGGTGGTACTATCTTTCAAGATATCGCGAGCCAAATACCGAATTCGGACGTTAACCATTATCAGCAAGGTGTCGGTTGGTATGCAGCTCACACGATTCATATTCAAACCGGTTCAATTTTACATCAGTCAACTAACAAAACGGTATCTCGTGTTAATTCCTACCATCATCAATCAATACGGGATTTAGCCTCAGGTTTTGAAGCCACTGCCACGGCAACCGATGGGGTGGTTGAAGCTATTGAAAATTCTAGCTATACTTTTGCTGTTGGGGTCCAATTTCATCCTGAACTCATGTGGAAACGACACACAATTGCAGAGCAATTATTCAATCGATTCGTTGATGCAACCAGCCAATTTATCTCTTAACTCGAAATCAATGGAAGAATCAAAAGGGCAAACTAACGTTCATCTCCAACTACTCAAACGAGAAGATAGTTACCAGTCGAGTCAAGCGATCAACGCACTCCAAAGGTCGCAAATTTCTCAATTACAAAAACGTCTAGAAAAGCTAGAACAAAAAGCGGATTTATCGGATCAAATGCGTCAGGAAGCGACCGAAATTAAACTCGGACTAGCAATGTTACAAGAACAAATTGAAGATCAAAGACAACAATTAAAGGGTATAAAGGGCATGTTAAAAAAACTGTGGGATTACTTTCGTCCGCCAAGTTGGTAATATTAGCCCCAATTATAATTTACTATTCATGCTACATTTTAATACCCTTCTTGAAGTAGCGGGGTTAATTTCCTCTAAGCAAATATCGCCAGTTGAATTAACACGTTCGTTGCTAAAACGCATCCAAAAATTCGACCCATATCTCAAAAGTTATGCCACTATAACGATAGAATTGGCCTTAGCTATGGCAAAACAAGCGGAGACCGAAATTTTCTCTGGTCAGTACAAAGGGCTACTTCATGGTATCCCCATTGCAGTCAAAGATCTTTGTTACACCAAGGGAATTCCAACAATGGGAGGAACCGCGGTTAATGCCAACCATATTCCCAAGTTTGATGCTACTGTAGTTCAGAAATTGGCTCAGGCTGGGGCTATATTGCTAGGTAAACTTAATTTAACTGAAGGGGCAATGGGTGGTTACCATCCAGACTTTCCTATTCCGATTAATCCTTGGCAATCAAATTATTGGACAGGTTCATCATCTAGCGGTTCTGGAGTGGCAACAGCGAGCGGGCTTTGTTTTGCTTCTTTGGGCAGCGACACGGGTGGTTCTATTCGTTTCCCGGCTGCCGCTTGTGGAATTGTGGGGCTTAAACCGACTTGGGGGCGTGTCAGTCGTTACGGTGTTTTAGCTTTAGCTGAATCACTGGACCATGTCGGGCCAATGACCCGTAGTGTCGCTGATGCCGGAATCGTACTAGAAAGCATTGCCGGTTCAGATAAAAAAGATCCAACTACTTTATACCAACCTGTACCCAAAATGGTAGATGGTTTTGATCAGATTATGACTGATCTGAGGGGAGTGCGTATAGGTTACGATGATAATTTTGCCACTTTGAATATTGATACCGAACTTGCCGAAGCCGTTCGAAAAGGCGTTGATATGCTAATTAATCTGGGAGCAGAATTGATTGATATTGACTTGCCTAACGTTGACGAATTTGTTATGGCTTGGCCGACACTGTGTACCGCTGAAGCTGTTTGGGCACATCGTTTTACTTATCCATCCCAGAAGAATGATTATGGGCCTTGGTTTCGGGATTGGCTGGATAAAGGAGCTATGATTACAGGAGCTGACTATGCCCGAGCCAATAACTTGAGAGCTGAGTGTAACGGCTATTTTCAACGAGCCATGATGGAAGTTGATTTAATAGCTTGTCCGTCGATGTCTGGACCACCACACCCAATTACAAACGAAGTCTTGTATGGTCCGATGACCACTCGCCCAGCTAAGTTTCAGCGATTTACAGTTCCATTTAACTACAATGGTCTACCAACATTATCTTTTCCTTGTGGCTTTACCAGAAATGGTCTACCTTTAAGTTTGCAATTAGTTGGTCATCATTTGTCTGAACCTTTGTTATGTCGAGTTGGCTGTGCTTATCAAAAGGTAACCGATTGGCACCAGTCCTTCCCAAATCTAAATCAGATAATAGAAAATCAAAATAATAACTAGGAGTAATAGTATGAAATTCGGCGTTTGTACCTCATTAGAAAAAATAGACCGATTAGCCGATGTTGGATACGATTACATTGAGTTAGGAGCCCAGAGTGTGCTAGTACCTGAAAAAAGCGAAGCTGAGTTTCAGGCCATCCAAAAAAAAGTCCTCGATCATCGTATCAAAGTTGAAGCTTACGCTGGTTTTTTACCGGGTGACCTAAGGGTAGTTGGTGATTCAATAGATTTACCTCGGCTGTCTAATTACGTCGAAACAGCGTGTCGTCGGGCCAAATTACTAGGAAGTGAAATTATTGTATATGGTAGTAGTGGCTCTCGTAATGTCTCAAACGGATACAGCTTTGACCGTGCCTGGAATCAAATAGCAGACTTTTTAACAATGGCAGCTGATTATGCTGAGGACCACGGTATTATTATCGCTATTGAGCCATTATGCAGTCGTGAGTGTAATATTATTAAAACTGTAGCAGATGGCTTAGCCATGGTAAAACAAGTTAATCGCCATAGTATCCGAGTTTTAGCTGACTTATATCATGTCTGGCAAGAAAATGAACCGATGTCCAATATTATTGAGGCTGCAGATTATTTATCTCATGTTCACATTGCAGAACCGGTCAAACGCTCTTATCCAGGCAATGATGATTTTGATTTTACTGATTTTTTTTCAGCTCTCAAATCAGCTGGTTATGAAGGTCGAGTATCTTGTGAATGTCAATTCGATAATTTTAATCAAGACGTAAAAACAGCTCTTCATACTATGAAATCCTACTTAGGTTAAGTTCCAGATCAAAAAACTCGTATTATTAACTATAACTTGTACCTTTAACAGACCTCACATAGCTTTACTTAATCTGATGGTCTACGATAATGATATATCAATTGACAGGCATTGATTATTCGTTTGACTATCCCATTAGCCCACAAGATTTACAACAACTTTTTCAAGAAACTGATTGGGCTAATAACCGAAATTTGAACGATATAAAAAAAAATGAATGGTTCATCAATCGTTATTGGTGCATGGTCGAATGGCCAATTGATTGGTTTTGCTCGTGTAATTACTGATAATGTATTTCGAGCACTAATTGATGACGTTATCATACACCCAATCAAAAGAGGCAAAGGCGTTGGTTCAAACTTAATACAAAAACTGATTGATAGGTTAACAGAGCTGAAAATCGAGGAGATTTTCCTACGGTGCGACCAGTCGGTCGGTGTATTTTATAAAAAACTTGGTTTTGAAATTAGCCAGAGTACCACCATGGATCTGAAAACTGATTGATAGTTAGCAAACCTAAAGATAATTGTCAAAAATTTAAATTAACAACTTAATCTTGATATTTTCGCTAATATTTAAGTTGCGTGGGGCACACGACTTAAATCCCCTATTATTCTGTGTTGCATGCATAATCCAACGCTAATTAAAAAATCAAAATCAAAATAGGTGTTACTGTTAAGTTTTTCTTTATCTATTTGAAACGGTTATAACAATATGTCGTATTTTCATGTATCCTAGAATTGATAGAAAAAATAAGATTAGTTTTTTAGGGTGAACATAAACATTTTTCTTTCAGGATCGTCTGCTAACAGGTGTGATTTTAAGATAGAATGGTTTATTTGGCATAACGACATTCATCATCAATTAGTCACCGAAAAAAATACAACTCATAGTTATATTGAGAGGTTTAACAATGCGCCAGGATCCAGACCCCCTACCCAAATATGCCCCTCCAATGGAATCAATCCATTGTGTTCATGAAGCACTTACCCATCAAGGCCTACAAATTCCGCTACCCTATTTGATGGCCGTTTCCGGTGAACCCTTCCGTATTTCATACAATCGAAATGATCCAGAACGGAGTATCCATGCAGTTTTTCACAATCCGTTACGTACAGTGTGTCGTGTAATGGGGCTTAAATACGAATTACATTACGATGTAGATTATCAAACCGCATGGAACCGACTGTACCAAAACGTGGAACAAGGCAGAATTGCTCTAATTCCGTTTGATAGTGGACATCCGTTTTTTGCTGCAAGCTCACAGCCGGACCGAGTCCTTGGGAAAAATGGCTATAGCCAGATCTTTAGTGCCAAGGAACTGGAAAGGAAGTGGCTTTCTATCAAAGGGTTCTATGAACTTGGTTTAGATGGTTATTACCAGTTTTTGATCGAAGATCGAGATCGGTTACCAGATGAACGTGAAACAGTTTACAGTGTATTTCGGCTAGCACGAAAATTAATGCGTCTTCGTCGTAAAATAGACGGAAATGACATGGGAATTGAGGCATATCAAGCACTCTCTAGCCATATTGAGGAAAGTATCAAGAAGCAATGGGAAATAGCTCAAAAAGATTTTGGAGATATTCTCAAGTGGGGACAAATGCCGCTTAGCCAGATTTTAGAAGGTAAAGATACAATTATTGATTATCTTCAATCTGTTCGAGATGTCTTTGAAGATAGGCAATTAGTATTATTTGACGAAGTCATTTCCATCTATCAACAAATGGTTCGACTGCTACGAAAGTTAAAAATCAAGTTCCAATTTTCAGCTCAGATTTTGGTCAGTCTAACTAAATCTGACGAAGATACAAATGGCTTGGCTCAGTCTATATCTCACCACTTCCGCCAAAAACGATTTCATCAGAGCCTTCGAGCTTGTCAGAAATTGATTTTGAGCATTTCATCTTTGGAATATACCGCTATGGAAAAATTTGGCGATATTGTCCGATTAAGTGAAAAATTGAAAATATAATTGTCCTTTGGTTGAAATACCCTGAAAACCAGCTCTGGTATATTTAATAACCAGAGCTGGTCATTTTATTATCTCTCCACTCTAACAACACTAAGCATAATCGATTCCAAAATACTTTCCGGCGATTAAACATCGCAAGAATTGATCAATGAAGAACTTTATCCGTATAATAAAGTATGGTCGACCCTATTTAGGGTGGTTGATTTTGGGCTTCCTACTGATCTTGATGTTAGCACAATCTCAGCTCTTTATGCCGTTAGTACAACGGTTTGTAATCGATGATATTCTCTCCAACAAACAAGAAAAATCAATCGTTATTCGTTGGTTCAATTTTGAGATAAATCGAGATCCTATTTCATGGTTGATTCTTGTTCTAGTAACCATTATCGGCTTCTATATCGTGGTCGGTCTTTTATCTTACGTTCGCACTTATGTAATGACATGGATCAGTCAAAAGATTTTGTTCGATCTGAGAAAAGAGGCCTTTAGTCATATGCAACAGATGTCGATGCGCTTCTACGATATGCATGGTACAGGCCAAATTTTATCTCGTGTCAGAGAGGACGTCAGTGCACTTCGTGCATTGGTAACAGATACCTCCATTGATATCTTGACTGATGCGATGATGCTCATCACCATGGTAGTAGTTATGTTCAAATGGAGCTGGAAGTTGACTTTGGTTTCTTTGGCAATTCTACCTTTAGTTATTGGCAACTATCTCTTTTTTATCAACGGAATGCGCCACGTTTGGCGAGGGCTACGAAATAAAGGGGCGGATCTGTCGACCGAAATGTATGAGTCTGTGGCTGGCGCCAAAGTTATAAAAGCTTTCCATCGTGAAGAACATCAAGAACAAAAAATCTTTCATGGAATGCAAGATATGTTAGATGATGAACTCAATCTGGCCAAGCAACGTACCACCATGGGTCGTGTTTCTATATTTTTTCGTTCTTTAGGTAGTGGAGTGGTCCTCTGCTATGGTGGCTATTTAGTCATCAAAAAAGAATTGTCAGTTGGTACAATGGTTGCTTTTTACCAATTTTTAGGTAGCCTATATGGGCCCATGATGAAGTTGATCAATATCAATGCCACAATCCAAGAAGCATTGATTTCTGCCGAACGTGTTTTTGGCCTACTAGATTCAGAACCAACAGTACCGGAATCGCCCGATGCTATCGATTTACCACCGGTTAAGGGAAGCGTGAAATTTAGAGATGTATCTTTTAGTTATGAACCAGAAAAACCCATTCTACAACAAGTCACATTTGAGGTCGAACCGGACTCGATGATTGCTTTGGTTGGGCCGTCCGGGTCTGGGAAAACGACTTTGGCTAATTTGATTTCTCGTTTTTATGATCCAACGGAAGGTCAAATTACTATCGATGGCTATGATCTAAAATCAATTAAAATTAGATCTTTACGAGATCAATTAGGTGTTGTTTTGCAAGATAACTATCTTTTTCAGGGGTCAATTGCTGACAATATTCGTTTTGGCAAACTTGATGCTACCGATGAAGAAGTTGTGCAAGCGGCAATATCGGCCAATGCACATCAATTCATTGTTGAGGAATTAGCACAAGGTTATCAAACGGAAGTTCGTGAAAGAGGTGGTAGTTTATCAGGCGGTCAAAAACAACGTATCTCTATTGCGCGAACTATATTGAGAAATCCGAGAGTGTTAATATTGGATGAGGCCACCTCTGCCCTAGATTCTGATTCTGAGTCAAAAATTCAGCAAGCTCTTAGTCGACTGATGGAAGGACGAACCTCTTTTGTCATTGCTCACAGACTTTCGACTATTTTGGACGCAACATCTATTATAGCTTTAAAAGATGGTCGAATCGCTGAAATGGGAACGCATGACGAACTTCTGACCCTAGATGGGCTTTATGCAGACATGTACCACAAACAATTTAAGAAAAAGAAAGAAAAGAATAGATAAATTACTTAAATAGAAACTCGACTTGTGATTTTAAAAAAGATTATCAAAATAAGATATCTTCTCTGAGAATGGTACTTAGACAGCCTTATCTCTCTAATTTGACTGAGTAACGATATCACATCTATCAAGACCTCATAATTTTGCATCTATATTGTTCTGACTCGACGCCTTCACCTCAAATAATAGTTGAATTTCCTAGACAAGAAACCTAACCTTTTTTTAATTTCCTTGCTTTACCTGAACTTAGAGCCATTTAATTTTGATTAAGTAATAATCAATCCGCTTGAAAATTAGCCATCCCATATAACATCCTGAAATGTTTTCAGTACTGTAGTCAGTAATAACAGACCAGGTGTTTGACACATTAAGGTGATTGGCGTAGTATGCCACTAATCTTTCTCAAATATTCGGTTTGATTTTCAATGGAACCAATTTGAATGGACTCAAATAAGGGCAGAAATATTAATTTAGTGCTAAAAGGAATTGTAAATGCAAACAGTAGACATCAAGGCAAGCTTCACATCTCTCTTCAATGGAAAAGATTTAACCGGTTGGGTTGGAGATCCTGATCTTTGGAAAGTCGAGGCTGGTATTCTAGTTGGTCGGACAACAAAGGATCTCAGCTATAATGATTTTTTAAGAACGGAAAATGAATATTCTGATTTCGTATTTTATTGTGAGACACGCTTGCGGGGTTACAATAGTGGTATCCAGTTTCGCAGCTTAGTACAGAAAAATGGCCATATGGCAGGCTACCAAGCTGACATTGGCGATCAATGTTGGGGAGCACTCTACGAAGAAATGTTACGTGGGCATTTGGTCCACTACCGACCAGACTTAGTAGAACCGATTCTGAATGTTGATGATTGGAACCAGTATCAAGTTGTAGCCGTAGGTGATTACATTTTGCAAATTCTAAACGGAGTTGTTACCGCTGAACTCGATGATCCATCTGGTGCTCAATCGGGTCTTATTGGGCTACAGATTCACTCTGGACCACCGCAAGAAGTAGCCTTTCGAAATTTATCTAACAAATATTTTTTATAAAAGGAGAGGCTTTTCGAACCCATTAGACATGCGTAACTAATTTTGAATGATGTTGTCAGAACTCAATCTTTTAAAGAGGAATGAAAGATGAAAATTTACCGAACAGCAATCGTTGGTGGGCGTCGTGGGGGGCATCATGCAGCTGCCTATCAAGGCCTAAAAAATATGAAAGTAGTTGCTCTCTGTGAAACTGACAATCAACGTAGAAAAGATATGGCTAATATCTTAAATGTTACTGGCTATACTGATTATGAGGAAATGTTGGAAAAAGAAAAACCAGATATCGTTCATGCTGTCACTATGCCAACTATACCTCGTCATATTTGGGTAGAATCAGCAGCTAAAGCCGGGGTTCGAGCATTAGTGATTGAAAAGCCAATAGCACTTCGGCCTCGGGAGGCAGAACTTTTAGATATAGCACAAAGACAAACTAATTTAAAAATTATTGTTAATCACCAACGCCGGTATTTGCCCTTTGCGGATCAATTGCGTCAATTACAACAAGAAAATCGTCTAGGACAGATCCATTTCGTCCGAGCCAGTACAGAAGGTGAAATCACCGACATGGATACCCATTTAATGGATTTGGTCTTATTATCGATCGGTGATGTACCACCCACCGCGGTTTGGGCCACAATTGATGGTTGTGAAACATACCAGATAGATTGGTTGAATTGCCCTGAAAACTTAATGGCGGTTTATACTTTCGACGGTGGAATTCGTGTTTTTTTTGAATCAACTAGGCAAGCATTAGGCACAGCTGATTTCCCAGCTAGCAATCCAAGATGCAATATCGATATTTGGGGAACAAAAGGCAGAATCTGGTGGCGAGAAAATGGTTCTTGGGGCTATCTATTAGATGAAAAAGAAAACCAATTCATTGAGTCTACAGATTTCAGTCATGATGACATGATAGCACAACAACGTTTCACCCAAGATATTGCAACTTGGTTGGAAGATGAGAGCCAACCACATCACTGTCGTTACTCTCTAGCTAAATTAGGTTTTACAACTATCATGGCAGCCTATCGT
This sequence comes from uncultured bacterium, assembly GCA_964451145.1. Classification (GTDB taxonomy): domain Bacteria; phylum Poribacteria; class WGA-4E; order WGA-4E; family UBA9662; genus TMED15. Next base: position 7,060 of record CAYVHK010000028.1, on the reverse strand, counting down.
TCAGCCTTAATAGGTAAAAAAGTATCCATTCCACCTTACCTTCAAGATACAGAATGGGAACAATTGCGAAAAAATCTGATCCAGTCAAAGGCTATCAATAAAGACTAAACGCTTGTCTACAATCTCGCTATTAGCCGTCCGCAAATTAAGATAAGTTCAAATAGTAGATTGTAAGTTTAAAAACCGGAAATACGTGGTGTGCCAATATCAACAGCCAAGGCCAAAGCGTCAAAACTTTGCCTCATTAACTCGAAACGTATGTCAGCGTAATTGGTATTATCCCATAGATTGTTGAATTCGTTGGGATCAAGTTCTAGGTCGAATAATTCGCCCAAATCATGACCGTGATAATTGACCAACTTATAACGATGATTGCGAATCATACTTGCGTAGGAAGCTTTTTGGGGTAGGGCTTGGTAAAATTCTGAACGAACAAAATCTCGGTGATGATCTGGGTTGGCTTGTCCGGTTAAAATTGGCCACAAAGAACGGCCTTGAATCCGATCAGGAATAGATAAACCAGTTGCATTCAACAAAGTCGGAACCAAATCGGTCAATTCTACTAGAGCATCAGTTTTAAGACCAGACTTAAATTTGTCTGGGTAGGAAATAATCAAGGGAATTCGAACCAATGCTTCGTAAAAACGACACCCTTTCAATCGGAGACCGTGATCGCCGGTCATATCCCCATGATCGGAAGTGAAGATGACAATGGTATTATCTTTCTGGCCAGAGGCTTCCAAGGCAGACATGATACGCCCTACATTTTCGTCAATCAATTCGACCATGGCCCAATACTTGGCTTGATATAATTTGCCGTCAAAGTCAGCCGGGTCAGTGGGTTCTGTTTGAAAGTTAACCGCTGACAACTGTTTTTGGGCTTTTAGGTCCGAAGGTTGAAACAGTGGACCAGGCAGTTGATTCAAATCAAAACGGTCTACAAACTCCTGTGGAGCGTCGAACGGTGCGTGCGGATCAAAACAGTTGAAGCTAAACAACCATGGTTGGTCTCGGTCTTGGTTCATAAAGTCAATGGCTCGATCTGCGCACCAAGTTGTTTGATGAAATTCTTTGGGAATATAACCATTTTCAGCTAGCATCTGTCGATAGTCATGACCTTTCGATCTTAGCCAGTCGATATAATCATGCCCTTCCGTCCAGTCGTCTCCCGGATGATGTGACCAATCAAACACACGATAGCCATCGGCGACACGTGGCTCAATCCGACCTTGTGCACCTGATAAATGAAACTTACCAACCAGTCCGCAGTCGTACCCCTCATCAGCCAAAGTCTGTGTAATTAAAGGAGCTGCATCGGCCCAAATCTGGTTACCATTAATACAACCATGAACTGATGAAGGGTACATACCTGTCAGAAAGCTAGCTCGACTGGGAGTACATATTGGCGACTGACAATAGGCATGGGTAAAAGCCACGCCTTCAGTTACCAGCCGGTCAATATGTGGAGTTCTTATGTACGGGTTATTCAAACATTGAATAGTGTCGTAACGTTGTTGATCAGTACACAGCCACAAGATGTTGGGTCTTTGGTCGCTCATCATGTTCTCCGAATAATTTTTAGATAATTGAATTAAATCTTCAGCTAACGGGTTGTTTGATAGTATCGCTTGAATGGCCTATCGGCAATACCCGCCAAATTCAACTCGACTCCTAAACCCGGTCCTGTGGGCAAACTAATATAACCATCTTGGCTTTGAATGACCTGAGGGTTTTTCAGAATTTCGCCAGCTAATTGAGTTTCTTGTTGGTTGCCAACGGTCTCTAAAACATGTCCGTTTCGAATGAAAGCCATAGCCTGTAATCCTTGTGCCACAGACAATGGTCCATTAGGATTATGTGGGGCTAACGCCACGTTATTCATAGCAGCAATACCGGCTAATTCATGAAACTGACCAAATCCACCACTATTACCTAAATCAGGTTGAAAAATATCAATCGCTCGTTCAGTAACCATTTGTAACATATTTCGGTCATAAATGGTGGCAGTTCGTTCGCCTGCAGCAATTTTTGGACCGCCAGAAGCGTAGCTTGCTTGCTTTAACATTTTAAGTCCTATTACATCCTCTGGTGGCAAGGGTTCTTCAATTAGATCGACCAACCCGTTCAAACCATGAACCAGTTTAATAGCGGTAGCACCACTGAGTCGGGCATGACAATCTACCCATAACTCGACGCTATCTCCATGTACCTGACGGGCACACTGGAAATAGTCAACTATCTCGCCAATGATTTGGTTGGAAATCCACTGATGCTCGTTCTGGCTACCGTCAACCTTGCCTTTAGTACCAGAATATGCAGTTCCAACGGCTTCATATTCCGAACCGTCTTGTGAAACTTGCTTAACTTGCCCATAGTAAACAGGTAATGTAGTTTTCATTATCCGATACCCTCTATCACAAGCAGAAGTAATATTTTCGGCAAATTCTTGCGGTGAACTTCCTCCTGGAATATGACAGTAAACTGGAATTTTCTCTTCAAATGTTGGACCACCAAACAATTCATATATTGGTTTGCCAACCTCTTTTCCCTTAATATCCCACATGGCCATTTCAATTGCACTTATAGCTGTGACAGCGATAGTGCCAATTGTCCACTGATTGTCTCGGTACATTCGTTCGAAGTGTAGTGCCGGCTGTCGAGGATCTTTGCCAACTAAACCAATATTTTCGGTTAAATTCTGGATAGCATGCATGGTAGAATCGTCAAACCGTTTAGTTACGACCTCTGAAACTCCTGTAATGCCTACATTAGTATGTATTTGGGTGATGATCAAATTACGAAAGTTTGCATCGACCAGTCGTACGTCGATTTCTGTAATTTTCATTTTCCTTCCCTATGCTCATTTTTAGTCTTTTTCATTTCTAATCAAGGTAATCCATTTCAGGCAGAAGTTGCCACCGGTATTGATCAATGGGTTTGGTTTTTTTTGACCAATCAGCAATAATGTTGTAATCGGCCTTTTTACATTTTATGATTTCGGTAATTTTTTCAGGATTCCAACCATCCAGCACGCGATCCGTAAGCATATGTTGAACATCCCTGTATTGAGTCTGATCAGCTAAATTATTCAGTTCGTTGGGATCATTCATCAGGTTGAACAACTGGGCTGACTGACCATGATAGTAGTTTAATTTCCATTCATCTTGGCAAATCATTCGATGTTGACGATTGTCGTCAGTACAAAATTCTGAGAAAGCCAAATTTTCCCAATTCGCCTTTTGACCGGGTTCCATCAATGGCAGTAAACTCCGCCCTCGACTGTTAGGCAAAGGTGGAGCCGACAAAGCATCCAACAAGGTTGTATTTAAATCCAACGAACTGATCACTTGCTCAAATCGTTGCCCAGAAGGAAATTGACCGGGCCAAGACAAAATGGCTGGTACTTTAACTGAGTGTTCATAAAATGTTTGTTTCCACCACAAATCATGTTCACCTACCTGTTCACCATGATCAGACATGTAAATAATCAAGGTGTTCTGAGTCATGTTATTTTGTCGCAAAGCATCCAAAATCTGCCCAATGAGACTATCCATCCGAGTTACCAACGCCCAGTAAGCCGTTCGAGCTCGCAAAATTTCGGCTTCTGACACCGATTCAATACCAGTCTCTTTTCGCCAAGAGTGAATGAACGGATGTAGACGGTTGGAAAATGGTTGACGTATTTTGGGTAGTTTCATTTTCCCTTGATAAAGTTGGTAATCTTCTTGTCGAGCCACAAATGGCTGATGAGGTAACATCAGACCGACTGTTAAGCAGAATGGAGTTAGTTGTTTTCCAGCTTGGGATAACTGATGCCGTTCTTGTCCTAACCTATTAATATGGTCCACAGTTTCTTTAACTACGTCTTCATCATGAACTTGATACGCGTTTTGGCCTACACCAGACTTTGTGAGGCTAATTCGCCTAGGTCCTTGTGTTCCTTGTAGTTCACCATGATCAACATCACTACTCTCGGTATAGTTGGAACAATGATCACCAACATACCGTTCAGCATAGCCGCGTAATTGATCGGCGCCAATCGAATGCATTCGCCCAAATAAAATCGGCCGATAGCCAGCGGCCCCCATTGCGTGAGCCAGCGTAGGAATACCTGAGTCTAGCGTATGATAGTTAGTCCAAACTTGGTTTTCATATGGAAATCTTCCCGAAAGCATTGACATTCGGGATGCCCCACAGATAGGAGAAGGACAATAGACATTCTCTAGTACGATGCCTTCAGATGCCAATCGATCTAGATTCGGAGTCTGGACCAGCCGATCCCCATAACAACCAGTAACTGCTGCTGCGTGTTGATCTGAATGAATGTAAATTAGATTGGGTTGATTAACTGGTACCATGATCGGATTGTTTCCTCAACTGTCGATCATCATATCATAAACTGCTAAGAGTGCCAATGCTGGGATATATTTAGCTAGCCAAATTACAAGCTAGGCAAGGGATTGAGAGCAATGATGGGTTGAATGAAGAAAAAAGTGATAAAAAATACTAAACAGATCGACTATAGCCGCCGATAAGGAATCAGCCAGTCAGTTAAAGCTCAAAACGCTACTGACTGAATATCGGAAACAGCGGCCAAAAAAAAATTAAACAATTTGGCAACGACCTCCGATAAGAGAACAACCCAGTCAGTTCTTGGCAGAAACGACTGAGTTAGAGTTAAACAAAACTTATCGCAACATTGATCAGAATTGATTAGATTAATAGGAGAAAGATCATGGCATTAGCAAACGGATTCAGAGTCAACACCAACACCACTTCTTTTCACACTTATCGATCATACTCCAACTCACAAGCCGGTTTAGAACAGAACATTGAACGGTTATCATCCGGTCTTCGGATTAACCGGGCCGCTGATGATTCAGCCGGTCAAGCCATCACCCAACGGATGAAGAACCAAGCAGCCGGCATGCGGCAGGCAGTACGCAACTCACAACAAGCCACCAATTATCTGCAAACGGCCGAGGGCGGCTTAAACCAGATTCACGGCATCTTATCTCGGATGAGAGAACTGGCCGTTCAGTCTTCTTCCGACAGCCTGAACACCAACGATCGTTTCAGTATCGAGTTGGAATACGCCCAACTGAAAGACGAAGTCAACCGAATCGCCAATTCCACTACCTATAACAACATGACCTTGATCAACGGTGATCGGGCCAAAGATGTGGCCCGGACAGGTCTCAGTACCGATGAAATTAGGAATTTTAGTGTGGCTTCCAACGTGGCCACCGACAATCAGTTTGAATTTACGGCTATCAGCGATAGCAGCATCACTTTGAAGAATACGACTACTAATCAAGTACAAACCTTGCATCAACCAGATGGAGGGTTTGGTGAAGACGATGTACTCAACTTCGACGACCTGGGTATTACCATGACCTTGGGCAACAACTACGACACCATCGCTATTGAAGCTGATAGTTTCACGGTTACCCAGGGCGATTTTGTAACCATGCAGGTGGGAGCGGATAATGATGCGTCCC
>CAYVHK010000028.1:0-1549 GCA_964451145.1 uncultured bacterium | reverse complement strand
GACCTGGGTATTACCATGACCTTGGGCGACCAATACAACAGCATCACGACTGGAACCAGTGCAGATAGTTTCACTATTACCCAGGGCGATTTTGTAACCATGCAGGTGGGAGCGGATAACGATGCGGCCCATGCCAGCGGCGATTCCAGCGACCTTAACGGACCGGCTGATGCCGCAACCGATAACCGAATTACCCTCAACATCAGCGATACCACGGCCAGTGGGTTGGGTATCAGCGACAGTGAAGTCAATGCTTTGGCTGATTCACAACGGGCCATTAACGCCCTAGACTCAGCGATAGAGAAAGTCAACGACGAACGCAGCAATATTGGAGCCTTGCAGAATCGCTTTGAGTTCGCTGTTTCTAATCTACAGTCTAGCCTACAAAACACCGAAGCCAGTCGCTCAACCATCTTAGACGCCGACTTCGCCTTGGAAGCAGCCGGCATGGCACGCAACCAAATTCTGACACAGTCGGGAACGGCTATGTTAGCCCAAGCCAACCAAATTTCACAGAACGTACTTAGCCTACTGAAATAGGCCAATAACCAGTAATCATTAAGCAACCAGGAATTAGTTTACGCTATAACTTATCGCTCTGTGAACAATAGATTCACGGCATGACAACAAGCCTAAGGGGTTAGGCTAACAGGGGAAAAAAATGGGATTTCAAAACGGATTCAGAGTTAACACCAACACCAGCGCCGTCAACACTTATCGCTCCTACAGTTCGGCACAAGCCGGCTTAGAACGGAACATCGAACGTTTATCGTCGGGATTAAGAATCAACCGAGCAGCCGACGACTCAGCCGGACTGGCCATTAGCCAACGGATGAACAATCAGATCAGAGGTATGCAACAGGCCAACCGCAACGTACAGCAAGGCAACAATCTGTTGCAAACGGCGGAAGGCGGTTTGAACCAGATTCACAGCATCCTGGCCCGAATGAGAGAATTAGCAGTTCAGTCATCCTCAGATGGGGTCAACGCCGATGACCGAGCCAGCATCGACTTAGAATTTCAACAGTTGAAATCAGAGATCTCGCGGATAGGAGATGGAACCGAATACAACGGCATGAAGTTGATCAACGGTCAACGAGCCAAGAACCTGAGTACGGAAGGTAACAGTATCGGTGGCAACATGGAGAATGATAATGTGCTGGGCAATACTAAAGTCGCCTCCTTTACTGTTAACGGCGCTTATACCTTACAAGCCAAGGATGCCAGTGGCGCTAGTACTTCCGCTTTGGCTGATGCCACTCATTTTATCTTGTCTGGGACCGACGGGGATGGGAATAACATCGGATCGCAGACAGTGGTGCGAGCAGGTACAGAAGGTAATGGCTTCGATGATGTAGACGGTGATCAGATTAACTTTGATGATCTAGGCATAGTTGTCAACACAGATGATCTTGATGGTAATGGTAGTTTCGGCTTCACCGTAGATGATGGCAATTATATGACCATTCAAGAGGGAGCGGGTAACGACGCCGATCATCCAGCTTCCGATGCTGGGGCTACTGAGAACCGGATTACCTTTAACTTGGCG
>CAYVHK010000027.1:26771-33027 GCA_964451145.1 uncultured bacterium | reverse complement strand
ACTTCTGTTTTAGTCGAAAACGATGTGAAGCTAATGCTCAGCAATATGCTTCAGGTGACCATTTTTTTGATACTGATCAACGCACTGAAATTCTGACTCGATTTGATGAATTATGTCGTAGCTTCAATATCTATTCAGCGCCTAATGTGGTTGCTTTTCGTAAATTGGTTCGAAATGGTGTTGCATACCACCATGCTGGCATGTTGCCAACCTTAAAAGAAGTTGTTGAGCGATTGTTTACCTTTGGTCTGATTCAACTTCTCTTTACCACCGAAACATTTGCTGTTGGAATTAATATGCCAGCTTGTACTGTCATATTTGATAGCTTGGAAAAATACGATGGTGTAAGTTTTCGCTATCTAAAAGCACAGGAATATCATCAAATGGCTGGAAGAGCAGGACGACGTGGTATTGATGAAATTGGCTACACTTATGCTAAAGTAGATCCTCAGTTTGCCGATGTAGACCAAGTTCAGTCCACTACATTAGGTAGTATTGAGCCAATTAAAAGCCAGTTTAATTTGTCTTACAATAGTGTTCTTAATTTATGTAATAAATATCAAGAACAGATTTACGAAGTGTGCACGCAAAGCCTGAGCAACTATCAGAATGTGGAGCGCATCCAACAAATTGACCGCAAATTAAAACGGACCTTACAACGTCATCAAGACTTGGAAAAACCAAGCTGTATAAATAAAAGAGAACCAACCCGACAGATTAAGAGCTACATTGATCTTGTGATTTGGGGGGATGCACAATATCAAAAGCTAAAGCAAAAAGAGAAAAATATTCGACGCCAGGAAAGAGGCCGAAAACGGCAAGGTGTTCGCCGCAAGCGATTTGCACATCTGAGCCAAGAAAGAGAAAAAATAAAACATCGACTAGCATCGAATTTGTGTCACCATTGTGACTTAAAATTGCCCTGTAAACAATTGTATGAAAAAGGACAACAAGTCAACCACAGATTTCGCATGTTGGAGACTGAGCGTGAAAGGGTCAGTGGTTACCAAAAGGAGCAGATTCAGCTTCGCCTTAACGTTTTGAGAGAACTAGGATACATAGACCAGCACCGATTATTGGCACGTGGCCAAGTCGCAGCTCAAATTAATGGTTATGAAATGCAAATCACCGAGTTACTGTTTTCTGGTTTATTTGAAGAATTAAACGAAGATGAAATCAATGTGTTGTTGATTGCTATTGTATGTGAACGTCGGAAAGAACGATTATCCTATGTTAGAATGAAAAATGCAAAAATCCGGCAACTTCTAGATGATGCTGACCAATTGATAGGCCGAGTACGGTTTGTTGAATTAGAATCGGGTTTTCTTAATCCGTTACCACGTTTAGAAACAACACTGAGTACAGCCATGTGGTCTTGGAGTCGAGGTTGTAAGTTTGAGACACTCAAAGATTTAGCGGATTTGTCCGATGGAGACTTCGTTCGTGCCTTTCGTATGGTCATTGACCTTCTCCGTCAAATGAAGCGGGCTTTTGAGGCGCATCTTACCTTAATCCAGAAACTAGACCGTTGTATCGATAAAATCAACAGAGACGTAATTGATGCAGAGCGTCAATTGCGGATCGGTAACAATATGGCAATTGATTTGCACTAATACAACCAAGATTCCAAAAGCCAAATGTTAAACGTTAAACGTAAACATATTAATGAAAAACCTTGCGTGTTTTTTATCTTTTTATTAAAATGTAAAACCTAGTATTTTGATTCGTCAGTAATTTCCAAATTGCAATCGAGAGTTAAAAGTAAACGGCTATGGTTATGGCAGAGCAAGAATTTGAAGTAGTTGCGAAATTAAGTATTCGTCAGGCCAAATTAGAAGATGCAAAAGACTTGCATACTTATTGTTTTCCCGATCAGAATGTAGAAACTGTTACTGAGTCTTTAACGCATGATCTCGAACAAGAAAAAAGTAAAAACGTGATTCGATTGGTGGCAGACGCTAATGGTTATGCCGTCGGTCAAATTCGGATTCAGAGAAAGTCTTCTGAAAAGTCGGTTGGTTGCTTAGCCGATTTGTTGGTTTCTTTACCATTTCGTGTGTTTGGAGTGTCAGGTCGTTTAATTGAAATGGCGGAACAAGTAGCTAGCGAAATCGGACTGGTTAGCTTGGAAATCGATGTTCCTGAAGCCGATACAGCTATTATTGAAGCTTACGAACGGTGGGGATTCAAACCACGTCCTACGGTTACCCTAGAAAAAGAAATTCAGTTATCCACCAAACCAACCAAAACTACGGATAAAAAGTAGGTTAGGCGTTTAAAATTGTATCAAATAATAAAGAGTTATATAATGAAGACAATACAATATCGTTATTCTAAGCCCCTGACACTTGCTATATCCGTTGTGTTTTATTCGATATCAGCAATAATGGTGATCAGTTTTCTAATGGGATGTAGCAACCAAAACGATTATCTATCAAAAGGCAAGGAACTTATCAAGTCAGATAAGCGACGAAAGGAAGAAAGGGCTGTTAAAGAATTTTATCTTGCTATTCGTTCTGAGCCGACTAGTCCGGAAGCGAATTATCTTCTGGGTTACTACAATTCGTCACAGTTGTATTTAATTAACCGACAGGTTGTTTGGGAAGAATGGCTAAATGCGAATAAACTTGACAAATCTTTTGAGCAATTAAAACAGCAATCCGGCCCCGAGGGGCGGGGCATTTTTTTATTCAAAGCTTACCAAGAAAATCCAAGTAAGTATTTAGAGATTTTAGTGTTTGAGACTCTGAGAACATCTTCTGATGAACTACAGAAAGCGACACAATCAGCTTTAGTTCAGGTTTATCAGAAAGGCAATAAAGACAAGCTAGTCGCTTTGCTTAGAAAGGCAATGAAATCGAAAGATAATCGAGATCGCCACGATGCTCAGCTAGTTTTTTCTACAATTGCCAAATACAACTCGAAATATACGGTTCAGGTAGTAGAAGAGTTGAAATCCTTACTCAAATATAATCGGATGGAAACTAGACTCAATGCCGTCAAAGCATTGGGGGAAATTGGTAGTCGTGAGGCTATCTCGGAACTGGTTGCTATTGTCAATGCTCGTCAGCCAGTTTGGAATTGGCAACAAATATTCAATTTTGGCGATACAAGATATCAGGAACAAGCGGAAATCCGCCAATTAGCTGTAGCGGCTCTAGGTCAAATCGGGACTGAAAACCCAAGTTCTGTCGCAATCGATCGATTAATTGATATTGTAAAAAATAAAGGGTCTGCTTTACGAGTCGATGCTATTGAAGCTTTAAGCAAAACTGGTAACACTAAGGCAGTGAAACCTTTGATCAAAGTTTTACAGGAGGATGTGAAACGCCAAATTGCAGTTAATTTGTAATACTGTGGCTAGACAAAAACGAATAAAAAAATGATGAAAAAGAAAATTACACTATTTTTTTTAGTAATTGGGTTCGGATGCTTCGGTTGTGGCCAGTCAGAATACCAAGACGCTAAAATGGGTATGACGGTCCAAAGACTGGATAGCGATCTCGAAAATCGTTGGGCAACAAGTGGCGTAGCGGTTAAAAGAGTCGATTCTCGCTCTAAAGCTAATCAGGCTGGTATCGAAGTTGGGGCCTTGATTTCATATATTACTGGTGAAATACCACTAGATTTGGGAGGGTCCTTCAATCGGATCGTGGCTGAAGCCATGCGGAATGATAATCAAGTGGTGTTCAAATTATCTGACGGTACAGAAATAAAACTCTCGGTTCGTCAGCGTGGAGATAAGCCAGGCCTGAAAGTTAAGGGCGGTCAGATTAGTGTTGTTAAACTGGATTCGCCTGCCGAAAAAGCTGGTTTGCGTGTTGGCCAAACCATTTCTAGTGTAATTGACGAAAGAAATATAAAGTCAGTTCAAGATTATAAAAAAGCTATTAAGGATTTTTCTAAGTACAAAAAAACGATTGTTTTTCAAACAACTGAGTTGAGTGGAGTAAAAATGGCAGCAGTCAAAGCACTTAGCCAACTTACTAATCAGTCTGCTTTGGACCAATTAATTGAACACGTTGAAGGGGATAAAGAAGCCCTTCGACAACCGGCAGTTAGTGCGCTAGAAGAACTGGTAGATACCGTCATCGCACAAGGCCAAGTTTCGAACTTGAACCAAGAGATGATAGAGAATAGCCAGATTTCGGATTTGGCTCAGCGATATATGCAACGTGTTCACGAACCAAATCCGGAAATTCGAAGAAGTTGCCTCTCAATTTTAAGTGTGCTAAAACCAACAACAGCCATTTCAGGATTGATATCAGTAGTACAAGATGAAGTTGAACTTCCAGGTATTCGCTTCAAGGCAGGTTCAACACTAAGCCAAATCGGAGTAGAGGCAGTTGAATCACTAATAGTAGCTTATGAAAACGGAAATATTGGAGTTAAAGACATCGCTGCTTCTGCCTTGGGAAATATAGCCAACGAAAAATCCAAACGCATGTTGTTCCGTGCCGTTGTTCTGGAGCGTAATCCAACTGTTCAGTTAACTTTGGCTAATGCGATAGCGAAATTTAATGATGTTGAATCCAAGCGAGTATTAGGTAAGTTAAGATCTAGTTTACAGGAAAACTCCGGTCTTCGTATGTTCTTGGATGAACTATTGCGTACTGACACCCGAATTGAGGCTGAGCTGAATTCAGAGAGCGAGTTCGAGACACTCTAGTTTTTTATGATCGAAAAACAAAAGTTGCCTCGGCTCATCAATAATATAGTACAGGATCAACCTGCGGTTGATATTCACACTCATCTTTTTGCTCCTGCTTTTGGCAAATTGCTCCTTTGGGGTATCGATGAGCTTTTAACTTATCATTATTTGGTTGCTGAAACTTTTCGTCATTCTTCTATTACTTATAACGAATTCTGGGCCAAATCTAAGCCAGATCAAGCAGATTTGATCTGGAAAACGCTTTTTATTGACAATTCTCCATTAAGTGAAGCGTGTCGTGGTGTTATCACTACTCTGAAATTGTTAGGTTTGGATTTGTCTGTTCGAAATCTCAAAGAGTATCGAGATTACTTTGATAGTCTGTCGGTAAACGAATTTGTCGGCAAGGCTTTTGAGTTGGCTAATATTAAGTCCGTAGTAATGACCAATGATCCGTTTGACCCAATTGAGCGGAGAATTTGGTCTACCCATCAGGCCGATGATGATCGGTTTCAGGCAGCTCTAAGGATCGACCCATTACTAAATGATTATCCAAGTAGTGGAATAGAGACTTTGTTGTCGTTGGGTTATGGGGTTGACGGCGATTATAGCCGTAGTCTGTCGCGCCAGTCGTGCCGTGAAATTTGCAGGTTTATGGAAGACTGGATTGAGCTGATGGAACCAAAATACATGGCGGTTTCTCTCCCACCTGATTTTTGCTATCCGGAGCCCTCAATTCGTGACCAAATAATTCGAGACTGTGTTTTGCCAGTTTCTCGCGAATATAATTTACCTTTTGCTCTAATGATTGGTGTAAAACGTTCCGTCAACCCCGAGCTCCGTTTAGCTGGAGACGGTGTTGGTAAAGCTGACCTCTCCTGTCTTGAAAACCTTTTAAGGGAAAATCCAGCCAATAAGTTTTTGTCTACTGTATTGTCTCGTGAAAATCAACACGAACTGTGTGTGTTAGGCCGTAAATTTCCTAATTTGATGATTTTTGGATGTTGGTGGTTTGTTAATAATCCAAGTATTGTCGAGGAAATAACTCGAGAGAGATTTGAACTATTGGGCTTGAGTATGATCCCTCAACACTCCGATGCACGGGTCATGGATCAGCTAATCTATAAATGGAATCACGCGAGACAGGTTATTAGTAGTGTTTTGACCGAAAAATATAGTAACTTGATCGACTCTGGTTGGCAAGTCAACCAATCCGAAATTGAACGAGACGTTGCTAAGATGCTCAGTGAAAATTTTACACACTTCCTTAGTTAGTTGGTTTTGTTGTACACTAAAACGAAATAAAAATTAGAATCCTGAAAGAACAAATGAGAAGAATTGATAGTAGAAAATTCGATCAGATGCGGTCTGTTAGTATTGAACGTAGCTATATTACACACCCGGAAGGCTCAGTTTTAATCTCGGTTGGCAACACAAAAGTGATTTGTAATGCATCAGTCGAGAATGGTCAACCTCGTTTTATGAAGGAACAAAATATTCGTAATCGTGGTTGGGTTACAGCCGAATATGCGATGCTACCTCGTTCCACCTCACAGCGAATGCGACGGGAGGTTACGACCGGTAGAATTGGTGGACGGACACAGG
>CAYVHK010000027.1:0-26761 GCA_964451145.1 uncultured bacterium | reverse complement strand
GATTACTGATCTAGATTCACTGGGAGAACGAACTATTTGGATTGACTGTGACGTTATTCAAGCTGATGGAGGGACACGTACTGCCGCTATTACTGGTGCATTTGTCGCGCTCTGGGATGCGTGTCAAACACTAATCGACCGTGGCCGAATTAAAGAACTGCCAATTATTGATAATATTGCTGCTACCAGTGTCGGTATCATTGAGGAAAAACCGATGCTAGATCTTTGTTACGCTGAAGATTCTACAGCTCAAGTCGATATGAATATCGTCATGACAGGAAAAGGGAAATTTGTTGAACTTCAAGGAACAGCAGAAGAAGAGCCGTTTTCTAAAAGTGAGCTTAATAAAATGTTAGAGTTGGGCGAGAAAGGAATACAGGATTTAATCCGTTTGCAAAATCAGCTAATTGTTGGGAATTTGAATGAAATTAGCTCTGGCAACTAATAACACCAAAAAGGTGGAAGAAATTCGACAGATTTTCGGTGGTCAGTTTGAAGTGATTGGATTAGATCAAGTCGGATCAAATGTGGTGATGGTTGAAGATTGCCAGACATTTGCCGGTAACGCTATCCGTAAGGCACTCGCGGTAGCCCGAGCCACAGGTCAACTAGCTCTTGCAGACGATTCTGGTTTAGTAGTTGATTTTCTGAATGGCGCTCCTGGAGTACATTCTGCTCGGTATGCTGGAGAAACAGCCACTGACACAGACCGAAACCAAAAGCTTCTGACAAGCCTAGGAGAAACTAACCAGCGCACAGCTTACTTTCAGTGTGCTATTGCTATAGTTGACTATAATGAGAAAATTGAAGTAGTTGAAGGTATATGTCGAGGGAATATTGCTGAAAAGCCAGTCGGCAATCAAGGATTTGGTTATGACCCGATTTTCGTTCCCGATGGTTATTACAAAACTTTTTCCCAATTGGGACCAAGTATTAAAAACCAGATTAGCCATCGTGGAAAAGCCTTGCAACTAGCAATTAAAGTTATCCAAAATTGGTATAAATTTTAAGACGAATGACTGAGATTTTTAATGATCCTGCTAAAGCCCAATCTTCGCCGGTTGATTTTCTATCAAGTCCGAAATTGTGTAATACTATCGTTTTTTTTCTTCTCTTGTAGCCAAGAAGTAACTAATTCTCCTCCCATAATTGATCGTTTGATCATCCCGACTGAAGTTTCAGCCGGGGGGCAAATCGACCTACACGTGATAGCTAGAGATCCAGAAGGCGACCCCTTGTCTTATACTTGGGCGATTAGTCAAGGACAGACAGTGGAAAGTAGTTCCCGAACAGTTGCTTGGACTGTACCAGATCAGCCTGGATCATTTACCATAACAGTTTTTATTAGCGATGGCATTTCAGAACCAACTACTCGTAGTAAGCAAGTGGTGGTTAAGGCACCAAATAGCCCGCCTAAAATTACCAAACTGGTAATTCCGAAAAAAGCCACTGCCGGTCAAGTGGTGCAACTATCAGTACTTGCTATTGATCCCAACGAAGATCCTTTGATTTTCACTTGGAAAATGGACGAAACTATTCTTGCAGAAGGACCAACTGCTGAAATAGACTGGAAAGTGCCAGTTCAAGAAGGTGAAGTGGTGATTCAAGTATCCGTCTCGGACAGAATTGCTCTAGTCGTTCAGGACTCAAGCATAGTAACGATTACCCGTTCGTTATTGATTGTACCGGGTTTGAAAGCAGGTGGAATTACACTTGGTGATTCATTTGAAAAGATTAAGCAGATCTATGGTGAGCCGAACATGTTTGAACCGGTGGACGATCTGTTCTTTTTTGCTTTTTGGCAACCCGATCAAGGGGTTTCAGGTTTTATAAACGGGGAAACGAAAACGGTCACAGCAACTTTTGTTCAATCACCTAATCAAGCTAAAACCATTGCTGGCAATGGAGTTGACAGTACTTTGGCTAGCGTAGAAAAAGAGTTTGGACCAGTTGAAGATATTAGGAATAATTTGGAACATTGGTATTGGACAAAAGGGATTGAGTTTGATATTGATGATCAACAGGTGGATCAAATTTTCATTTTTCGACCAGTGTTGAATTTTGGCCAACCTCAACCGCTAGGGGCACCTATACTAAACAATGATCCCATTGGTTACTCACCAATGTATTACAAATGGTTGCATCAGCGTCTAGTTCCATAAATTCCCAATTGCATTTTTACTACTTTTACTATCTCAAAATTCTTCTTTTGCAATTGTTGACTATTCCCTCGGGTTAATACTGTTAATAACCAAGTACTTTTACTATTAGACCTCAGTATTAACTGAGTTTTTTATATAGAATTACGAATTTAGGTTAAGTAATAAACTAACGAAATGGAAGATTCCAACTCGCATTGTTAGGATAGGAAAGTAAATTGGAGTTTATTACCACCCTTTCTATTTTTTAGATATGCGTTATTCCAGTAGCTGGTTGATTACTCCTCAGATCAATATTAGCTATAATTGTTGGAGAAAGTAATCAAATTGTTGTTCCTTTCAGACTTTAGAAACACTCAGCTAATTTTGGGGGCTACTGTTGACACTTTCTGATTATATCAATATTCAAGACAACTACCTATTTTCTTATTGAGCTGAGATTATTTTGATATTGGGACCAGAAAACGTATTTAATCAAATAGTCATTTTTAGGCACCAGACAATTTGGTGATGATTAAAAAAAAATTGACAATTAGAGGCAAATAAATCTATTGATTAGCCTTCAAATAGCCGTTATAACGATGTTGATCTGGCTAGCTACGTTTGTTTTACACAAACGACCTAAACACTTACCAGCTCAACTGCTAGCCTTGATGTGTTTTCTGACTGCTACTTGGGTTTGTTTTGATATTGCTACAACACTAGCTGAAAGTAATCATAACCTTAATGTTGCCTTGATTTTTCGTAACGCTAGCAAGTTATGTACGACTCATCTGGTGGCTACTTTTGTGTGCTTCGCTTGGTTTTTCCCGGACCAACATATCATATTTAGAAGATGGAAAATGGTATTGCTATTTTTAGTTTCTCTTTCCTTTTCCATTCTTGCTTTTACTACTTGGGATGTTCGCACCGCTGAATTATTAGATGCCCAGCTCCAAATTGAATATGGAGTATCTCACTATGCGTATGCCGTATATATTATTCTAGCTGGCTTATATGCTATGCTGATCCTATGGCATAGACACCAACATATATCATCTCAACTAGTCCGTCTACAGTTGAAGTATATCGTTCTCGGCCTTGGTATGACTTTCATCTTATCAACGACCTTTAGCGTTGTTTTACCGACCTTTTTTCATATTTATGATTATTTTTCCATTGGTACACTAGCGCCATTAGTTGGATTCGTTGGTATCGCATATGCTATTGTTCGGCACCGAGCCATGGATATTCGCACTGCTGTTCATTACACCTTGTCTTGGTTGTTGGTAACTTCCTTCATTTTGCTTCCTATCTACTGGGTAATATTTTTCTTACGAATATGGTTGAGTAAGTTGAGTAATTTGCAACTATCTTTCGTTGCGACGGGGCTGTTTTGGACCTTTTTCTTTTACGTTCGAAGGGTACAGCCTTTCATCGACCGTTTATTTCATCGAGATTTTCGTCTTATGCAAGCTGGGATTGAAAAACTGATTGCCAAAACTGCATCACTTCAAAGTTTTTCACAATTGGGTATTCAAGTAGAAAAGACTATCCAAGATCATTTACATCTTCCCAACGCTCTACTGCTAGTTCGCAATGTTGAGGGCAACTTCACCTCTACAGAACAGTCAACCCAAGTTGGAGTTCAATCAAAGTCTGTTTCGAAACAAAATCCCTTTATAAAATGGTTGTCTGATCGTCAACCAACCTAATCTACTCCTGAAATTTTGTCTCTAGCCGATGTGATTCAACAGACTTCCGATAAAACAGTGATTGCAGCAGCAGAAAATTATTTTAAAAAAATGACTGCCCAACTTTGCTTACCACTAACTCATAATCGAACGCCTGATAAAAAAACACAAAATCCGACAGAATTAGCACAATTGATTGGGACTCTAAATTTTAGACAAGAGTGGTTGAAGCCCCGACAAACTGATTTGATTCTACGTCTCCGAGGAGCCATAACCATGGCTGTTGATAACGCTTATTTGCATCAGTTCAGATTAAAATCTCGGGAGAACCAAACACAAGCCGAACTAATTTCTACGGCCGCTAGCGCTTTGGCTCATTCAATTAAGAATCCACTTGGGTTGTTGGATGCAAACATGGATATGCTAAAATCTTCTTTACCCCCAAACACAAATGACAATGTTACTTTTGCTCTAAGAGATATTTCCCAACAAGTTAGTCGCATTGATCATATCATTAAGCAAATTCGGAATGCCGATATCGTTCAACCAGACCTGAAAAAATATAGACTTGCTAGCATCTTGCGTGAGGCTTTGACCGAAACGACGCGGCTATATCCTCATCAAGTTTTTACAACCGAAATTGATGAGTCCGCTGAGATTTTTGCCGATCGGGTTCAATTGAGATTAGCACTGGCAAATCTATTAACTAACGCGTTCCAATCTTTATTGACTGGGTCCTCAGAAAATCGAATTAAACCAACATCAGAAATATCACTTAATCGTTTACATGTTTCTGTTGAAAGGGATTTGGAAGATTTCAAGATCGAAATTCGTGATAACGGATCTGGCATGACACCCGAACTAGTCACGAAAGTAATGAATCAACCGTTTATCACTCGCAAGCAAAACGGAACCGGTTTAGGTTTATGGACCGCCAAGAAAATTATTGAGAATCATTTCGGTAGCTTACAACTGGTATCTAAACTCAACGTTGGTACTACAGTTACTATTTTCTTACCCTCGGTTAATACCCAATCGATATAGAGATGAAGGCCTTATCCTTTATACAAGGCGGCTTGACAAGTATTTGACCATGTGCTAAATTAGCTATGGTATTGTAGAGTTGCCTAGTTTCCAAGTAGGGTAAGTTTCATGTTCTCAAGCAAAAAATATGCAGCTGGTGAAGTTTTGTTTCGTCAAGGGCAGCCAGGTGTTTCTGCACACATCATAAAATCGGGTCAAGTTGAAGTTTATTTAGAGAATGGAAATAAGGAGCAACAACTGGCCGTTTTTGGTACGGGGGAAATTTTTGGTGAAATGTCATTACTGGGCGGTAGTAATAAAACTAGGACTGCTTCTGTCCGAGCTGTAACGCGCAGCGAAGTAATTAACTTGAGTAGAGCACACCTGTTGACAATGTTCAAGGGCGTGGATCCAATTCTTAAACATCTGGTTTTAACCTTGGTTAATCGTTTAGCAGCGATGAACAGTAAAATACAACCTGACCGAACCGATCATGTTTGTGAGGCGTTTTGTCGTGTTTTAACATTGGTTGCAAATCCAGATATTGAGAATGATATAGCAACGGTTTCTTTTGAGGAGGTTGTCGATCAATCTTCCATTATTTTGGCCCTTGACGCGTCCGATTGCGCCTTTATATTAGAAGAGTTAAAAAAGCGCTATGTCATTAAGATAGAAGGTTCAGGCAATGATCGGCAAATTATTTTCGATCCACAGGAGTTCGTTGGTCGCTTAACAAATGTGGCTAACGAAATTGGCGAACTTATTAAAGGACGAATGATACAGCGATCGACTTTGATAGATGTTATTGGATTGGCCGACGTAGCAGGAGTGGAAAAAGCCCAAGTTTTAAATAAAGTTGGCAGTGGCGATTTCCCAACTGAACTTCTAGCTTTCAAAAAAGAGGATGTGGAATCATGGTTGATAAATGTAGGTCCTGATTTCTTTGCCTCTACTCCCAGCAAAAAAATAATTACTTCTGCTGACCAAATTGAAACCTTTTCTGATATTGCTTTTCTCAAGGGATCAATTCAGAAGAAGGTTTTTGACAACGAGGAAATTGGTGTTTTTCAATGGATCACATTGTTAAAACATGAGGCTACGACCACAGAGTTTGCCAAACGTATTCTATCTAGTATCCCACCCCGAATTGGCAAGGAAGTGAAGAATGAATTAGGACAATTAGATGATGATTATGCCATTGATGAATTTGAGTTTGAAGAACTGGAAGAAACATTGGTTGATTTAGCCAAGGATGCACTCGACTCAAAAAACGCTGAAGGATAGCTCGGCATGAACATCGGTACGGTCATTGGTTTTGTTTTTGGACTTTTTGTTCTCTTTTTGTCAATTTTATTGGCGGTCCGTTTTCAGATTGGTGACGTTCTCCTTTTTAGCGACATGGCGAGTATCGTTATTGTTCTAGGTATGACGGCAGCCGCTACCTTTATTGCTTATCCGTTTGAAGATGTTAAAAAGGTCTTTGATGATTTCAAGAAAGCTTTTGCTGAAGACGAATCTCCAGTCGAACAATACATTAATGGTCTGGCAACCATTTCTAACACTTATGCTAGAGGTGGCGAAACCAAATTGTCGGCACTCGCAAACGAATATGCGGATAACCAATTCATCAAAGAAGGGCTAGAATATATTGAATTGAGGTACACTGAAACACTGATCAAGTCAATTATGAATTCTCAAATTCAGAATGAACACCAGCGGTTGTTAGGTCAGGTCAAAATCATCAGGAATATGTCGGCTAATGCCCCAGCTTTTGGTGTAGTAGGTACCTTAATTGGCTTAGTGGTAATGATGGCTGGCCTAGACCCTTCCGATACCGAAAAACTGATGAAAGGTTTAGGTACTGGTATGGCGACAGCTTTACTAACCACACTTTATGGAGTTTTATTCAGTAACTTTGTTTTTAGTCCCATTGCTACCAAAGTCGAAAAACGAATCGAAGACCAAATTCTGATGATGAGGGTATGTATGGAAGGTATTATCCTGGTTCTCAAAAAAACCCCAGAAAATCTGGTTCGGGATCAGCTAAAAGTTTATCTCCCTGTCCAATGGACCTCTATCTCTTCTAATAGTGTGGAGCAATCAGCTGAATCCTAATGGCAGACGACTCTACCTCGACAGGTTCAGCTGAACAGATTTCTTACCTCGAACAGCAAATTGAGCGTTTATCATTGGAATTAGAGGCTAATAGCCGACAGTCAGATGATGATTCAGCTTCTTGGCAAGGGCCGTTCGGAGATATGATTACCTTGCTTCTTTGCTTTTTCATTGTGATGACAGCAGTGATGGCTATCAAGCAGGGAGATCCTTTCGCTGTATCCACTGTTATTACGTCCATGCAAGAGCAAGGTAATGTTCCTAAAGATATTGTTGCTCGACAGGAATTTTTAAAAAATCTGGAAATGTTGGGGAGTGATAACAACAATATCACAGTTGAAAAACACACTGATAAAATTCAGATTATCATTAGCAATATCAATTTAAAGTCTTTAAAACTTGATGAGGCTGATGTTAGTAAAGTTGAACTCTTTAATATTGGTAATGCCCACTTAACGGCAGATGCTGAAAAGCTTCTCTTAGAAATTGCTAAACATTTAGTAGTTCCTCCTAAAAACACCGTCAAAATTAACCCCTTTATTCAAATTCTAGACCAAACTTTTGCGCAGGTGCGAATAGAGGCGCATACTGATGGTAGGCCGTGGGATCCTACACCTTATTTTCGTACCAAATGGGAGTCCACCTTTTTTCGGGCTTATAACGTCCGTAATTATCTTGCTAGTATAGAAGGATTTCCTCAGGAATTAGTTAATAAAATGACAATTGTGGCTTGTGCTGACCGTTGGCCGCGCGTGTTGGAAAATGATGATTTTTTATTTAGTTTGCCACCTGATTGGGCCGATAAATTAGAAGATATTCATCAATCTAAACAGTCAGGAGTAGTACGTACCAAGGATCAAATTGATTTGCGTAACATATTTTCAACCAAGATACAGAACGGTACTCAACTAGCGTCTAGCTTTGAAATTAAAAAAGACAGTCCTCATCAATACTATCGCAAAGATAAACATAATCGTAAATATTCGATTCTTCAGAGACGAAGTGAATGGAAAATTGAGGATGATTCCCATACTTACTCTGTTAGGTTGGAGGAATTAGAGCAATTGTCGATCTCGGTCGTAAGCGACGGTGAAGATAATGATTTCCATTTCGGAATCGATCCACGTACAGACGATTTTTTCTACCAAATTCAGTATTTAGCTAACACGCCAAGTAGAAAAGGTAGAAATAAAAAAGAAATACAGGCTCAGGAAAATCGGAAGAAATACTTGAAAAATATTGAACGTGCTTTCGCCCGGAGACAGGTCGACGTTTCGGATACAATTAAAGTTACAAGCCTAAGAGAAAATACTTGGCATCTCAAAGACGAAGCTGACGGAAAAACTTATCACATTCGCAAAGGTAATTTAAACGTTTATAGAGAAAGACCGAAGGGTTCAGAAATACGACAGTTGGCACAGCAAAAGAATAACCGTATCGAAATTCACCTAATTATCAATTGATATTCATTCAGGGCAGTATATCAACTACAAAATCGAGTTCTTGGTAAGTGTTGTAGAAGTGAGGAGCTAGCCGAAGCATTCCCCCACGATTAGTACAAGCGACCTGATGTTGTACTAACACTTGGTGAAGATCATCTGTTGAAAAACGATCGGTCTGGAATACAACAATTCCTGATCTTTCTGAACGATAATTGTGTGGGCTAAAAATTCTGTAGTCTTTTGCTTTCAGACGATTAATTAGATGATCGGTCAAGTTGAGAACGCGGGTCTCAATTTGATCAATACCAATTTCTAAAAGTAAATCCAAAGCCACTTTTAGCCCACAAATACCAACAGTATTGTGGGAGCCTTCTTCAAAGCGAGCAGCATTGGGTTTTTGAATCAAATCAAGGTTCAAAAAATCGTATTCGTCAACGACACTAGCCCAACCAACATTGATATTACGTAGTTGGTCAATTTTTTTTTGGTTGCAATAAAAAATTGCTGCTCCTTCTGGAGCTAATAACCATTTGTGTCCATCTGCCACCAAGATATCAATATGACAATCCTTGACATCTAATGCCAATACCCCTAAACTCTGTATGGCGTCAACGATGAACCAAATGTTTCGGGATTTGCAAATCTGACCAATGTGACACAAGTCGTTTCGGAATCCAGAGGCAAAACCAACGTGGCTAATAGAAATTCCACGTGTGTTGTTGTCAATAGCCGATTTGATGTCATCGACAAAGATGCGACCGTTTATTTCGGGTACTATTCGTGTTTCAACCCCTAGATCTTTAAGATTCCACCAAGGATAAACGTTAGCGGGGAATTCTGCTTTAGTGATGATGATATTGTCTCCCCTTTTCCAACGAATACCGTTTGCAGCTAAAATAAGACCTTGTGTCGTATTCTTTGTGAATGCAATTTCGCTGGTGGTAGCACCAATAAGTTGGGCAGCTAATTGACGACATAATTTAATTTCGTTTGTCCAGGGGGAAATTTTTTCGAAACCATGATGTGTTGTGTGAGCAAGGAAAGCATTCATCGCATTTTTGGTGCGAAGAGAAATTGGAGCTACGCCGGCATGATTTAGATAAATGTATTGCTCGGTAACGGGAAAAAGTGTTCGCCATTTTTGCCAATTCATAAAAAACGTTTTTTGTCTATTTTGATAATAAAGAAAAAAAATCGAACCTTAAGTAAACCCAGCTCAGTTTGAGTTCGTCTGTTTAACGGTGGTGGAAATGGTTTTTAAAATTGATCAAACAATCTAGATCCAATCCGAATGCTTGCGGGTTATTCTGGTAGCTTGGGTGCCTAGGTTACTGATTATAGAATATCCCCTCCTCATCTGACGAGGGAAAATTACTGGACAACGAAGGAAATTCTGGAGGACGTAGACCTGATGGACAAAGAACCCTTTAACAAGGATGAACATAACGAAAATTTCAATGGCAAGGAAGATGATGGTGACTTTGCCCCATTGTCAGCGCCAACTGATTTAACGAGCGAGGGCCAATTGATTACTAGTTTCAAACGTAGCGGGGATAGCAGTGAGGCCTCGAAGGACGAGGCTTTCTCTTATCTTCAAGAGATTGCTAAAACTCCCTTATTAACACCAAAAATAGAAAAAGAGTTATTTGCAGAATTTGGAAGTCAGCGGAAAGATGTCACTCGGTTATTAGAATGCTTTCCCACTTCGATTTTAGAAGGATCCAAACCCAAGATCAACCGGAGACGTTGTAATAAGGATGGTCTCACTGGAGTCGAGGCTTGGTGGACTCCAATGAATATTTCTATTGTTATTGATAACATGAAACAGGAAATTCGGGATTACAAGATACGTGTCTATGGGAATTTTGCACCAAGTTTTCAAGTACTGGAAGATGTTGATGAAATTGAAGATGATTTTATAAGCGAAATAGTATTGGAAAAGTTATGGGTAGAATTGAATCGTGCAGTCAGCTATGTTCAGGAAACTAAGAACTCAATCGTCCAAGCTAACCTTCTGCTGGTCGCTAGTATTGCGAAACAACATAATCATAGCAAATCAGCTCTGACCTTTTTAGATCTGATGCAAGAAGGTAGTATTGGTCTGATGAAGGCTGTGGAAAAGTTCGATTTGTCTCGTGGTTTTCGTTTTAGCACCTATGCAACTTGGTGGATTATGCAGGCTATCAAGCGTGCGTTAGACCAACAGAGCCAGACTATCCGCATTCCTTGCTATGTTGGTGAAACACGTCGAACAATTGAAGCGACTCGTGCTAAACTAGCACGTGAGTTGGAACGTGAGCCAACTAATGAAGAGATTGCTGATCGACTGGGTAATATAGATGTGGACAGGTTGACCGAAATCGTCCAGAGTACTCGGCGCACCGTTTCGTTAGATTCACCGTTAAGCGAAGCTTCTCCAGATGCTACTATTTCTGATCTACTAGCAGATGAAGACCAGTCTTCACCAGAAGATGAGCTCTTGGTCAATGCTGATAAGGAGTCTTTAGAACGGGTACTTAACACACTGACAGAAAGAGAAAAATTGGTCATTCAACTCCGGTATGGGTTGAAAGATGGTAGTGAGTATACATTAGCTGAAATCGGTCGCCGATTGGGTATTAGCCGAGAGCGTGTGCGGCAAATTGAAGATGAAGCGCTACGAAAGCTACGCCATCCAACACGGGAATCCTTGCTAAAAGAAATTCTCTAAATTTTACCAGTATAATGCCTTGTACTTTTGGGGTTGGTTGTTGTTCCAGTTGAGGGGCTTATGTCCAATAAAAAGTTAATTGACAGGCGTTCTTGCCTGTCTTCTTACTAATCCTTGGGTAAAACACTTACCAGTCCTTTCTGATATTGTGAGGAATTAAAAGAGACTGAAGCCAATGAAAAAATTCGGTTGATTAGTAATATTGCATTATTACTGAGTCTCAGTAATTGAAGTCAGCTTGAAGCTTTGGCGATGGCAAGCTGATGGCCCGTAGATCGAAATGGCTTGTCGGTGTTGCTGTGTGCCATAACCTTTATGTTGATTAAACCCGTAGTTGGGAAATTGTTGATCCAATTTCGACATCAGTCGATCCCGAAACACCTTAGCAATTATGGAAGCCGCTGAAATTGAATGGCAACAAACATCGCCTTTCACTAAAGCTCTCGATGGTAAAATCAGTTCTGGCAATCGGTTGCCATCAACAAGTACATAATCGGGCGTTGGGTTAGTTGCTAATACCGCACGTTGCATAGCCAACATAGTAGCTTCTAATATGTTCAGGTTGTCAATTTCAGTAGCTGAGGCTTGTCCAATGCCAATGGAAGCTCCTGAGCTATAAATTTGATCATACAACTTGTCACGCACAGAAGCCGATTTTTTTTTGGAATCAGTCAGATTGGCAATTTGTAATCCAACTGGCAATGCAACACTAGCAGCTACTACAGGACCGGCTAATGAACCCCGTCCTGCCTCATCTACGCCAGCAACACACTGGTAACCTTGCTGATTTAGTTCTCGTTCGAATTTTAGTTTGTTGTTATACAGTTTGATTTTTATTGTCGTAAAGACGCTTAGCGGTCCTGTGGTTCTCGGATTCGAGCAGAACGTCCAGTTCGATCCCGCAAATAGTACAGCTTAGCTCGTCGTACGACACCTCGTCTTACAACGGTAATACTCTGAATGTTAGGAGAATGGAGAGGGAAGGTGCGCTCGCTACCTGTGCCATAAGCTAAACGGCGAACAGTAAAGGTCGATCTAATTCCACGATCCAATCGCTTGATGACAGTTCCTTCGTAAGCTTGGATTCGTTCTTTTTGACCTTCCCGTATACGGGTATTGACCCGAATTGTATCCCCTGGTTGAAAATTGGGAATATCTTTTTTTAATTGTTCTTGCTCCACAATGTTAACAAGATCCATAATTTTCTCCTTCCTCTTAAGCTTTTTTTCCTTCTAAAACTGGTTGTTGAGAGATTTCGTTCGTCCAAACTTAATTATCTAGATATATCTGATCGGTTTCCGCTTCGTGAGCTTGTGCTAAATCAGGACGACGCTGGGTCGTTCGAATCAAAGACTGCTGGTAGCGCCACTGTTGAATCTTCTGATGATGACCACTGAGTAAAATGTCCGGCACTTGCATCCCCTCAAATTTCAATGGCCGTGTATAATGTGGATGATCTAATAAATCTTGGCTAAACGAATCGTCCTGCGCCGATTGGTAGTCGCCAATAGCACTGGGCAACACACGACCAATTGCATCAATCAACACTTGAGCCGCAACTTCACCACCACTAAGAACATAATCGCCAACCGAAATTTCGTCTGTCACCAATTTAATGCGAACCCTTTCATCAACTCCTTTGTAACGACCACAAATCAAGATTAGGTGTTCTTTTAACGATAAAACCTCGACTAAGCGTTGATCTAATCGCTGGCCCTGAGGGGTAAAAAAGATAACCCTAGTATTGATTTGTGGATGCAAAGCTTTAACGGCTTTGAAGATTGGATCAGGCTTTAAGATCATGCCCGATCCACCACCATAGGGATAATCATCAACAGTCCGATGACGATCGGTAGTAAAGTCACGCAGTTGATGCAAGTGTACACTTAACAATTCACGACTAATCGCCCGCTTTAGAATACCGTGTTCCAACACTGGTTGTACCATCTGCGGAAAAAGACTGATCACGTCGATCTTCATAGGACTAACGCCACTTGTACTAAACAAACCAACAACTTACTGTATCACTTGTACCACAACACCATCTTTGACAATAATCTCCGCTTGCGATAATTTGGACTGAATATCGTCTCCAACTTCAATTTTGACTGGAGCGTCATAAGTTCCGCTAATAAAAACGCTATCGATAGTTAGTTGAGAAACTTCGTCCAATTTCCGTTTCAGATTTAGACGAACTTGTCCTTGTTGATCTCGCTCCAAATTCAACTCTTTTCGTACCTGATCGGAAGTCCCTTGCCTTTCAGCTTCGGCAATTAAACGACGGCTTCGAAAATCTTCCTGTTCAAACCATCGGTCGACTTGATTTAGTGCTTGGGTCAACTCATTGATGAGTTGTTCCTTAAACTCTTCGGTCACAATATTCTTTAGAATCACCGGCCGTTTAACGAAGAGAGTCATAGTGATCGATTTCCTAAGTGTGTTGACCGCTAATTGAGCCGTTTCCTATTCTTCTTCGCTGAGCTCCATTTCGTCGGTTAACTCCGCTTTATAAGATACATCAGGGTTTACAAATTGTTCCCAAACACCAACCTTTGTTAAAAGACTTTTGGCTGTATCACTGGGTTGTGCACCAGTTTTAAGCCATTTTAGGGCTTTTTCTGCATCAATTTTGATATTTGCCGGTTCTGTCATAGGATCATAATAGCCCAACGCCTCCAGAAAAGCCCCGTCTCTTTGGCTTCTGGCATCCGCGGCTACTACCCGGTAAAATGCGTTTCTTTTTCGACCATGTCGTTGTAATCTAATTCTGACTGCCAACAGTAATTCCTCGCTTTTAAGATGCCATTTAATTTTGATTGAAGGATTAGCGTCGGCGACGTTTCCGGCGTGTTCGAGCACTAACCCGCATTCGCTTCGTTTTAATTTTTCCAGTTTTACCACCGACACCGGGCATCATTCCTGAAATGCCAGTGGCTTGCTGGGTCATGCGGTTTAGAAATTTCAATTGATCGACTAGTAGATTAACTTGAAGGACTGTAGTTCCACTACCGTTGGCAATGCGCAACCGCCGAGACCTACTGAGCAAGCGATAATCGTGTCGTTCTTGGCTAGTCATGGACTGAATAATGGCTTTCACATATTTCAGTTGATCTTCATCCGGTTGAAAACCTTTGGGAACGGCATTACCCATGCCAGGAATCATATCCATGATTTGGTCTAGTGGCCCCATCTTTTTGAGTTGTTCCAACTGCATAAGCAAATCGTTAAAATCTAATCCTTGTTTTGTCGCCAGTTTCTTTTCCAAATCTTTAGCTTGGTCTTCAGAGAAGGTCGCTTCAGCGCGTTCTAACAAGGTCTTGAAATCGCCTTGTCCGAGGATCCGAGAAGCAATACGGTCAGGATGAAAGGCTTCTAAGGAACTCGACTCAATTTTTTCTCCTGTGCTCACGAATTTTATTGGTTTGTCCGTAACACTACGAATTGAGAGTGCTGCACCACCTCTAGCATCACCATCCATCTTGGTCAGAATTACACCACTGATGCCAAGTTCCTGATTGAAGTGATCAGAAACGTTGACAGCATCCTGACCAGTCATAGAATCAACAACCAAAAGTATTTCGTTTGTTTTTACCGCAGCTTTGATCCCTTTAAGCTCGCCCATCAGCCTTTGGTCAATATGCAGTCGGCCTGCAGTATCAATAATGACAAGGTTATGGCCTCTGCTGGAAGCTTCCTGGATGGAAGATTCGGCGATTTGTACGGGAGAAGTCTCTGTTCCCATGCTAAATACTGGAACATCAATCTGCTTACCGACTACCTGCAATTGTTTAATGGCCGCTGGGCGGTAAATGTCTGCTGCCACCAGCAACGGGTTCCGCCCTTCTTTTTTAAACTTATCGGCTAACTTGCCTGATGTGGTTGTTTTGCCAGAACCTTGCAAGCCTACCATTAAAATAACCGTGGGACCATTACTCGACAGTTCGATCTTGGTTGCTTCTTCGCCCATCAGCTTGGTTAGTTCATCTCCAATGACTTTAGCAATCTGTAGTTCTGGGGTTAGACTCCCCAAGACTTCTTTACCCAAGGAACGAGTTTTGACGTCGTTGATAAAAGTTTTAACAACTTTAAAGTTAACGTCCGCTTCTAGCAATGCTAAGCGCACTTCACGCAACGCATCGGAGATGTTCTTTTCGGTCAGCTTTCCCTGACCACTTAACCTCTTAAAAGTGTTTTGGAGCTTTTCAGTTAAACTTTCAAACATAATCATAGTATTTGGACAAAATAGAGCAAAACTTTACTAAGATACCTTACCTCGTTTAATATGTCAACCGTAATTCAATTACGCGTAAAGTAAGATCAGACCCAAAAACCATAAGTCGGAATACCCGCAATAATGCCGATAATTGTCCACAAACTACCACAAACGAACTCACCGAGAATCAAACCTAGAAAGAAGGGTTCAAGTTTTCGGTGTAGACCAATCCCACCATGTTTTAGCACTATTCCTTTGATGAGCCAACTCATAAACAAGCAGCTCCAAGTTACATTCATACCCCAACTCGTCGAAATGGCGAAGCCCGCTGGATGGAAAGGCCACCAAACAAACTTCATTCGAAGGAACATAAGTAATAGAGTTAAGATAAAACCAAGACCCATAAAACTAGTTTCAGCAAATAATGGCTCGGTAGGTACATTTATCCATTGTGTCAAGCGTCGGTATGGTTCAACACCGAAAGCACTTAGAGATGGCCAATAGGCGCGGGCTTCCATACCAATTTGATAGCCTCGGTCGATTAAGGACCAAAAACCCGATAGCGTACCTAACAATGAGGCTAACATGAAAGCAAAAATAAGTCGATTGGTATTCATTTTGAAACGATCAGCAATTTTTAACCCTTCCAATTGGTGAGGCATCTGGTGGCTTCTATAGGCTCGATTGATAAACCAAAACATGGAAAACATAATCAGATTACCTCGACCAATATATCGAGTTCCTAAAGAACGGGTTAAAATTTCGTCAGGTCCAGAATAATGCAAATCATGAACTGGTGTACCTAGCTCAGCTCGCATTCGGGTAATAGCTAAAGATATAGCAAAATAAAACATAAAAAAGACTATACTAATACTGAGTGAGCCTCCACCTTTCAAACAGAAAAAAACCATGAAAGCCATTGTCAAAGTAAAGCCAAAAACGGATGTACGGTAGGAGATCGGTTCATCTGTTTGGTTTGATTCTTTGTTATGAAAGAACGCAGAATGGAACACTTGCCAAAGATGTTTGCGACTGGCCCAAATAGCAATCACACACAACGCTACATAACCGCCAGAAGCTTGCTCGTTCATGTAGGGGAATTGGGGTAGACTTCGTAAACCCAGAGTTGCGCCAACTACCCGCATCATTCGCCAGAAGAGGAAAAAAAACCAACATGAAAAAGACAAATCTAAGGGAATGAAAAAACCAAGACCAATAGCAAAAGGATAAAGCGAAAACGGAAGTTGCCCCATTGCGTTCCAGGGTGAATCAGTAAAAATTTCGAAGTGACGGATTCTGGTTCTAAGCTCTGGTACCACCGGAAAAATGAAATGAAGGCCGTTCAGCAAGACTAATCCACCAGAAACTGCAAAGCCGATCCACATAAACCGGTTGTGGAAAAAGTTGGAATGATAAGCATAACTCATCGCCATCGGTAGTTGAATAATGGGGTAACTCAGTTTTTCGTGTTCAATCCAACGTTTGCGTACCATCACATTGAGACAAAACATACCAAGGCTAAGCATAAAAATAAATAGTGTCCACCAAAGCACCGGCTCAGCCCATTTCTGAAGATGATAAAGTGTGTAAAGGTTCGCTTCTCCTTGATAGTATCCGTAAAACAATTTACTATCGTTTATGGTTAGCCAATCCGGCAAAAAAGGGAGAAATAACTCTCGCCACTCATTTTCAGCTGTGGCAAAGTAGTGAGCATGTCCCAGCATCGGCACCAGAATCTCTAGCATATCATGACCCGCAATGCCTGAGGCAATCGACATCATTAAATAGACGATCACTAGTTCATTAGCTGTTAAGGGTAGTTTAGGAGAGATTTTGCGGAATAGTTGGTTTAGTCCAATGATGATAAACAGACTAAAAATGACGTTGAAGAACAGTGAGATTGTAACTGGATGCCCAGAATATCGGATCACCTCCATCTCGATTACCCAGTAACAGTTGATTGGGATTAGCAGAGAGGCGACCACCAACGATTTGAGAGTGACACCCTGTTGTTTTTGGCAAACAGAATTCATTACTGCCGAGTATATCAGTCTGCCAATTTAGCGTCAATAGACTATCGGCTGGAATGGTTATGCCTGTTCTTATTAATCCTGTGTTGGTCGTTTTCTATAGCTCAACCTTTACCACCCTAATATATTTGGTAGTCTAAACCAGTAAACAATCAAAAACGTAGTTGATCCACTCAATGAATTTGTTTATCAACCAAAACGAAATTACCATTAGTGAGTAATTTATCTAGACTTTGGACGAAAAAATCCACAACAGTGTGAGGTTGCGACTATCTACTTACGAGCCAAGTTTTTGTTTAGTTCGAAACAGTGGTTATCTATTCATTTCGATTTTACCGGCAGTGCCAAAAACAACTACATTGATTGGGTTCAGAGATGGCAACCGAAAGCGGTCGGTAATAATATCGAATGGCAGAAATCAGTACTATCTAATTGGTCTTACTTAAACTTTGAAAAGTATTTGCGATTAGTTTTTATCTACGCTGGTTCTTATTTCTTAAACCGTGAGATAAAATTGGTGTCGGATATAAAATTGGCTTAGATTGGAGATGCATGAACCCAAAGTGGATTTCTTGGACACACAGTTATTATGATTGAATTGAACCGAAAATGGGTAAATTGGTATACATACTAGCTCAAAGTGCGCACCTATTTAAAAATCCAATGCAACTCCAATCGAGTTTTTGGTGAGATTTATTAGCTTGGGCACAAATTGCGACCCCGAAGTAAGTATTTCAACTAAGGAGGTTTTTTTCAGAAAAATAAAGAAAGTTACTTAAGGGTACTTAAGAGGGAATGATTGCTTCATTCAATAATTCGATCAAATGCTTGGGTTCTTGGCCTGTACTATGTTTAATTTGTTCTCGACAAGAGGTCCCCGAAATTGCCACTTGAAGGTTGTTTGGAGAACTGTCTAAATGGGATTGTATTGTTTCTATTAAACGTGACTTGCCAATTTTCATTGATAAATCGTAGTGCTCCTTCTCGTAACCAAATGAACCCGCCATGCCACAGCAACTGGAATCTATGGTTTCAGCAGTATAGTTAATAGGAAGATTAAGAACTTCCAAGGATGGTTGTATGCCAACTAAAGCTTTTTGATGGCAATGCCCATGTAATAAAATTTTTTGACTTTGGCTTGAAAACTTGAGTCGCTCTTTTTCTTTTAAGAGTAATTCTTCGATCATTACGGTGTGATTAGCTACTAGTCTAGAATCATCACCTGGAAGCAAATCAACGTAGTCGTCTGTTAAGGCGGAAATACAACTAGGTTCGCATCCGACAATTGGAATCCCCTGTTGAGCATAGGGTAATAGCCAACTAATGTTGTAGCGGGCGTTTTGTATTGCTTCGCTTAACATTCCTTTGGAAATCATTGGTCGTCCACAACAGCGTTTAGGTGGCAAAATGACATCAAAACCAGCAGATTCTAATATTTCCACTACCGATTGTCCGACTTGGGGATAGTTGTAGTTCGTAAAAGTATCGTAAAAAAAAACAACTTTTGGGCGATTACCTTCTGGGGAAGAGCGACGCTGATTGAACCATTGGACAAAAGTAACTCTTGAAAAACTTGGTAAAGATCGACGACGGTCGATTCCGAAAAATTTCTCCATCATCCATTTTGAAACTGAGAAATTCATCATCCAATTAGAAATTGGGGCCATTTTTGAACCAATTTCGCTCAAATCAGCAATGCTTCCGAACAAGCGGTTACGAACTGGCAAACCATGCTGATCATAGTACTGAGCTAAAAATTCGTATTTGATTTTTGCCATGTCGACATGTGATGGACACTCAGATTTGCAGGCTTTACATTCCAAGCAAAGATCTAAGACATCATACAGTTCTTTGCTTTTAAAGTCTTCCTGAGGCAAAGATCCTGAAATAACATGTCGCAGAGCGTTGGCCCGACCGCGTGTCGAGTGTTTTTCTTCTCTCGTACCGATATATGATGGACACATAGTTCCCGTTAGCGTTTTACGACATGCTGCCACTCCATTGCACATCTCAATAGCTCGGTTGAACCCTCCTTGATTAGAGAAATCGAAATATGTGTCAATTTTAATTGTATTGTATTTATCTCCGAAACGAAGATTTTCGGTCATCGGTGGAGCATCAACAATTTTCCCCGGATTCATAATATTCATAGGATCGAAGGCTTGTTTAATTTGACGGAAAGCTTGGTAGATTTCGGAACCAAACATGGATCTAACCCACTCACTTCTAACCAAGCCATCCCCATGTTCTCCACTGATAGCTCCATCTAAATCCACAAGCAAGTCTTTAACTTGTTTTGCGATAGAATGCATCTTTTGAATGTCAGACTCAGACTTTAGGTTGATGACTGGCCGATTATGTAGTAGACCCACACTTGCATGAGCATAGTAAGCTGCAGTTGTGTTATGAGCAGCGATGATGTCAGAAAATCGACGCACATATTCAGGCAAATCTTCAATTCGAACAGCTGCATCTTCCACAAAACCAACGGGTTTATGGTCTCCAGTCATACCCATTAGTAGACCAAGGCCAGCCTTTCGAGTTTCCCACACATTTGATTTTTCTTCTGGCGTTATACAACGAACAAAAGCATAACCCAAATCTTTTGATTTCATTCTACTTTCAAGGTTATCAAGTTGGTTAGCTAACTCTTCAAACGTTTGGCCATAAAATTCAACAGCTAGAATTGCACCTGGCCCATTTCCTTTCGCATCGTTTTGAATGAAATTAGTAGCTTTTGAAAAAGCTGGGGAATCTTTGGTCATATTGATAATAGTATCATCGATCAATTCAATGGCGGTTGGTTGACATTCTAAGATCGGAGCAATCGCTTCCATTGATTCGATTAAAGTTTCAAAGTGGATTACATTTAAAGCTGTCATTTTAGGTGTAGATACTAGATTAACCTTAGCTTCGGTAACGGTTGCTAGTGTACCTTCTGAACCAACAATAATTTTGGATAAATTGAACGAATATTTGTCATTCCCACCGTCACGGCGATATGGTGTAACTTCTTTGGAACCAGCGTCAACAACGAATTCATCTAAATTATAACCAGATACCCTTCGTAAAATTCGGGGGAAGCGTTGCCGAATTAGATCCTGGTGATCAGAAGCGATTTGACAAACTTGACGGTAGATTTTAGCTTCAAGTGTTTGGCCAGACTTCTTTTCCTCGACTTGGTCTTGTGTCATTGGTTTAGCCATCATTTGATCACCATTAGACAAAATTAGTTCTAGTTCCATCACATGATCGATCGTTTTTCCGTAAATGACAGAATGTGAACCCGCTGAATTATTGCCTATCGTTCCACCAACATTGGCCCTGTTACTGGTTGCTACATCTGGAGCATACATCAAGCCGTGTGGTTTAAGTTGCGCGTTAAGTTCATCTAGAACAATACCCGGTTCGACCTTAGCCCAATGTTCTTCTACATTAATTTCAATAATTCGGTTCATATATTTGGAAAAGTCAATTACTATTGCTTGACCAACAGTCTGCCCTGCTAAACTAGTTCCACCACCGCGTGGCAGAATTGGTATACGGTTCTCATAGCAAATTTCTACTGTCTTTAGCACATCGGCCTTTTCACGTGGAATAACTACGCCAATAGGCTTAATTTGATAGAGACTTGCATCGGTACTATATAGAGCTTTAGAGTAATCATCAAAGAGTACCTCACCTTTGATTTGACGAGTTAGAATTTGCTCTAGATGCTTTGCATCAATAGTCGAATGCTGATTCATATCCAATTATCCAGCCTTTTGAATATAGGAATTGAGTGCTAGTAAAGGAAAAACAGAAGAGTAAATTGGGTCTTCGTAACCACCAATTATCTCCCAATAGATACCAACACAACTGGTTGGCCAAGATCCATCGGAATTTTGCCGGTCGAGTAGAAAACGTAAGCCTTTTGCTACAGATGGGTTAGTTAATTTTACCTCAGTCGTTTGGAGTAAGGCGTAAGTAGACCAAGCCGTTTGTTCAATGGTGCTTTCGGCTGCTTGACCGAACATGTCTTCACCCCAACCACCATCGTCTTTTTGAGTAGATTCCAACCAATCCCTACCTTTTTGAACTTCGGCACAATCAGCATATTCAGTTTTGGCCAAGGCGATTATGGCACAGGCAGTACCGTAAGTCAGCTTAGACAACCATAAATCAGACCAGTATCCTTCGGGTGTAATAGCTCGTCGTAACCATTCAACACCTCGGTCAACTTGAGATTGGCAACCACCAAAAGCCAAAAGAGTTTCAATAGCATGAGCTGTAATAGATACACAACCTATATCCCCTTGGCCTGGTACATACGTCGACCAACTACCATCCGATGATTGATTTTTAATGAGCCAGTTAACACCTCTTTGAATTGATTCATTTTGCTCGTTTTCCTTCACATCCGGAGACAAAATTAGTGCTAACGTAGAAAGGGCCGTATCGTCGCCGTCAGATAAAATTTGACTCTTAGGACTATCAGCTTCAGACTCAGCCAAGCCCGAAAATGCCCAACCGCCATCACTTGATTGCTGTTTCATAATCCAATTGGAAGCCGCTTTTATCTGTTTGTTCAGATTGTTTTCAATCCCCAAATACATCATAGTTATTGTGGATAAAGCTGTATCCCAGACATTCAGATTGAGTGCTTCCCGGCAACCTCCATCCAGATTTTGTGTTTGTTCAAGCCAATTAACAGCAGTCTTGATGTAGTTATCTTCTACTAATTCAGGAAACTGCTTTTTTACTTCCATCATTGCCAATGACGATAAGGCTGTAATATAATTGACACGAAACCAACTACCATCAGCTAGCCTACAATTAAACATCCAATCCAGTAGTTCTGCAATCACTTGACGTCGATTTTTAGTATGTATTTCGATTAATACCATACATGGCACAAGTGTTTGTTGTTCTGCCACAAAAAGCCTTTTAAAGTCCGACGAATAAAAAAAATCAGCGTTGGGCAGTAGATGCCGTGGTGGCTTTATCCACTTGGTTAGTTTCGGAAATAAAGCCGTGATAGCACGAATAATAAAAATGGCTACTGGTGGTGGTGTTACCTTGGACCAACTCAGCTGGTTAAGATGAGCATATGCTAGTTTTATAAGACCCAGTTGAGGTGTATTCGAGGGAACTATTTTCGGAGTTGTTTGTGACAAAATTAGCTGGGCAAAATCAGTGGCATTGGGACTGGGGATTCTTGAAGTATCCAAAGACCACAGATCACCAGTTAATTTTT
The DNA here is from genome assembly GCA_964451145.1 of uncultured bacterium. Classification (GTDB taxonomy): domain Bacteria; phylum Poribacteria; class WGA-4E; order WGA-4E; family UBA9662; genus TMED15. The sequence continues at coordinate 4,160 of CAYVHK010000027.1, read as the reverse complement.
GCTTTTCCAACCAATCAATTAAAGACCGATTTACCTTTTTACCCTGTGTTATTTGCACCCAAGCCAAGGCACAGGTAGGAAATGTCATAGACGATAAACGCCCTTCGAACCTACCATCCGAAAGCTGTTGTTCGGCTAAAAACCGGCTGCCTGTTTTTATTGCAGTAATGATTTCATGCTGGTCATGCGGAAACATAATTCACCGCATTGCGAAAAATGACAAGACCGTCCCCTTCTTCAGGCAAGTTTTCACGTGTCCAACGAGGGTGATTATAGCGATTCAAATAACGTTCAGGATGAGGCATTAAACCCAGAATTCGTCCAGTTGGATCGCACACGCCAGCGATATTTCGTTCTGAGCCATTTGGGTTTTCAGGGTAATCGGAGGAAGTATAACGAAAAACCACTTGTCCATTAGATTCTAGCTGATCAATGATTTCATTGGAAGCTATAAATCGACCTTCAGCGTGAGCCACTGGCAAATAAATTTTTTGGGGTAAATTTGTTGTGAAGACACATCTACTTTGATCAATTTGTAATTTTGTCCATCGGCACTCAAACTTAGCGGAAGCATTGCTGGTAAGTGAGGCTTCTTGATTGGATGAGTTAACCTGTGGCAAAAGACCGGATCGGACTAAAACCTGAAAACCATTGCAAATGCCGATTATTAAACCATTACTGTTGACAAAATCAGCGATTGAATCCATTAGTTTATAACGGATTTCGTTGGCTAATAGAATACCAGCGGCAATATCGTCTCCATAAGAAAAACCACCTGGAATAGCTAAAATTTGGTAGTCTGCTAGGGATATTCGTTTCGAGATTAGTTGACTAATATGAACTAAATCGGTCTTAGCACCTGCGATCTGAAAAGCATAATCGGTTTCGTAATCGCAGTTGGTGCCAGCAGTACGAAGAACTAGAACATTTGGGCTTGGCATAATTTTAAGTCTAGAAGGGTCAGTAACAACGGAGAAATGTTAGCACAACATACTCGTTTTCGTCAATTAGGGACTTTCTGCTGACGAGCTAAAATCAGATTTCTTCTTAACACTGAACTCTTTGGAACTAGTTTCAATCCTGATTCTAAATATTCAATTCCTTCTTTTGTTTTTCCAGAATTTAGTAACTTAACAGCTTGGTCATTATAGTGGGCTTCAGCGACATTTTCAAACTTCCGACCATTATTTTTGGATTGACGAATTCCATTATTTATAATTTGCCCAGCCTGAGTTAATTGACTTTTATTGAAGCAAAAATTAGCCCAATCTAACATAATAGCATCCCAATTATTGAGTAATGTCTGATCTGTTGGCTTAATCTTTAAGCCATTTTCGAGGATTTGTATTGCTGGTTCAAACTTCTTCAATTTTGCTAACTCTAAAGACCAATTATTGTAGATTAAAGCTTTTGCCTCCAACACTTTATGGGGATTTGGTAACACTTCCTGCCCTTGATCTAGTAACTCAATAGCTGGTAGAAATTGACGTTGATTAGCTAGCTTCTGAGCAGGATCAATATAAACAAATGCAAACGCATCTAGCAAGATTTTTTCATTCGGTTTATTCTTCAGGGCCTGTTGAAAAACCCGAACTGTTTTTTCTCGTGGTAGGTTTTTTGTTGATTCAATAGTGATATTCACACTCAATTTATCAAAGACTTCCTCTCGAGGGAGGACCAACTTGGCTTTTTTCACTGACTTTTCGGCTTGGCTAAATTGTCTCTTTTTGAGGGCCATTTGGATTTGGTCAATATATGCGGCCCGTAAATTCTGTTTTAACCGCTGGTCTTTTGGATATTTTTGTAAACCGGTTTGAACAACCTGAATTCCCTGTCCAAACTGCTTCGATTTAAGTAAGTGATAACTCCAATTAACATAAACGTTATATTGTAATTGCCTCGGTTGTTTCATAGATGGAAACAGCTTTAAGCATTGTTCAATTACAAATAGTGCATCCGAATATCGCTTAGCATGATCAAGCGATATTATGTAGTTAGATAAACCACTTTCCCAAGAATTTGTGTTTCTTGGCAAGTCTCCTGCTAATAACCAGCCAAGATACAACACCTTAGCTGCTTCAACATGTCGTTTTTGGTCGCTCAGTGTTTTGTAGCGGTTTGAGCAAATCAGAGCTACCATTTGCTTGTCACTAATTTCTGATCGTGCTTGATAGTCACGTTGAGGCACATAGGCAAATCCAGTCAGACGGCCAAATTGATCTAAGATGTCCTTTCGAGCAGACGGGTTAAAACCATATTGGATGGTTGTTTCGATATCTATTTTCTTGGTTGGAAGTTTGAGTTGGGAAAAAGCATGATCTTTGACGATAACCCCGGTAATATTAATGCTGAATTTACGGCAGATGATAGCATAGAGAACTGAGGACGAAACGCAATTAAAATCCCTGTTTTGCAAGCTAATGTCAATACGTGTTTGGTTAGCTTTGTAACGGCGAAAAAATCGAGAATGCAGCCACTGGAGAATATACTCTGCTTGCTCTGTTGTTTGATTTGGTATTTTCTGAGTTTCTATAACCGCGGAAAGGTCACGAGCAATACTATCGATGCTCCGTTTCAATTTTGTTATTTCTCTTGGTGGAACACCAGAAGCCAACAGAGCAAAAGCTGCATAATTATCGTAGGTATATGGCTCATTTGTTTCCACCATTCGTTTTTCATTATCGGACAACGTTAAGATTTTTCCAAATTCCTTCTCAATTGCCTGTTGACTTAGTCCATTAATTGGCATTAGTATAAATAACAGAATTAAGATTGCGCCCTGAGATAATAAGAAAAAATTGTGCATATTTGAATCATATCACAAACTATGTTACATTGGGTGTCAGTTTTAAAGCCTGAAATTTGTTTCATTTGATTTAATTGCAACTATGTCAATCATTCGCCAAGTTGAAGTTTTTCCGGTTAAAGTCGGTTTCAAAACGGCCTTCAAGATTGGGACTGGATTTGTTGGTGATACTTCATCTGCTGGTAATCACTTGTTTGTTAAAATTACAACCGACGATGGTTTTACTGGTTGGGGAGAACAACGTGCTTTACCCTCTTGGAGTTACGAAACCATTGAATCTATGACAACAACGATACAACATTATATCAAGCCGATTCTTTTGGGAGTTAACCCGTTTCAAATTAACTTGATTCATCAACGAATAAGTCAAACACTTAAACCTGCGGTCAGCAACGGTCATCCGTTTGCGGCAGCTACTATTGATATTGCTTTGCACGATTTGGTAGGGCGCATCCTAGGGGCACCGATTCATACGTTGCTTGGCGGCAAAAAACATAACAAAATCCCACTTTGCTATGCACTCAGTATTGACGAGCCAGAAAATATGGTTCAGCAAGCCTTGGCTCTTTCTCCCTGTAGACATTTCAAGATCAAGATTGCTGGAGACCCAGACGTTGATGAAAACCGGATTAAAATGGTGGTTGAGTCTGTCAAAAATGCCGAAATTTGGATCGATGCCAATCAAAGTTACACCTCTTCGCAAGCCATAGGGTTGCTTCGACGAATTGAACATTTATCAGCAGTCAAAGTCTTTGAACAGCCGGTGGCAAGCCATGATTGGCTTGGCTTAAAACGTGTACGCGAAAATAGCCATATCCCGATCGCCGTTGATGAAGGTTGTTTTTCTAGCTATGATCTCGCTAAAATTATCCGGCTTGAATGTGTCGATGCTGTGGTATTAAAAATTTGCAAATCGGGCGGAATTCGCCAATGTTGGCAGACGGCTCATCTAGCAAAAGCCCATTCCATTGAACTATTTGGTAGTGGTTTGACCGAAGCAGGTATTGGTTTTATGGCCTCCATTCACCTTTTTTCAACCTTAGATTTGGTTTTCCCCCCAGAATTAAATGCTCCCGTCTTCTTAGACGATATGGTTGCAATCAATGTTCCTATTAAACGAGCGGTTGCTGAAGTGACAGACAGTCCAGGGCTTGGTGTTACGCCAAACGAAGACTATATCGTTGCTCACAATTTTCAGGTATAGCCAGACAGAACTGACTGGAAATTCTATCATAGATACGTCAGATCGACATCCAAGAGCGGAATCATGTTGGTTAATTTAGTCTAGAAAATACCAGTTGAGATTCGGTATATTATTTTTTTATTTTTGGGCTCACGACTTGTATTGACACTG
>CAYVHK010000026.1:28127-33064 GCA_964451145.1 uncultured bacterium | reverse complement strand
GGCGTTTGCAATATAACCCCGTAACCCGTAGGCGAATGTGGGGTATGGTCGCCCGGGGGTGTAGCATAATGGCCAAATGGTGCTTAGCGCATCATAAAGAAAGCTTTCTCTATACCCATTTTGCTGATATTTGTGAAATCATGAAGACCTACGATGTCTCTTTCTCTTTGGGGGACGGTTTACGCCCGGGATCGCTGGCCGATGCTAACGATGCTGCACAGTTTGCAGAGCTAGAGACACTTGGTGAACTAACCAAAATCGCTTGGGATCAAGATTGCCAAGTAATGATTGAGGGACCAGGGCATGTTCCAATGCATATGATCAAAGAAAACATGGACAAGCAATTGGCTTCTTGCGACGAAGCTCCCTTTTATACACTTGGTCCACTAACCACCGATATTGCTCCCGGCTACGACCATATTACTAGTGGTATTGGCGCTGCTATGATCGGCTGGTTTGGTTGTGCCATGTTATGTTACGTAACACCAAAAGAGCATCTAGGATTACCTAACCGACAAGATGTAAAAGATGGTGTCATTGCCTATAAAATTGCTGCCCATGCTGCAGACTTAGCCAAAGGGCACCCAGGAGCGCAGGAACGAGATAACGCTCTTTCCAAAGCCCGATTTGAGTTCCGATGGGAAGATCAGTTCAATCTTAGTCTGGATCCAGATACAGCTAGGGAATATCACGACGAAACTCTACCCCAAGAATCAGCTAAAACTGTTCACTTCTGTTCAATGTGCGGCCCACACTTCTGCTCAATGAAAATTACAGAGGATATTCGTCGGTTTGCCGAAGAACAAGGATTAACGGATCAAGAAGCGATCAGTACTGGTATGAAGGAAAAAAGCCAAGAATTTAAGGACAAAGGTTCAAACGTATATTCTTGATTTTTATTAACTTTGGAGGCTGTTAGAAATGCTAAAGGGTATCCCTAGTTCAATTTCACCCGATCTAATGCATGCATTGATGAATATGGGGCATGGAGACGAAATTGTCCTAGCCGATGCTCATTTTCCAGCTAGTAGTCATGCCCAACGACTCATCCGAGCCGATGGGCTAAGGCTATCCACACTCTTGTCTTCAATAATGAAATTTTTTCCAATTGATACTTTCGTTGAAGATCACGCAGTGGTAATGCAGGTTGTTGATCCGAAGCTAGATGAACCATCTATCTGGGACCAATTTTTGCAGATTTTATCGAAATCAGAGGGCGATTGGGTAAGTCTAACTCCGATTGAGCGTTTTTCCTTCTACAACCGGTCCAAATCTGCCTACGCAGTAGTCGCAACAGGCGAAACCGATTTCTATGCTAATCTAATTTTGAAAAAAGGCGTAGTCTCACCAGGCAAACAGGAGATCTGATTTATGAGGGAAGTAAAAGTCGGATTCATTGGCTGTGGTGGAAATGCTAGAGGCCATATGAACACATTGTCGGGTTTGGATGGTGTTCGCATTGTCTCGGTTTGTGACCTACAAGAAGATCGAGTTAAATCGGTTGCGGAACAGTATCAAGCTACTGCTTACACCCAACATCGAATAATGTTGGAGCGGGACGACTTGGATGCCATTTACCTCAGTTTGCCCGTCTTTGCTCACGGCCAACCTGAACTAGATGTAATTGAACGGGGCTTGCCCTTTTTAGTCGAAAAACCCGTGGCCATAAATTTGGAAATCGCTCAACAGGTGTCGGAAGCCGTAGTAAAGGCTGGTTTAATCACATGCGTAGGCTATCAATTACGTTACTTAGGGTCAACTCAGTTTGCCAAGCGACTATTATCCGACCAGACTATTAGCCTTGCAATTGGTAAATATTGGTGTGGGACGGGTAGAGGCAACCCCAATGCTTGGATTCGTCAAATGAGCAAATCAGGTGGTCAGTTGGTCGAGCAAGCTACACATATAATCGACATGATGCGTTATTTGATCGGCGAAGTAGCCGAAGTTTTTAGTTTGCAAACCAATCGAGTTTTAGACAAGATTGACTGTCCTGACAGTTACACAGTGACCCTTAACTTCGCTAACGGAGCAATTGGTACACTAACGACCTACTGGGCTTTCGATAACGGTGATTGGTCGCATACTAATGTGATCGACATTCTGTATCAAGACCAACTCATTAATTGGAATCCAAGTCGATTAACCGTCAAAGAATCCGACAGATTGGTGGAAAAAACCGATTCTAGCCCATCCATCGACCAAGTATTTGTAGAGGCAGTAAGAAATCAAGATGCCTCCACAATTCTGAGCCCTTATTCTGATGCCGTTAAAAGCCTATCCATCTCACTAGCTGCTAATCAGTCGGCCCAAAGCGGTCGGTTGGTCTCCGTTAAATGATGCTCTTAGTTATTCTGTTGAGCCAGTGCTGTTAAGTAATCTTCTATCTGCTGACGATAACGAAAGGGAATTCGATTTTGTTTAATAGCGGATGTATATTGTTTTTGTGCCTGTTGATATGATTGGTTAAAGGAAACGCTGGCTCTGTCTGTAGATTCACCTAAATAAACGTCCGAATATTGATCGGAAACCGAATCAATAACGTTAGCAGATTCATCCGTTCGATTTGATAAAATTAGTTTGGTTGTTGTCTTTGGCTGTCGAGTTGTTGAGGGCTTGACTGTTGTAGGGTTGATCGTCTTTGGTTTGATTTTTGAATCTATTCTTTTTTTTGTAATGTCTGTTGATCGGGATTCCCAATCTGACGCTGTGCTTGTCTCAGGTGTTCCCAGTGTTTGATGGCCAGATGTTCCTCCGTTGCCACTAGAATTGGCTTGCCTTTGTGATCTTTCGCTTTCCATCGGGCCGGTACGAGCAATGGCCACCTTTCGTCGGATTTTCCCCACCTTTTTTTCTATATCCATTAACTTCTGTTTCGTCTTCGAATGTTGTTCTTTCTGAATCTTTTTCAATGCTCCAATTGTTTTCCTCACATTTTTTGGATCAGTTAGGTCCAGCTGTTTCAATAGTGTGTTAAGTTCAGATTGCAGACCGTGTTTCTGAATAACGGATTGTACTACACTATCGAGCTGAGTCATTTGACCATCGGACATTTCAGACAGTTCGCTGATCTTATTTATCAAATTCTTAATAGATGATGAGGGGTTGTTGGTCAATATTTGGTCCTGTTGCTGGATTTTCTGTTGCAGTTCACCCAAGGATTCTTCCACTTGCAAGCTCGTCATACGAGACCGGCTGATCTCTTTATGAGTTTGGTCAATATCTGCTTGAAGATAAACATTGTCAATTTGTGTCAGTCGATCTCTTGCCGATTGTATGGCTAATTTTTCCACCGCCGTTGGTCGACGATAAGAATAGGGTAGGAATAAGGAAGCCAAAATTATCAAAATAGGTAAAACAAAAAGGATAGTCATCTTAGGTAATTGATAGGGAAAGGCTGCTAGAGGGTCAGTCAGATTATCAACTGTGTCTTGTCGTTGAGCTATCGCCGTTTCGTCGGTATTAAATCGGTATTGCCAAGCTGAACTGACTCTCGATTTTAATCCTAACTTCTGATCGATTTGGTGAGCGATATCAGTCGATGTATTTGGTCGAACCGTCAACAGCGGCGTTAGGCAACTCAACATAAGCGACGAAATGATCAATGACCATAGTGGTAGCCAAATCCAGTGGTTTAAGATAACAATGAGACCTGCCATGGTTAGTCCAACCAAAATGGAGATGGCTAAACGTTGTAAACAATGATTTAGATAACAGCGACGTTGTACTTGCCGGATGACTTCTCTAATAGCTTCAATTGGTGGTTTATTCATTGTGATGATTGACTAGAAGATGAATTTGACCAACGAAACATAACGATCAAGATACTGATTGTGACCAATACTAAACTAATTGCTTGTGCCCCCGAAAGATAATCCCAAAAGTATTTGGTATTGATTCGCCAAAATTCGACCATGAAACGTTCAACTCCCATTGCCAAAAGAGACAAGCCAAACAGAACACCGGTTCTTTTTTCCAACTTGAGTCGGATACTCCACAATAGACCAAAGCTGATACAAGAAATGATGGTTTCGTAAATTGGGGTGGGATGAACAGGAGTCAGAATTGCATGCTCGGGGATACCATTGGCTACGTTGGAAGTGACATAATATAACTGATCTTGATAGTAAAAATGGGTTGATAAGGCCTCGGGAAAAGTAACACACCATGGAAATTCTCCTGGTCGACCGTAACAGCCATCGCCGGCCAAAAAGCAACCGATTCGACCAATACCATAGCCTAATAAAAGCAGACATCCAACGGAATCAAGTACTGACCACACTGGTTGATTGGCTCGTATAATGATAATCAAAACAAATACGGAGCCACCGATTAAACCACCGTACCAGACGAATCCGCTAGCGAAATCAAACCGCTTAAATTCGATTACGTAGTAGAGTTTAGCTCCAAATAAACCACCGAAAAAAGCTGAATAAATAATCGCATAAGCCAAGATTTGGTCATAACCCTTACGGGGTAATTCACGGTCGAGCCCATACCAAACCGCGAAAAAACCAAGTGCAATCATCACACCATAACTGTGTATAGCTAGTGGAATTGACCGACCAAATAGATCAATTGTACCGAAATCAATAATACGAGGATACATGTTTTGCCTTGCTTGTTTGGTATTTCCAGTTTATTTTGACGAATTAAATTTTATTATGAATTTCTTTTGTAAGTGTGGCACAATCGGATAGCGATCGACTTGTGCACAAAAATTGAGGTCTTGGGTCAGGCCGATTCGTTCCAAATAACGGCCATGGTCAGATTTCTTTAGCATTGCTAATAGATCACTTCGGTGGTGCTGATAAATTAGTAGGGCAGTTTTAGCTGAGTCAGATAGTTTCCAACCAGACAGTCGATTTAAACAAGCACCAGCAAAAGCACTGTCCTCTGTACAAAATCGCCCCATGCGCCCGGCACAGACAACGCCC
>CAYVHK010000026.1:13436-28117 GCA_964451145.1 uncultured bacterium | reverse complement strand
CAGAAAATCTACTATTGCTGATAAATTGAGGAACGAACCAACCAATAGGCTTTGAGCTGGCCCACAAGAATTGATAGTCCGCGTACCGTTTGTAGTTGTTGTAACAATCCGTTTCCCCGATACTAATTCAGCCGTAAATTGACTGGGAGAATTGCCCAAATCAAATCCTTCAACTTTTAATCCTTCTCGTTCGCCGCAACAGAGAGTCTCCTTACCTTGCCCTGCAATTTCTAAGGCATCTTCTGTTGTTAGGACTGGCCTAACACTAATTGCTCCGTTGGCTAAAGCTGTTGTTATAGTTGAGGTTGCTCGCAAAATGTCGATTGCCACTACGATCTTACCACTTAGATCAGTAAACGGAATTAAATCAGGTGAAAAAATCACATCGGCGACAAGATTTGTTGAAGATAATTCTGAATTATGCATGGTAGGTCAATAAAAATAGGCTAAGCAATAAATTATTGCGCTGATTATTGCGCTGTTGGTATTTCTATTTTACATGTCTGGGTTAGATTCTGGCAAATTAAAGGTTGCCCCTTATCCGATGAGGATTAGTCTATTTCTTAAACCAAATCGGTGGGTTTTGCGTCTCTCTATCAAGGTGTCTGGGGATTTTTAAATGAATATACTTGAAGGTATGATAGCAGGGATTTTTGCTCTTGGAGCAAATAAACTCCGTTCTTTGCTGACTATGCTTGGGATCATCATTGGTGTAGGATCGGTGCTGGCGATGATTTCAGTCGGTGATGGAGCCAAAGCGATTGTAATGGAAGAGGCCAATCGATTTGGTGGTGCTGATCAATTTTCGCTTTACCGTAGTAGTCGAATTCGCAAAGGGCGCAACTGGGTTGTTAACCGAAGCAAAGAGTATTTTACCTATGATGATGTTTTAGCTATCGAAGCTGAAGCACCTTCGGTTGAAACCGTTGTGCCAAGGATTCCGGTTTGGGGGGGGGCTACTATTCAAGCCGAAGGTGGTAACGAAGTTCGGGCCGGTTATCACGGTATTACACCTACTCTTAAAACTAGCATGGATTGGGACCTACATTCTGGTCGATTTGTTACTGATGAAGATGTGCAAAACAAAGCCCGCGTTTGTGCTATTGGATTTAAATTGATCAACGAATTATTCATGGGGAAAGATCCGATTGGCAAAGAAATCAAAATCGTTTATGGTACTGGTTATCGACCGGGTAGAAAAAGATCCGAAGAAGTCATTCGCCGATCTGAACGCCTAACGGTTGTTGGTGTTATGACACCACGTGGTACCAGTATACGTTACGGTTGGGACATGGACAACCACGTCTTTATGCCCTTGACTACTATGCAAGAGCGATTTACCGGTAGCGATGAGATTCACATGCTTTCAGTGCAAGCCCGTAACGTCGATTTGGTATATCAAGCTGCAGAAGAAGTTAAATCAGTCATGCGTCGTTATCATAACGGTGAGGATGATTTTTTTCGCACTCGTTTTACGGTTGAGAGTGTCGATGTTCTTGACCGAATTAGCAAGGTGCTACAACTAACGCTTAGTGTGATTGCCTTTGTGTCTTTAGTTGTCGGTGGTATTGGAATTATGAATATGATGTTAGTTTCAGTTAATGAACGCACGCGTGAAATCGGTTTACGCAAGGCCATTGGGGCTAAACAGATCGACATTTTATGCCAATTTTTAGCAGAATCAACTGCCATGTGCAGCGTTGGTGGTGCATTGGGTGTATTTTTAGGACTCGGTATTGGTTATGGTGTTTCTCGGTTGGCTTCTCGTTTTGTTACCATTGTTGACCAATGGCCGTTTGTTTTTGCACCAGAATGGGTGGCAATTTCACTAATTTTTTCTGCCGTTATAGGTATAGGTTTTGGAATTTACCCGGCTTTTCGTGCCGCTAGCCTACAACCAGTCGAGGCTCTCAGAACCGAATAATAGAGGATAATCGTGAGTATTTGGTTATACATTGGATTGGCATTTTCCAGTTTGAGACGTAATGTATTACGAACAGCTTTAACTATTTTGGGAATAGTGATCGGGGTTTGTGCTGTAGTTGGTGTGATCTCAGTTGGGGTTCTAGAAATATGGTGTTGGGCGAAATCGAACAGAGCGGTGGTATGAATATTATCGAAATTTATAAGGATTCTTGGGATCGACAATCGGGTAGCACATTGAGTAATGCAGCTAATCAAGTTAGGAGGCGTTGGCAACGAAATCGAGCCGAGTCGCTGGAAACTCCTGATGTAGATGAATTATTAGCCAATGTAGCAAACGTCAATTTGGCTGTACCTGAGGATGATTTTCCGGGTGTCAATTTGAATTTTGATGGACAAAGTAAAACTTCCCGTGTGGTAGCCACCGCTAGCGGTTACGATATCCTACACAACTGGTATGTACAATCAGGTCGATTCCTATCTGATGCTGATGATAAAGCCGCCCGAACCGTTACTGTTATCGGCTCGACAGTGAAGACTGAGCTTTTCGGTGATGTTGTGGATCCTATTGGACAAGAGATAAAAGCCACACGTGGTTCTAGTATGAATGTGCGATTGACAGTTATTGGAGTGATGGAAGAGCGAGGTGGATCAATGGATGCTGAAGAAGGTTGGGACGATCGATTTATCATACCTATTACGACTCTACAACAGCGATTCAAAGGCCGAAAAGATATTGAACGAATCCGGGTGCAAGTTAGAGACTTAGATTTAGTTGAACAAGCTACAGAAGATGCCAAATTCATTTTAGGTCGTCAACATAATAATACTGGCGAAGAATACCAGTACTGGACCGCTAAAGAAGAACTGTCACAAGCTGAAAAAGTCGGAGAAATTATGAAATTAAGCATGGGAGCATTGGCTGGAATTGCTCTGGTGGTAGCCGGTATTGGTGTAATGAATATAATGCTAGTTTCGGTAACCGAACGAACACAAGAAATCGGTTTGAGAAAAGCTATCGGAGCCAAGCGGAAAGATATTCTAATTCAATTTTTAATTGAGTCAGTCGTTTTAACCTTATCTGGTGGTATTTTAGGAGCTGCAATCGGAGCCTTTGCGGGTAAAGGTTTCGCTTGGGTCATAAACGAATTTGTTTGGCCAGGAAGTAACTGGCCGGCCGTGATTTCAGTCCAAGCTATTTTCCTGGCTTTGTCTGTTTCTATGGGAGTAGGTCTATTTTTTGGACTGTATCCAGCTAATAAAGCATCTAGGCTTCAACCTATTGATGCTTTACGGTCAGATTAAATCTCATAGCAATTTAAAGCTAGAACGAGCAATTATCAAATCCTAAAAAATAACCCTGATACGAGGAATGATGAGAAAAATAAAGTTGAGAAACCCCCGATTGTTCGCACTATTGTTAATAGTTGTAATTCCTATCTTGATCAGCTCTTGTAGCGATAAAAAGGGGGCTGCTGCTAATAAAATAGGAGCTCAAGCGGCAAAACGAGTTGGCATCGTTAAACGAGGTAACTTCCAAGAACGAATTAGTGCAACTGGCAATTTGGAAGCCTTAGTGGAAGTAGAGGTTAAATCTCAAGTTGAAGGAGAAATCATAACGCTGGAAGTAGATGAGGGCGACTACGTTCAAGCCGACGATATCCTACTTAAACTTGACCCTAAACGTATCATTGAGGAACGACGACAGGCTGAAGCCAATGTCGATGCGGCCAAAGCCTCGGTTACGCAAGCTGAGCTCAATACTGAATTAAAACGTGCCCAACTTTCTACACGGTTGAGTGAAGCCGAAAACAATCACAAGATTGCCGAATCTAATTTGGATACCATGACGGCTGAATCAGCTTCTAGACTAACTGCAGCAGAGACTGACATTCAGACGACCAAAAATGCGTTAGAACAAGACAACTTGTCTTTAGAGCAGGCCCGACTGGCTTTGAACCAAGCCAAGTTGACTTTGATTGACAATGAGACTGCATTAACGTCGGCTCAGGTTAATCAGGATAATGCTCAATCGGAAAGAGATAGAAGCAAAAATTTATTTGAAAAAAAGTATGTGGCAAAAAGAACTTTAGAAGAATCAGAAACGAGGTTAGCCGGTGCCATTTCTCAATATAACAGCGCTAAACAGCGAGTAGCAGCCCAAAAAGAGTCAATTGAGTCCCAGAAGAAAGCTGTCAAATCAAAACAAAGTATTATCGAAACTCGCAAGACAACTCTGAAATATCAAGAACTAAACTTGGAAAAACTAAGGGAAATGAGAGCAGCTCAGGAAAGACGATCCCAACTTCAATTGGAGATCGCTAGGAAGAAAATGCAGGAAGTTGAAATGACAACCGACCAAGAGCAAGTCGTAGCTGATCAGTCGAAAATTATTGCCGAAGCCCAACATCTGAGAAACGAAAGTAGTTTAGAATCAGTGAAAGAACGTCTTGAATGGACAACAATTCGTGCTCCTATCTCTGGAACGATCACGTTAATGGAACTGGAAGTAGGCGAAATCATAACTTCGGGCCGGTCGGCCTTTTCTCAAGGTCCACCTTTAATGACCATTTCTGATCTTTCTCAAATGGTGGTTAAGACGTATATTAACGAAGTCGATATGGAAAAGTTAAAGATGGATCAGGTCGTGGAAATTCAAAGCGACACCTACAAGGGAAAAATGTACCAAGGTCGGGTAGTGGAGATCTCACCTATTGGTGTTGAGCGAGAAAACATAATCAGTTTCGAAGTTATAGTAGAAGTCATTGACTCCCCGCCTGAACTCAAGCCGGGCATGAGTACTGATATTGATATTATTACTTATGAGGAAAAAAACGTATTGTTGATGCCGGTCGAAGCAATACAGACAGAGACCACCATTACGGCAGTCGCTCAAGTTGGTGATGGCAACAATCAGCTCAAGAGTAAGCAACCCATTCAGCTTGAGAGCCTGAACGGTAAAACCTTTAATGGTATAGTAGCGACCGTCCAAAGTGGTCAATTGTCAATTAATCTTGACGCGGGTCAGAGAGGACTTCGACCAGGCCGTCAAACCTTTGCCATTTTGTCTAATGGTCAACAAGTTGCTGATGGTGTTTCTACTACGGTCACTATCAAACGGGATAAGTACGTAATGGTCGATGCTGGTGAACCCACTCGAAAATCGGTACAAGTCGGCCTTCAAAATGAAGTCGATGCCATTGTTATCGGTGGTCTTAACAACGGTGCACGCGTCTTGTTGAAAAAACGGATGGCTGGTGGTCCTGGTTCTTGGGGAGCAAAGTAAACATTGGAGACATTGGAGGGGGCGGTTGCGCTGGTAACTGGATCTGCACAAGGGATTGGCCTGGCCATCGCACAACAATTGTCAGACGATGGCGCAGATGTTATTTTAGCTGATTTGCAACTTCAGAAAATCGAACAAGTTGCAGAAGAATTTTGCCAAAAAGGACGACGAGCAAAAGCTTACCCTATTGACATAGCTGATAGCCGTTCAGTCGATGAATGCTTCTCTATTATTGAACACGAATTTGGCAAATTAGACATTGTGGTTAACAATGCTGCAATTGGCCAAACCATTACTCCTATCATCCACCTATCCGATGCTGATTGGGAGCATGTATTACAAGTCTCCTTGACTGGCACTTTTTACAGTTGTCGGGCCGCAGGCCTTATTATGAAACGACAAGCCGCTGGTTGTATCGTCAATCTATCCTCTATAAATGGGTTGAATCCACCAGCCCTAGTTGCTGCCTATAACGTTGCTAAAGCTGGAGTAATCAATCTAACTCAGACCTTGGCCGTCGAGCTAGGGGCATATGGTGTGAGGGTCAACGCCGTTTGTCCCGGGCCTATCTACACTGATTTTAACCAACGCGTGATGAAAGAGAGAGGTCAGAGCTTAGGTGTACCTGACACAGAAGTAATTGAAAAAATTCGACAATGTATTCCGCTCGGTCGATGGGGTGATCCAACCGACATTGCCCACACTGTTTCATTTTTGTGTAGTAGTCGTGCCAGTTGGGTTACAGGCGAAGTTTGGCGAGTCAGTGGTGGTTTAAACGGTGTTTCTGCTACTCCTGATCCATTAGAGTCTAATCTCTGAAAAAATCACTTTCACCCTCTCTCTTTCTCAACATAAAATCAACCAACTGACCAAACTCATCGGAAATAACTGGCTCGATGGCAACAACATGAATAGTCGGTTGACTCGGGCAAGATCTAATCTTGGGCTGATCCTTTTCAGTTGTTATAATCAGATCAGCAGAAAAGGACACCGAATCCTGATAGATCCGGTGTAAATCAGTTACATCATATTGATGATGGTCTGCGAAAACCATTAAGTGGAGAGTTGCCGGTTCTAGCTTCTGCAGAAGTTGGTTAAATCCGGATGGATTTCCAATACCACAAAAAGCCAAAATTCGTGAACCTTTGATCTCCTCTAGAGCTATTTTCACCTCCGGTTGGTGAATTGGGTACAATCGGGTTGGCCGATAGTAACTGGAAAAAGTAGGCTGATTTGTGCCCAAGTTAACACTTGTTTCTGACTCGCCAGCAGATGACCTAATAACAATATCCGCTCGTTTAAGGTTTCGTAGAGGTTCCCGTAAGGGGCCGGCTGGTAATAATTTTGGATTCAGTTGGTTCTCATTTTTGAGTAAAACAATATCTATTGATCGTGCTAATTGTCGGTGTTGAAAACCATCATCAACAATAAAGACTTCGGACTGGAACTGACGAATTGCTTGAAGACCTGCTCGATAGCGATTGCGACAGGTCAAAACCGGAATTTTTATTTCTGATGTTGATCGATTAATAGCCAATTGACGGTAAATCATTAAGGATTCGTCGCCACAAACAGAGACAGGTGTTTTGTCCGAAACAATAACAACTTGTTTATTCAATTTGGCTCGGTAACCAGCTGTTAAAACAGCAACCCGAAATCCTTTTTGTTCTAGTAATTGTGCAAGATAAACCACGTGTGGAGTTTTACCGGTACCACCGATGGTTATGTTGCCAATGCTAACAACTTGGCCTGGTAGTGTTTTTGGTTTGAACCAGCCGATATCATAGAGGATATTACGAATAAAAATAACCGATGTATAGAGCCAACTCAACGGTGTCAATAGAATTTGGATTAGTATCGATAACCCGATTTGCCAACGATTCAGGAAAGGATAGCTTCGTGTGATGGACTGTTCTAAAAATAGGCGGATGGACACGTTTCGTTTTTCTCTATTGGTTGTGTGCAAGTGTATAAACGTTAAGGTAGATAAGAGCGAACAATATTTGCCACACGTTCTGCGGCTCCTTCTTCTCCTAATTTTTTTCGAATTTCTGATAATCTTTGTCGTTGGGCGGTCAACAAGTCAGGATTTGACAGATGATTTTCTGCTATTGTGAAGACCTGATCCAAATTTGCTTGTTTTTGTAATAGTTCTGGGACTATTTCGCAACCAGCAATGATATTGGGTAAACCACTATGAGTAAGTTGGACCAATCGTTTTGATAACCACCAAGTCAAGGATGATAATTGGTAGAGAATTATCATCGGTGTGCCGATCAAGGCTGATTCCAAGGTCGCTGTACCAGATGCAATCAGCATTAAATCTGCCGATCGCATGGCCGTATAGGCTTGGCTCGCACTAACGATTGTAATATTTGGAGGCGTTTCTAAGTTGATTCCTGTAGCTAGGGGTAATACAAATTGACAATCAGGAAATCGATTACTCAAACGGTTAGCAACGGCTATCATTAAAGGAGAAAGGGTATTAACTTCTAATTGCCTGCTACCAGGCATTAACCCAATAGTTCGTCCGGTTGAGTTCAGTCCCAGTTCATTTCTAGCTGATAAAACTGAGTGTTTTGATTGTGCAATATCCAACAGTGGATGACCAACAAAATGGGTATTTGCTCCAGCCTTTTGATAAAAATCAGCTTCAAAAGGAAATATGGCAGCCACAGCAGAAGTTGACCGAGCTACCGTTTTTGCTCGACTAGCTCGCCAAGCCCATGCTTTGGGTGGAATATAATAGACTACGGAAAGACCCAGTCGGTGTGCATATTTGGCTAAACTAAGGTTGAATCCACTAAAATCAACCAAAATTGTCACGGCTGGCTGTTCTTGGCGGAGAAATTTTTTTAGATTAGCTCGTTTTTCTGCAAATTTGGGAATGGCCGTCAATACTTCACTGAAGCCCATAACAGCTGAGTCTCGAATATGGTACATCAGCCTGACGCCAACTTGCTCCATTAAGTCTCCACCCATGCCAAAAAATCTAATTTTTGGACATTGACAAACAAGGCGTTTGATTACTTCTGTTGCGTGCAGATCGCCCGAAGGTTCACCGGCTACGACCAATATCTTAGTCATCAGCCGCCTGTTGGCAGAATCATTAATTTTTGATTTACGTTAACGACTGACTTAATGATAACTAAAGCAGGAATCGCTAAAATTACGCCCCAAAAACCGAGAAAGGTTGCGCCTATAATTACACTAAACATGATAATTAGAGGATCTATATTCACAGCACTACTCATTATTTTAGGCGAGATTATCAAATTATCAATAGTCTGAATGCCTATAATAGCAACGAGAACACCTAAGGTACGAATCAACAAGCCAAGCAACGGAAAATTACCACTAGCGAATCCAACTAAAATTGCTATCAGCGCAAAAATTCCACCAATGAAGGGGCCAAAAGTAGGAACTGCATTGGATAATCCGGCCAAAACCCCTACAATTAGAGCAAACGGAACACCAATAATCGAATAAACCAACATCGACAGTGAACTAATAAGAATGATAACAATTACCTGTCCTCGTAGGAACGATTCCATGTTATTATGAATTTCTCGCAAATATAGCCAAACCGTATCCCTTTTTTTCGTCGGAAACAGATTGACAAATTGTTGTGCGTAAATTTTTATAGAGTGACTGGCATAAATAAAAACAATTAAAGCTAAAAAAACAGTGGTCATAAAACCACCAAAACCAATAGCTAGTGCGGACATTCCCTTGAAAATACGACTGACTAATTCACTACTACTTTCCGCAATACTACCAAGATTAGTAGTCAAATAACTTTGTCCTTTAGCCACCATTTTCTGACCTTCATTTTTTGCTAAATATGTCAAATCCTGGATTAGCTGAAATTTTGAGTCCTGCCCCCAAATTTCCAATCGCTGCAAAGCGCCCCTGTAATCCTCTGTTCCCAATACAAAAGGTACCAATGATTCTTGGTAGAAATTGACGATACTTTTTGCCATTTCCACACCTTGTTGGCTGATTTGCGGCACAACCAATCCGAATAACAAAAACAGGAAAATTAGGCTTAGTGTTAGTAACAAGAAACTGACAACTGGTCTAGGGATGCGTAGCCTCCGGCCAAACGGCAATGGGACTTCTTGCAACTCACCAACAACAAAATGAAAGAAGTAAGCCAATCCGAAACCAAGAATAAAAGGCATCAAAATATCGATTAATCGAATAAATAGCCATAAGGAGACAAAGATAATTTCAAAACCGATGATGCGTGCTGGCCTGACATAAGGCAAAATAGCCCATAGAAATAACAACAACAAGACGGGGAAAATAGGATGCAAAAGCATACCAATACCATTGGTTGAATCTGATCCATTTGGATAACGAACACCATTATAAAAAGCATATCCGATCCAGCAACCGACCAAAAATACTACACTATTAAGGGCAGTAGAATGTATTTGGTTCGTTGTAGAAATGGGGCGACTTGTAGTAAGATTATTTTGATCAGGAAGCATCCGTTGAATCTTCTAAATTTTCGATAATACCAGCACCAATGCTATCCCCCCAAACATTAACGGTGGTACGAAACCGGTCCAGTAACCAATCCACAGTCAGAATTAGACCAATTCCTTCAATCGGTAAATCAACGGCCTTCAAGACGATAACCATCGTTACTAATCCGGCTTGAGGAATACCGGCTGCACCAATAGCTGCTAAGGTAGCAGTCAATACTATTACCAATTGTTGCGCAAACCCAAGGTTTTGACCATAGACCTGAGCTATAAAAATAGCGCCGACAGCTTCATAAAGCGCGGTTCCATCCATGTTAATTGTGGCTCCGAGTGGTAAAACAAAACTAGAGGTCCGATTAGAAACCCCATTGTTATTCTCTAAGCCGTCCATTGTTAGGGGTAGTGTAGCTGAGCTAGAAGCCGTTGAAAAAGCATTTAGCAGGGCTGTTGCCATACCTGAAGCAAACGATATTGGATTTCGTTTGCCGAATATGACTAGAAGAAGTGGTAAAATAACGACCGCGTGAACGGTAAGTCCAATTAAAACAGTAAGGCTATACTTACCTACAGCCATCAATTCTGGCAGAAATCCATCAAATCCTCCTTCAGAACCAATTTTGCCAGAAATTAGTCCGAAAATTCCAAATGGCGAGATTAGCATAATCCAGTGCACAATCGTCATTACACCATCATTAAGAGCTGAAATGGTCTTGACGGCGACTTCGGCATGATCGCCAACAATAGTCAGTGCACTTCCCAACAGTAAAGAAAAAAGAATCAATGGGAGAATGTCCATCTGTACCATGGCCTTAAAGACGTTGGTTGGAATCATGCCCTGCTTGCCAGTTGTTTTATTGCCCAGAATGACTTCAGCCAACGTATCGGCAATCCCTTTGTCTTTTTTACCTGCAACCTTGTCAGCGATCGGTAACTCTATATTAATGCCTTTGCCAATAGCAGATAATTCCGGGTCAGCAGATAGAATTTGACCATTCAGCTTCTTAAATGGTTTTTCTATTGAACCGACTTTCAGATAAAATACGTTCTTGTCCTGCTCAATATAGCGCCAAGACGAAACAGTCGCACTATTCGAACTAATAGTCTGTATTCGTCCCTGAACGTTTTGGTTCGGCAGTACGACTAGATATTTGTCTTTGAAATTTTCTACCTTTTTTTTATCCCATGTTCTATCCGTTAATGTGATTGTTTGTCCGTCGACTGTATAATTGTAATCAGGATGTTCCTCTCCACTAGAGATTCCAATACCAGGCTGAATAATATTCACTAAAATAATACCTAAAATTACTGATATTGCCGTGGTTGCCGTATAGTAAGCAACGGTTCTTCCACCGATACTACCGATATTACGAACATCTCCTAGTCCGGTAATACCGACGATCATCGATAGAATCACCAGTGGTACAACCATCATTTTTAGAGCATTCAGAAAAATGTCACCTAGAATTTTGAAATTGACAGCAAACTGGGGAAAAGCACCACCAATAATGGTGCCCAAAATAATAGCAACCACAATACCTATTAAAATAATGGGACTTTCGTCAGGATTTTTCTGAGATTCGTTTTCGTTCATCTGAAATTGCTCC
Organism: uncultured bacterium; assembly: GCA_964451145.1. GTDB lineage: Bacteria > Poribacteria > WGA-4E > WGA-4E > UBA9662 > TMED15. The sequence continues at coordinate 16,811 of CAYVHK010000026.1, read as the reverse complement.
TATAATTCGATTTTCAGGTGTTTTTTCGATTATATAAATTTCAAAAAATACAACTAATACTCAATTATAGCACAGCTGTAAGGTAATAAGAGCTAGTAGTTTTAAATAAAACTCTCGATCAAAAGGTTAGTTTGACCAATTCCTATTTTATAATACCTAGAAGTTATTAATTGCTCGATCAGAGGATAAGTTTGATGTTGCAATTCAATCAGTAGATTGATAAAGTTACGATTGTTTGGGTAACAGCGATAGGAGAAACAATGAAATTTGATAACGATGCAGACATCATTCAACTCACTCCCAAATGGGAAGGCGAACGATTTAACAACGGCCGGCCGAGAGTTTCAGACGACACTTTGGAACGGATGGAAAAAGTAGCCACAGAAGAGGCTTGGTCAGTTTTATGGCAGAACGGATATAAATTCCAATTCCAAGGCAATTGGTTGAGAACACATGGCAATAAAGTGCTAGTCGGCCGAGCCGTAACCGCAACAATGGTACCTGCCCGACCCGATCTGAATGATAGTCTTTTGGAATATGGTCAAAAAAAAGAAGGACGAATAGGTTTCTTCAACTCTTGGGTCATTGAAACTCTACAAGCCGACGATGTAATGGTTGTTGATATGTTTGGCAAGATATTTGAAGGAACATTTTGCGGTGGCAATTTGTCTTCGACCGTTGCTACTCGAACCAAAAGAGGGCAAGTGATCTACGGTGGCATTCGAGATTTACAGCAAATAATGGATATGGAAAACATGCAAACCTTTTATACAGGTTGCGATCCGACTCCGATACGAGATGTGACACTTGTGGGGCTTAATACACCTTGCCGTATCGGTCAAGCCATTTGTTTGCCTGGGGATGTGGTACTGGGTACGGCCTCAGGTGTTTTGTTCATCCCACCTCACTTGGCAGAAGAATGTGTGCTGAATGCAGAAAAAACACAGCTTCGTGAAATTTTTGGCTTCCAAAGAATTCGAGAAGGTACTTATACTTCGGCTCAAATGGACACAAAATGGACTGATTTTATTGAAGCAGATTTTTCTAATTGGCGAATAACCAACACACCAGATACTTTTCAGGGTTTGAGTTGGGATGAACCAAATCTTACGGAACAGACCGCGGATGAAGTGGAAGAAGATAGCGATCAACTGATTGAACCAAATCTTACGGAACAGACCACGGATGAAGTGGAAGAAGATAGCGATCAACTGATTGAACCAAATCTTACGGAACAGACCACGGATGAAGTGGAAGAAGATAACGATCAACTGCCAATGTTATAATTTTTAATTATTGGCAAGTTGATTTCGGAAAAATGAAGCGATATATAGATTTTACTTGCCTTTGGGAAAAAGTTCCCAATGGTTTGTTATATGATTGGCTAAAATTTATGGAAGAAAGTAACCAAAGATGGAGAGAGTTATTAAATAAAAATTTTGCTGAGCGGCCTTTGGCGGAGTGGAGGTTCTTATCTGAAGAGGCCAGCCGGAAACTTTGGGCAATGTGGATGGACGCAAGCTGGAACGGTAGCGGTCAAAGCGAAAGATCTTGTTTTATAACCGATTTAAGATTGTCTGGGATATGCCAAATCAAAATCGAACATCTCTTAGATGAAGCAGAAAATTTAATTCTACATGACCCACTACCTCATATCACTGTTCATTTGGCTCAAATCGAGGCAAATGTCAATTCATTATCCTCTGAAGGCCGACCTAATTTTTTCGTGTGGTCTGAATTTTCCTTCAAGAACTAAGCAAATTTCTGGGAATACGAGTACCGGTATAAGATGCTTCCGAATCTCGGTTCTGAATCAATTTCGGTATTTCATCTTCCCAATAGTCTGGTACTGTTTCCGGCCGGTTATGCCACAATAAGAGTAAATTTCGGCGTTGGTCAGTTTGGTTTTTTCGGGCCCCGTGTAATACACGAGCATCTCCCAAAACTAAGTCGCCGGCTTTGGATTTTACATCTACTTGACCCGGGTGGTTACTAAACATTATAGGGTGATCTTCCTTGATAAACCTAGCCCCTTGTTCATGGGCCGTTACCAGCTGGTCATGCAGAGGAATACGTTTTAGATGGGTGCCTGGAATTACCTTCAGACAACCATTTTCAACATCCGTGTCTTCAAGGTAGTAAGATAGAAAAATCGTCTGTGGCCAAGGTGTACAGCTGAGGGGGTCGTTCCACCGCATCCAATCTTGATGCCAGTAGAGGGCTGGTGCATATGGTTCCTTAGTTAGAATTAAGAGACTTTTGCCAGGGTTAAAATCTCCAAACCCCATCAGCTCAAGAGCTTGACGAGCTGGTTTCCATTCGGATAATTTTAACATTATTTCGTTATCGTTATAACCAATACCGAGATGAGTTCCTTGATATTTGGTATCTGGATGATGCGGTAATGTATCATTTAGACGATCAGATTCTTTTCGGAGCTCTTGTAAAAATTCTGGGCTTAAAATGTTTGGGATAATGCAATATCCGTCCCGCAACATCTGTTCACGTAGTATTATTGATGTTTCTGGTGTCACCTGATTCTCCCATAGAAATGGAAAGTTTGGCAGGCTATTATACCACCATTAACTTTTTTGCCCAAATTTCAGACCTTGCCTGTCTATCCGCATAACCCATTCACTCGACTGGTGATTGAACGACGTAGTCGTTCGTTTCTCCAATCAGTTTCAGCTTTCTGCCATATAAAACTCAAGCGGTCATTATTGAGCAAGCCAAACATTTTGCCCAAATCTGTGTAGTATTCGTATCGTCTCCAGTCCCTTTGATTTGGTTCTTCTCCACTAATCAATTGAAATGCAAATTTGTATAAATCGTTAGCTAGATAATTTTTAGCCTTCACCCTCAGATTTTTGAACAACATGCTACTTATCTCCTAGTTAATTCGGTGAGCATACTATACGCCCTAACTCTGACAGTTAGTGTCGCACATTGTCAATTGAACCAAAAAACTAATAAAAATTGCAAAAATAACAGGCACATAGATTATTTGCAATATTTATTTTGCTTGAAATTTTGGTATTCGATCACCACATATAAATTTAACCAATGTGACAAACTAAACTAATCCCTAGCAGAATCAGTATTATGGTTCATGTTATTGATATCTGGCGCGGAGTATCGGTCGCTATCAGTAGCATTAGCAATATATTTGCTATTCAATGGATTGAATAAATGGCCACTCAGATAAAATACAATTTTGTTCAAGTTTGCTAGTCGGTAATCAAGGCTGCTGATATTTTCAGAATGTTGCCCACCCTTAATTCCTTGACAAATAATTCTGTTTTCTCGGAGGAAACACTCAGATCAGCTGACGAATATTCTGCCACTATATCATTATCCCAAGTGTAATTGCCTAGT
>CAYVHK010000026.1:1002-13336 GCA_964451145.1 uncultured bacterium | reverse complement strand
AGTAATAGCTGGCTTCCTCTTCACCACTTCAATCTGTTTTCGATTGAAAAATTTATTCTCTTCAGTCTGATTAAGACTTACTATTTTGGATGATTTAATTTTTTCTTTAGTCTTAATCTATCTATTTTTTGATACAGATTAAGACTAAAAATCCGCATATAACCATCTCTGTCAGAAGTGAAAAAAATTTTTTGTCCGTCAGATGAGAATTTGGGTTCTAGATTTACACCAACACTGTTTGTCAAGGGCCGCTGATTCTGTCCGTCTTTATCCATAATGAATAATTCGTAGTCATTGTTACGATTGGATACATAGACGATCTGTTGTCCATCAGGTGAGAAACATGGTTGATAATCACCGCTAGTAGTGTGAGTTAATTGCTGCAAGTTCGTTCCATTTACGCTCATAACAAAAATATCGTAGTTGTTGTCAAAATGAGAAACAAACAGTATTTTCCGACCATCAGGAGAGAAAGAAGGGGATCCATCGTCGATTTGATTATTGGTCAATTGTCTTTTATTTTGACCATCAATAGAAATACTAAAAATCTCTAGATCGGGCTCTTGATCTTTGCCTCGACTGCTCTGTTCCACAGCTTCAAAGATAATGGTCTGACCATCGGGGGAAAAGGTGGGCGACCGTTCTACGGCTCGGTTGGTGGTTATCCGTCGCCGATTTTTCCCGTCTAAATCCATAATAGAGATCGTGGCGTTGCTCGGCGTTGATCCACTCAATTGTACTGTGAGTCGAGCTTGGTTGGACACTTTTCGTTCAGTTACAAAAGCAATCTGTCGACCGCTGGGAGAAAAAACCGGCATGTATTCGTTGATTTGCGGCGTTTGTGTTAGTTGGGTAATTTGACCAGATTTTATTTCTAGCAAAAACAATTCGGCATTTTTCAGACGGTAAGAAGCGAAAACGACCTGCCGACCGTTGGGCGAAACAGCTGGGCTGTAATCGTCGGCGTTCTCGGAACCAACTTTAGGTGCGGTAGGTATCATAGTTCCGTCTGCAGAAAAAACTTGATGTTCTTGAATGACATTAAGTTTGGGTGGTTTCTCAGTCGGTAAGCGTGTAGCACTAAAGGTCCAGCCTGTGTACATGGCAATTGCCTGTATTTGCCATTCGGTACAATGATCCAGAATAGATCGAAAGTGGACGATAGCTTGAGACTGATGTTTGTTCTCCCAATGGAGTTTACCCAACCGAAACCGAAGATCAGTCAAATGAATGTCAGAAACCGTTTCTAACTTCATTTGCTTAGTTAGATCCAATGCCGATTCAAGATGGTTAATGGAATCGGCAGGTTGAGCCAAAGCCTCATAAGCCTGAGCCATCATTTGGTGAACTTGAAAAAGAACAGCAGGCTGTTTGATGTTGTTGAGGGAGGTCGATAGGTGATCGACTGCAAGTCGATATTGTCCAGATAAGATTAAATTTTTTCCAGTTTGTATCACCAATAGCTCAGGTGTTTTGGGCTGATGATGACACTGAAGAAGCGCACAAATGGTAAAAAAGAAAATCATAACCACAAACGATTCCAGTAACAACCTCAGTTGTTCCGGTGCCTTTGATTTGATCATCAATCGATTAGGGAGATTTACTTTCGGTAATGACTGTTTTTTTGTTGATCGGTATATTTTGGTGCCGACTAGTCTGACCGTTGGGCCAGGTCACCTCGACCCAATGGACACTAGTATCGTCGCCTAAACCAAACTCAGCTGTTAAACTATTGAAAGACAAATAGCTTGAACCTGCTTTAATTTCTTGTAATTGGTTGCGCTCATTAGCACCCGATTGAACTCGAACTTTGGCACCAATAGCACTACGATTAGAGACTGTACCAATTAGCTTAATCTGCAACCAGTTGTGGCGATTACCGATTTCATTTCGCATTAGAAAAGGCCTGCCGTCGTTGTTGCAAACCAATATGTCAATATCACCATCGTTGTCGTAGTCTCCGAACCCAGCACCGCGACCAACTTGCAGTGAAATTTGGGGTAATCTATGACTAATTTCGGAAAAAAGACGGTTACCCACATTCTCGAATAGTTGGTCTTGTTGAGCAATCAAAATTTCAGGCTGATTTAATTCTTGAAAGGTGCTACCATTGGCAACAAAAATATCGAGATCACCATCGTTATCGAAGTCAAATAAGTCTGTTCCCCAACCAATGTACTTAACGCTTTCTTCTGCTAAAGAAGCGCCATAAGATTCATCGACTAATCGAATTGGGATATCCATCGAATTAGCGATCTCTGACTGAATTAAAGTGCCATCATCTTTCTGTAGGTTATTATAAAGAGCATTTTCTTCATCAATCCAATGGCTAATGAATAGATCGAAGTCGCCATCGTTATCGTAATCCCCAGTGGCCAAACCCATCGAACCCCGAAAGTCTGCCGCCCACGATTCATTACTGATGTCAGAAAAAGTACCATCTCCATTATTTTGATAAAGGAAGTTAGCCGAAGTGTCGTTAGCTATGTAAAGGTCCAGGTCGTTATCCAAATCAAAATCTGTAAAAATAGCTTGCAAACTGCGACCACCTTCGGCAGCCACTCCCAATTGGGTTGTCACGTCGGTAAAAGTACCATCCCCATTGTTTCGATACATGATGTTATCTTGAGGCTCAAAAACATGAGGATTTAAAGCGCTCGGAATTGGTTGACCTGATCGTTTAGATTCTTTCTGCATTTGGTTAAGTGATTGTAGGTCATAAACTACGTAGTTGGGAACGTATAGGTCCAAAAAACCATCTTTATCGTAATCACCAAAAGCGGCTCCACACCCCCATCGATTGTCACCAACACCAGCTATTTGGGTAACGTCGCTGAAAGTGCCATCACCATTGTTCTGATAAAGTACATTGGGGCCATAGTTAGTCACGTACAAGTCAGTATCCCCATCGTTGTCGTAATCGCCACAAACACAACCAATACCAAATCCTTGGTCGCCGACACCAACTACTTGGGTGACATCGGTGAAAGTACCATCACCATTATTCCGATACATAACATTTTTGGTCGAATTGGGAGTGATTTCATTTTGGAGCGGGCCAGGCAAATTAACCAAATAGAAATCTAGATCGTCGTCGTTATCATAATCAATTAAGGCTACACCCGATCCCATATCTTCCACCAAAAAAGACGACCGAACTCCCTGAGAGTAAGTGAAGTCTATGCCCGATGTAATGCTAACCTCCCGAAACAAAACAGGCTGAGTCCAAGCAGAAAAGGACCCAGTAAATAGCAACAGCAATCCTATCCATTTTCCCAGTGGCAAGACAGATGTCGCCTGTTGGATAAACACGAGTAAAATGGAAGGTAATTTTGTTTGTTTCAAGCCAGAGATTACTGCGGATTTTTATAAGCTGGCTTAGTTAATTTTAGGATCTGTTTACCAAAGCGTCCGTTAGTAAAGTCGATGGCTCGAATTAACCATTTTCCTTTTTGATTCTGAAATGCGGCAATTAAATCACCACTTTGGTCTCCCCATTTGTATTCACCATAAATGATCGCATTTTTGGCACGAGAATCAATTTCGAGGCGAGAGACTTCAACTGACATTTTTCCGCCACGTAATCTAAAAATGCCGACCCAACCGTTTTTGACCGCTTTCCAGCCTTCGTTTTTTTCGAAAGCTCCAGCCCAAAAAGTCCAAGCAGTAAAAATGTTTGTGTCCTCACTTTTGACCCAATGCACCATAATATCGTCCAGTTCCTTTTGACTGATAGCATCATTTTGGCTAACTAGCGTTTTTTTTATAGCCTTATCTTCAGCAACAAAGTCTATTTCAACCGTGGCCAAGGTCTCCTCGGCAGGTTCAGTAGCAGTCAGCTTTGGTTTGGTCACCGGATCATTATTTTCTCCACAGGCAATTAGAAAAGTGACACAAACTACCAACAGCAAACCAGTAAGATTATTGTTCTTTTCCATTTTTACTCCTTTATATCAGCAAAGAAGCTGACTTTCAATTCGAGTTGTTATAAGCGAACCGAATTACACTTGCTCGAAAAAAGATGAGTATATTATGCGTGAAGTCAGTCAAATCGACAAGAAAATTATTTTAAACTGGAAATTTATCTCTAGTTTATCTATCGAATTGTTAGTTGCATATTCATTAAACTGTGATAGAATAGGCAGAAATTGGGTTTGGAACCGCCAAAACGATGCCAATACAAAAATCTCATTGGCGACTGCTACTTACTTTGCTTATTTTGGCTGTATTTTGTTGGGGGTGTCAGCCGCCAGCAGAACAGCACTTAATTAATCTGAGTTTTAAAAATGAGTTGCCAATTGTTCGGCAACATCTTCCCATTCGCATTACGCTGGACCAGCTAAAAACAGTCAGTTCAGACTTTACCTTTGCAGCTTTTGCCCTAGCTATGGGTGATCCAACTGATCGGCAAAACCAGCCTGAACGTATTTCTTATCAGGCTGATGATCTGAATTATGATGGGCGTAAAGATGAGTTGTTTTTTCTGCTCAATTTTCAGGCAAATCAGGCCCAAACTGCAGTTATCCAATACGCACCCAATAAGGAACCAAAAAACGACGGCGACCCCATTGCTATTGAGCTTATTTTTCAAATCAAATCACAAACCGGCATATTTCCAAAGTTAGATGTTCCAATGGCGTTGGAATCTAATTTAAGCTTGTTTTTGTTGCAAAAAAACGGCGCAGTGACAGCCTTTGCTAAGAATGCTAGCGGCTTGCATTTACAACAACTAGCAAAGGGTGAAACCGTGCCCGAACTAGTTCAAGTTAACGAAGGTCAAAAAATAGATCAATTTGGATCAGGTGGTTTTGCCATTTGGGATAGACACCAGAAAAAATTTCTACTAATCCACGAAACTGACGATTATGTTAGAGTTCTAGTAGGTAGAGGTTTAAGGGCAGTGATTGAGAGGGTTTGGCCTATATTGAAAGTAGACAAAAAAACGACGATTTCAGTTCGACATCGAGCTACTGTCTATGCTGATAACCCAATGCTTGAACAGCAGGTATTAATTACAAACGGTGGGGATAGGTTCTCTGTAATAGTAGGGCTAAAAAGGGGTAAAGCAGTGGGATCAAATCTGTTTAAATGGGAAGCTGAATCGGTGGGAGTTATTGTACTACCAACTTCAGTTGAAAAAGAAACAGTCAATTCGACCTTGGTATTAGGTTCAACTGCGGAGTGGCGAACTCATCTTTTTTATTCGGCCGACGAACCTATTCAGTCAATGAATGGACTAAAAGAATTATCTAAAATGTTGGTAGCTTCGCTTAATTCACCTCCTGAATTCACCTTATTTTTGCCAGAAAAAGTATCAAACAAAAAACAACCGCCTTCCAACCCCAAAGATAAGACAGACAATTCAGGAAAATGAAAAAAAACAGAGTTCAAGGAAAATTGACGCCATCCGATATTGATTTTTACGATCAAAATGGCTATCTTGTCAAAAGACGTCTAATTAGTGCTGAATGGCTGGGTCAAGTTGAGGCTGAGATTGAAAATTTACATCAGCGAATGCGTCACCAAGCTCCAGACGGGGGCGGCGTCTCTTGGGAAGAATATGTACATATCCAACAGAACACACCGAAGTATCTACGTCAATTAATGAATAGCGAGGTGGTAAGTAAAGGGCTGAACGAAATTTTGCGGTCTGATGAAGTGTTGGATGTGGTTGAAGCATTGATCGGTCCCAACATTTCACTTTTTCATAGCAAGTTGCTAATGAAAGCGGCTGAACATGGTACAATCACTCCTTGGCACCAAGATTACTCTTACTGGAAAAATCCAGACAATCAGCCTTTAATGATTAACTGCATGTTGTTCCTAGATGCTGCCACCTCCAAAAACGGTTGTATTCGATTTGTTCCCGGCAGCCACAAAGGGAAGTTGTTGGTACTTGATCAAGCTCAGACCTCATTCGGCCTATTTCTTCCTGGATTTTTTGAAGCTAGAGACGACTCAGTAGTGGTAGAAACTGAACCTGGAGATTGTGTGTTCTTTGGACCACTAATTATTCATGGTTCATCGGCTAATCAGTCGCCTAATCATCGGCGAGCAAATACCTTTGCTTATAACGTTACAGAAAATGGGGAACGGTATCCTCGAGAGGTGTTAAGACGTCAATCTGATTCAACTGATGAAACCGCTAGTTGATTGCAAAAAAATGTATCGAATGAGAGGTTATTTTAGATGTCGGCATTAAGTCACCGGAAATTCGAATTGTCTTTGATTTGTTCAGTTTTCATATTATTTGCCTTGGGAATTTTTCCGCTTGCACAAGCAGAAAAATTCAAAGTCGCTTTGCTCACACCAGGTGCCATCAGCGATGCCGGCTGGAATGCTTTGGCTTACGATGGACTCAAAGCAATTGAAAAAGAACTGTCGGCTAGAGTTAGCCATGTAGAGAGCAAAACACCAGCTCAGTGGGAAGAACACTTTCGTTTTTACGCCAGTAACAATTATGACCTTATTTTTGGACATGGTTTCGAGTATCAAGACGCTGCTAGAACTGTCGGAAAGGAGTTTGCCGATACTATCTTTATTACGACTTCCGGCAATACAGTAGAAAAAAATGTAGCTTCGGTCGTTTTTGAATTAGAAGAAGCCACTTATTTATTGGGTCTGATGGCCGGTTCGATGTCCCAAAGTGGAAAAATTGGTGCTATTGGTGGCATGAACATTCCTCCTATCAACAGTACATTTCACGCTTTTATCCAAGGAGCAAAGTCGGTTAATCCGAAAATTCAGGTTTCAAAATCTTACGTGGGTAATTGGGAGGATGTCGGAAAAGCCAAGGAACTGGCTCTGTCCCAAATCGCCGAAGGGGTGGACCTCATTTTTCATAATGCGGACGCAGCTGGAGTTGGTATCTTTGAAGCCGTCTCTGCTAGCCGAAAAGAAGGCAAAAGAGTCTTTGCATTTGGTTCCAATCGAAATCAAAACCAAGTGGCTCCAGATGCTGTTTTAGCTAGTGCGGTTATTGACACATCCGCCTTCGTTCGTATTGCTAAAATCGTCAAGGAAGGAAAATTTAAAGCTGCGATAATGATGACAGGCATGGCACAAAATGAGGCTATTAAGCTGGTTTACAATCCTGATTTAAAATCACATGTGCCCAAACTAGTGCAAGAGAATATAGAAAAGGTCCGACAACAAATTATTAATGGTAGTTTCAAAGCACCACGTCCTCAATTTCTGGAGAATTAACCAATAGGAAAGTATTAAAAAAGGGAGGCGTAATCTACAGTGAATCTGAAGATCAATTTTCGATGGTATTTGTCCGTTTTTTCCATGTTTTTGTTCTGTTTTCTGGCCAATGAAACCAAAGGGTCAGAGACGGGAGTTAGTGTGTCGCAGACACCGCAGGTAGAATTACCTCCTGTTCTATCGTTAAAATTGACACCGAGTCGGTTCTCGCTAAAACATGCTGGCGATGTTCGGCGTTTTTTGGTTTCTGGTCAAACGAAATCGGGCCAGTGGATTGATGTAACAAGCCGGGCAGAAATATCCACTGGCAGCCAGAAAATTTACTTGAGCCAGAAGAATGCGATTCATCCACAGGAAGTAGGTGTAAGCCAAATTACCGTTGTCTACGATGGTCTAACTACCCACCTCCCGATTACGGTGGAAAGCATAGAACGACTACCGGTTAGTTTTGTTCGTCAGGTCGCACCGACCCTAAGTCGGATGGGTTGTAATGCTGGAACTTGTCACGGAGCCGCAAAAGGTAAGAACGGTTTTAAACTCTCATTACGTGGATATGACCTTGATTTCGATTATCAATCCCTGATTAAAGATTTGTCTGGTCGTCGATTCAATCGGACAGTACCCGAAAAAAGCTTAATGCTACTCAAACCGACACAATCTGTTCCACATGAAGGTGGATTCGTACTTGACCCTAGGTCAAACCACTACGGATTGTTGAAAAAATGGATTGAAGAAGGGGTCAAATCTGATGTGTCGCGAACTACTAAAGTCGAAAGATTAGAGATCGTACCTCAGCAAGCGACCATTCAGTTACCTGGCATGGAGCAACAGGTTTTAGTTGTTGCGCATTATGATGATGGAACTTCCAGGGACGTCACCGACATGGCCATTTACTCAACTAGCCTGCAAGAAGTTGCCACAGTGTCCGACGATGGTTTGGTTACGGCTGTTCGGCGTGGTGAAGCCTCCGTTTTAGTGCGTTATGAAGGTTTATATATTACTAGCCAAATTACAGTCATGGGTGACCGTTCGGATTTTCGTTGGGTTAAAACTGAGACCTACAACTACATTGACGAATCGGTTTATGATAAGCTGAAACAGTTTAAGATTTTACCATCTACCATCTGTACTGATGCCGAGTTTATGCGTCGGATTTATCTAGACTTGACTGGATTACCGCCAAAACCTGATCAGGTACGAGAGTTCTTGGCCGAACCAGAATCGTCTCCAAAAAAACGTAGTTTACTAATTGATCAGCTACTCGACAGTCGTGAATTCGTCGATCACTGGACACATAAGTGGGCAGACTTATTACAGTGCAACCGAAAATTTTTAGGCGAACGTGGAGTTTGGTTGTTTCGTAATTGGATTCGAGATGCTGTGGCCACAAACAAGCCTTATGATCAAATGGTACGAGATCTACTGCTAGCTAGCGGTAGTACTTTTAAAAACCCCGTCGCTAACTACTACCGAATTTCGAGCGGCCTGGTTAAAAAGGGTAACCGAAACATCGGATTGGAAGTCAAAACCGATGCGGCTACTGAGAGTGCAACGCAATTGTTTCTAGGTGTAAGATTTTCTTGTAACAAGTGCCATGATCATCCTTTTGAAAAATGGACACAGAATCAGTATTATGAGTTTTCTTCCTTTTTTAGCGAAATTGGAGTCAAGAAAGGGCAGCTGCCAGACGAACGAATTATCTATCCTAAATATAATCCGGTTGGTGGTGTTGAACATCCAAAAACTGGTCAAATTGTAAAGGCAAACGTACCTTTTGGCGAGCTGAAACCATTAGAATCAGATCCGCGTGCGACTCTGGTTGATTGGTTGACAGCCGAAGATAACCCGCTGTTTGCGCGTTCTATGGCTAATCGAATGTGGAGTTATTTCTTCGGACGTGGAATCATTGATCCAGTGGATGATATTCGATCCAGTAATCCGCCCAGCAATCCAAAATTGCTGGACTTACTAACTAAAGATTTTGTGGAACACCAATTCGATCTGAAGCATTTGATGCGAACCATTGCTAATTCTCGTGTTTACCAACACAGTATTCAAACCAACGATTGGAACAAAATGGATACTGTCAATTTCTCTCGGGCAATTCCTAGGCGGCTAACGGCGGAACAACTGCTTGATTCTATCATGGCGGCTACGGGTAGTCGCACTAGTTTTGCTGATATGCCAACTGGAATCAGAACGACGCAATTGCCAGACAGTAATTTGGATGATCGCGGTTTTCTAAAACTATTTGGACGGCCAGAACGCGAGTCAGTTTGTGAGTGTGAAAGGGTCAGTGAGGTTAGCCTATCGCATGCTCTAACGCTCATTAACGGACCAACTGTAGCCGAGGCTATTACGGATGAAAAAGGCCGAGTGCCACTATTGATAGAAAAAGGTGTCGAAGATTCGGCCTTGATCGAAGAAATATATCTGGCTACTTTATCTCGTTTGCCAGATACCAGTGAACAGTTCAATGCTGCGGCCTACATTAGTTCAGCTCAGAATAAAATTGAAGGGACTCAGGATTTGATGTGGGCATTGATTAATAGTCCTGCATTTTTGTTTAACCGCTAACTTCAAGGAGGATACGGATATGTTATCTATTCCAGGAAAACAAAGTCGTTTGTGTGATGGTTTAAGCAGAAGAGAGTTTATCAGAGTTGGCGGTTCAGCTATGCTGGGCCTTAGCTTGCCACAAATTTTGGCCTTGGAAGCGAGAGCCAGTGGTATTGTTGATCCATCCAAACCGAGAAACGGGTTTGGTCGAGCGAAGTCAGTTATCTTAATGTTCCTTCAGGGTGGGCCTAGCCACATCGATATTTGGGATCCGAAACCAGAAGCACCATCCAATATTCGTGGTGAGTTTAAGCCTATTAAAACTAAGGTTCCTGGAATTTGGTTGTCGGAAACGATGCCCAAGCTCGCGCAGCAAATGGACAAGGCTACGCTAATTCGATCAGTTAGCTATACGCCGGTCGGTTTGTTTAACCACACTGCCGCTATATATCAGATGTTGACAGGGGAAACACCCGACAAAGTAGCTCCATCAGGCCAATTGGATCCACCCACACCAGCAGACCATCCTAACGTAGCTTCACACGTCTCTAAGCTAAAACCGATCGAGCAGCCAATGTTATCAGCTGTTCAACTGCCTCGCCCGCTACAAGAGAGCAATATCATTGGTAAAGGAGGAACAGCTGGTTTTCTTGGTCGGGCTTATGATCCATATTATTTGTTCCAAGATCCTAACGACCAAATTAAGTTCGATGAACTAGAACTCAGAAAAGAAATTCCAGCCCCGCGTCTGCAACGCAGGGCTAATCTGTTGAAAACGATCAACGACAGCATGCCTGAGTTGGAGCAAGCGGCTAATGACTACGCCTTGAACGAATACTACGCTAAGGCTTATGATCTAATTCTATCTCAGAGGGCCAGAAATGCATTTGATTTGAGCCAAGAAACAGATCAAGTACGGGATAAATATGGCCGAAACACCTTTGGACAGAGTGTATTGTTGGCCCGTCGATTGATCGAATCAGGAACTCGATTTGTGCAGGTCAATTGGCCATCGGTGGCCAATGGTGATCCGCTGACAACTGCTTGGGATACGCATGCAGCCAACTTTGGTCCCTTAAAGGACTTACACTGTCCCAAACTAGATAGCGCGGTTTCTTCTTTACTGGAGGAGTTAGACGAAAGTGGTTTGCTAGACGAGACACTCGTTTTGGTAATTGGTGAGTTCGGTCGTTCCCCTCGTTTGGGGGTCAGCACCTCTGGCAATAGCAATGCTCCCGATGGCCGAGATCACTGGCCTTACTGTTACACGGGTCTGATAGCTGGTGCTGGTATTGGCCGAGGGCAAGTCTATGGTAAATCAGATGCTACGGGCTCGACACCATTGGAAAATCCGGTTCATCCTAAAGAGATTTTAGCTACTGTTTATCACACTCTCGGCATTGATCCAATGACCACAGTTTTCAACCACCTAGATCAACCACGTGAATTGGTTCAAGCAGAACCAGTTTACAACTTATTTGGCTGATTACGGTCAATACGGGACCGACTGATTGACAGTTAGCTCAAACTTTAGAAAGTAGGAGGTACTGCTTTTGGTTTCACTGATACTATGATTTCACCTCTTTTACCTCATTGGAACTGCTTTCGACTTGTGTGTTTGCTATTTATTCTTAGTTTGTCTGCTGCTGGAATAAATGCACAAAATCGCCCACAATTGACTTCAGTTTTGCCTCTGGCTGGTCAGAGAGGAACTGAAGTCCTTGTTCGCTTGTCAGGAAAATCCCTTCGAGAATCGACTCAAGTTTTGGCGAGCTCAGGACAGATCAAAGCTACTATCGAAAAGTTGAAGGGACAACCTACCGTCTCTTTTAGCGGTCAGGGTTTGGCCGCGGAAATTTCAAATGAGGACCAACTGACAGTACGTTTAATGATTGATGCTGTTGCTCCTATTGGCAATCAAACACTAAGAGTTGTGACACCAAATGGGGTTTCAAATGCTCTTCGATTTATTGTGAGCGATCTACCTGAATCCGCCGAAATTGAGCCTAATTCGGAAATAGATTTAGCGAACTCAATCAAGTTGCCGGCTACGATTGCAGGTAAACTTGAAAAGACCGGTGATACCGACTTTTTCAAGTTTTGGGCTAAGGAAGATCAACGTCTGATTTGTGATTTATCAGCTATAAGCATCGGTTCGCAATTGGATTCGGTGTTGACCCTTTATGACGGAAGTGGTAAAGTGCTGGCCCAAAATGACACGAGTACCAGTCTCGATGCAAACATTGACTATAAAATTTCAGTCGATGGAAATTACGCTTTGCAGGTACAAGACCTACGTTATAGAGGTGGAGAACAGTTTTTTTATCGCCTGAGCATTGGTGAATTACCCCGAATGGATGCGGTTTTTCCATTAGCTGGTCAACAAGGATCTGAAAACACGATCATTCTGACGGGTCGTAATCTAAAGGGCACGGATTCAATGCAAATGTCGATTGATCCTTCAACTCCTGTTGGTATCCAGCAATTACGAGTGACAACAGCCGATGGCATATCAAGTGATCAATTTCCTTTTTCGGTGAGTTCTTACCACCAAATTTTGGAAAAAGAA
>CAYVHK010000026.1:0-992 GCA_964451145.1 uncultured bacterium | reverse complement strand
AACCCAACAATAAGTTATCTACTAGCAACTTAATTTTACCACCGCAAGCAGTCAATGGGTTGATTGATCCAGCCGGCGATCTAGACCACTACAAAATCACAGTCAAAGCCGAACAGCGCTTGATAATTGAACTCACCGCCCAACAACTCAACTCACAACTTGATGCGGTCATGCGGATTTTTGGGCCACAGGGTGGTCAAATTGTCGCTAACGACGATGCCATTGGTGCCGATGCCAAGATTGACCATACATTTATGATATCTGGCGAATACGTGATCGAGATACGAGACATCAACGGACAAGGGGGGAAAACCTATGGATATAATTTGCAAGCTAGGCCTTTAACTCCTGACTTCTCCGTCAATGTAGCGACCGATACACTAAGGGTTAATCGTCTCAGTAGTACCACGTTGGCAGTAGATTTGACAAGGCTTGATGGTTTCGATCAAGCCGTTCAACTATTGGTTTCAGGCTTGCCGAATGGTGTTACTGCCAGCCAAATCAACATTGAGCCAACCAAAAACAACACCCTTTTGTCATTGTCAGCCGATGCGACCGCCGATCTAAACTGGTCCACAGTTACCCTATCGGCTATTGGCAGTGTGGCTGGCCGTCGTTTGGAAAGAAAATCTGTTCCGATTTATTTGACAGTTGTAGACACTTCTCCTTTTCGCTTAACCTTAGCTGAGTTAAGTGTCAACTTGCTGCAAACCAAATCAACCCAACTTCATGTTAGATTAGAACGACGACCTGATTTCACTGGACCGGTTAAATTATCGGTAGTTGGTTTGCCTGCGAACCTAATTCCGTCTAATCCCACCATCACTGCCGATAAAAATCAGGCAGTAATTTCATTGCAGGGCATCAACTTCGTGGCAAGAGAATTATTTCCGGTTGTGCCGACAATAGGTCGATATACCATCTCTGTAAATGGAAATGCCATCATCGACAATCAACCTGTTGTCCAATCGACAACAGTAATTGCGCTGACT
>CAYVHK010000025.1:13237-33771 GCA_964451145.1 uncultured bacterium | reverse complement strand
CACTATCTAATGTCGATTAATGATCCATATGCAGATGCCCAAACCAGGCAGTTGGTTCACTCGTTCTGGTTTGTAGATTCCATACCGGATCTTAACTAAAAAGACTCTTGTTTGGCAAATTATCTAATCCAAAATACGTTATGGTGGATTGAGTTTTCTGGTATTGATGGAATCCGTGAGGACACTTATCCTTACTCTGATCAGGAATTTTTGGCTCGATGGACTGGGACTATTTTGAATCAATACCCAAATTTCAATATTGTAGGGGAAGCATGGACTAATTCTCCTGCTTCTATTGCTATGTTCCAAGAAGGAAGTTTGTTGCCCAATCAACAGGAAACTAACCTACCTTGTGTGATGGATTTTCCGCTATGTCAAGCATTTCGTCAATATTTGGAGGGAACTGGCCGGCTACAAGATATTTACACCACTCTTGCACAAGACTTTTTATATTCTAATTCCAACAATTTACTAACATTTTTCGATAATCATGATATGGCTCGAGGTATCTTTATTGCCGAAGGGAATATTCGCAAAGTCAAACAAGTGCTGGCAATGTTGCTAACCTTACGCGGAATTCCGCAACTATTGTACGGGACAGAAATTAATATGATGGGTGGAGAGAGCCATGTCCAGCTACGTGCTAATTTTCCTGATGGTTTTCCGAAGGATAAACGTAGCGCCTTCAGTTCAGCCGACCGAACGAAGTCAGAAAACGATATTTTTAACTATTTGAAAAAGTTGTTACAAATTAGAAAAACACACTTAACTCTAACTCGTGGCAAACTAATTCACTACCCGCCGACCTATCATCATGATATTTACAAGTATCTTCGAATTGGTGAGGAAGAAATAGTGCTTATTTTAGTCTACGGCCATAACGAAGAAAGGTTAGTTGATCTTTCTGAGCTCGCTCATTGGTTCGATTCAAAAGGTAGTTTTGTCAATTTGATAACTGACAAAACCTCTATCATCAGTTTCACCGAGGGAGTTTTGGTTAAGGGGTGGCAGGTACTGATTCTATCTCAATTGTCTTAACATAACGGTTGGTAATATTAAGATAATTGTAATAATTACTATTTGATTTTATCAAGTTGTCGATGTACCCTTCTAAATACACGACTGTGTAGCGAATATGGTTAGTGTGACAAATTTCAAATTGCCAAAAACAGACTGACAAAAAACGTTTTTTTGGCAATTACGACAAACTGGACGTATCGATAAACAACTGTTGCAACACTGACTTTATACAATAAAATATAATTAAACAAAAATGAAAAATAATCAGCTGACCAGCAGTCCATGGATAAAATTATTGTTTGTCGGCCTATTTTTATTAATTCTGAATAGCGCTTACCTTATTAGTTTTGGTAGTCCCAACCTGTTTTATATTGGTAATGTTCTGCTTCACGTTTCTCTTGGTTTAACCTTGAGTGTGGCTTTATTCTTACTGCTAGTCCTGTGGTGGCCAATTTATCGTGCCAATCAGTTTGGTTTGTGGCAATTTGGACACCTACTTTTTGTTGTTGCAATTATTTCTGGTATTTGGTTAATGATTGTTGGTGGAACACGTCCCAACCGTTGGCTATTACTTACTCACATTATTACTGCTTCGATTGGTGTTCTATTTTTACTCAGCTACCTAATTTGGGTCTGTAAATTTTGGGTTGGGCCGGCTACAGTAGTTTTGGTAACATCTGCGTTATTCCCATTGTGTGTATTTTTGTTTCGTCAATATTTACCGAATCCAGACTATCTAGTTAAAAATCCTACCGACAATATACCAACCAGTATGTATGAAGAGGGAGGAGGTTCTAGTAGTCCTTTTTTCCCATCTTCTGCAGAAACTGATACTGGACAACTAATTCCGACTAATTTTTTCTTAACTTCAAAAACTTGTTCTGCTAAAGGATGCCACACTGACATATATCATCAGTGGAGTCAGTCTGCCCATCATTTTTCATCCTTTAATAATCAATGGTACCAGAAATCAATTACGTATATGCAAGATGTGAATGGTATTCAGTCATCTAAATGGTGTGCTGGCTGTCACGATTTGGCAGTCTTATTCAATGGTGTTATGGATCAACCAATCCGAGAAAATTTACACCGGCCTGAAGCTCAAGCCGGTTTAGCTTGTACAGCCTGTCATTCGATCGAGCGAGTCAAAGATACTATGGGTAATGGTGGTTATGTGATTAAGTATCCACCTTTGCACGAGATAGCAGCAAGCAAAAACCCAATCATCCGACAGTTGCATAACTACTTAATACGTCTCGATCCTGAACCACATCGTCGTAGTTTTTTGAAACCATTTCATCGTCAAAATACAGCCGAATTCTGTTCTACTTGCCATAAAGTACACTTAGACGAACCGGTGAATAATTTTCGTTGGTTTCGCGGTTTTAATACCTATGATCAGTGGCAAACTAGTGGTGTATCTCATCAAGGTGCCTTGTCTTTCTATTATCCTGAAAAGGCCATGAAATGTGTTGACTGCCACATGCCTTTAGTTAATTCACAAGATGCTGGCAACATTAACGGTAAAATCCATAGTCATCGGTTCCCAGCGGCCAATACCGCATTGCCTTTTGTAAACCAACATAAGGAACAATTAGAGATAGTATCTGCATTTTTAAAAGATGATCAGGTAACAGTCGATATTTTTGCCGTTAATCGCCAGGGAGAAACGACCCCAATTGAAGAGTCTGTTCTGGAAGCTGGAGAAGAAGTAAGAATTGATGTAGTAGTCAGAACTCGCAAGGTCGGGCATCGTTTTCCTGCTGGTACGATCGATGCTTTTGATCTTTGGTTGGAGTTAAAAGCTGTAGACGAAAATGGAACGGTAGTCTTTTGGAACGGTTATATTGACGCAAAGGATGGTAACGGACCGGTTGATCCCAGTGCCCATTTTTACAAATCTTATATGATCGATGCTCATGGTAACCCCATCAACAAACGAAACGCTTGGGCGACTCGGACTGTCCTATACAACCGAACTATTCCACCAGGTGCAGCGGATACGGTTCGCTTCAAACTGAAAGTGCCGGTAGGTAGTACCGGAAAAATCAATTTTCAGGCCAAATTGAATTATCGTAAGTTTAACTGGTGGCATACTCAATGGGCTTATGCTGGTGTTCGTGATCCGAACGATACTGATTTCAAACTAGATAAATCCTACGACGATGGAAAGTGGGTTTTTACCGGTGATACCTCCAAAGTAGCTGGTAAAATCAAACGGATTCCTAATTTGCCGATTGTAGTTATGGCAGAAGACAAAGTTTCCGTTCCAATAGGAAACACGTCTAGAAGATCAATTGCGAATCAATTGACTACTAATATTCGCGAGCGCTGGAATGATTATGGTATTGGTCTATTACTGCAAGGCGATCTAAAAGCTGCAGAAAAGGCTTTTCTAAAAGTAACTGAGCTAGAACCTGATTATATGGATGGCTGGGTCAATGTAGCGCGTTGCCGAATTGAAGAAGGCGATATTACTGGAGCTAAAGATATGCTTGATAAAGCCTTTATTATTCAAAAGAACTTAGCACCGACCAATCCTCACCGGGCCAAAGTTCACTATTTCTATGCTTTAGTTTTGAAAACTTATGGGAACTATGATAAGGCTCTCAGTCATTTACGTCAAGCAGCAGGGCAATTTCCGCGTGATAAAAAGGTGCGGAACGAAATAGGTCGGCTACATTACCTGCAGCGGCAATATGATCGTGCTATCTTGGAGTTTAAGAAAACTCTAGAAGTTGATCCAGAAAACCTAGACGCTCATTACAACTTAATGTTAAGTTATCGAGCAATCGGTAACAAGATCGAAGCAGCAACCGCTCAAAAACGGTATCTGCGTTTTAAAGCAGACGAATCAGTAGACCAACTCACAGGTTTGGCGAGACGTGGGGACCCCCATGCTAACCGCGAGCGACAACCCATTCATGAACATCTCTCAAGTTATGATCCTTCGCAAGTTTCAGCTTATCTAAACCAATCATCTCAGGTGATTCAGAACTACGATTAGCTTTCAAGTAAGCTCTGCCAACAATGTTGCCAGTATTGATTGATATAATCTCGGACAGGATTTGATAGGTCAGAGAAAAGTCGATTAACCCACTCAGATAATTGTGTTTCAGTCTCGGCTTTACTAGTCAATTTTCCCCAAGCAGATGAGGGGGAAGTTTTTGTTTCTCGATACTCTTCCCAAGCATTATCATCGAAATCAACCACTCCAAACAACAGTAGGTTAGTAATTAGGGACAAAGTAATTTTTTTGAGTTCATCGAGTTCACCATCAACTATTCGGTGGTTACAAAACAACTCAAGCTTTGGTAATGATTGTAGATAAATCAATCGCCAAAGTAGATAATCAATTTGTTGATTGGCTATATTGAGATCAGTCAAGTGGCAAATTGGTCGCGGTGAGATGGTTGGCTTGACTAAAGCTATTTCTGCCTTTCGAATGGTAATTTGCTCATTTTTTAGGCCTTCTAGAAAATCCTCTTCATAAGCATTGTAGCCAAAAATTGGCTTTAATTGAGTAATAGGGGCCGGAATTTTGTCTAGGATCGGCGGATGAAGCTGGCAGGACTCAATGGTTTGAGTTGCTCGTTTTTTCAGTTGAGTAATCAAAGTATTACCAATTTGAAAAAATTTCACTAATGGATTTTTTATTATCAGGTCGGTAGCCTTATTCAGATCCTCAGTGGTGGCATAGGCCAAACCTAAACTTAGAAATCGAATACCTTGTTCAACAGCTTTTTTTAGACTTTCAGTCCCAAAATCAGTCGTTCTCATCGTAATTAGCTTATGGGAAATCTGAACTGCTTGGTCTTGAATTTGATCAGCGAGTGAACGAGAGATTTGACCTGAAAAGGTGCCGTGCTGAACAGCACGGTGGAGGAAAAGTAGATCGTTGGTGGAATCAAGGGGCTTGAAATGCTCTAGGCTATTCAGATTTTGGTTCAACATCAACTAAATTAAGTTGGGTTAGATCAACCTGTTCTTGTAACTGTTCTTCTGTAACTTGGATGCCGATCGATTGATCTCTGTCTTCTACCCTTAGTTCTCTT
The DNA here is from genome assembly GCA_964451145.1 of uncultured bacterium. Taxonomy (GTDB): domain Bacteria; phylum Poribacteria; class WGA-4E; order WGA-4E; family UBA9662; genus TMED15. Next base: position 28,696 of record CAYVHK010000025.1, on the reverse strand, counting down.
TCAGACTGAAGTTGAATCAGTCGTTGGCTTTGGTTTTTAGGATCAGATTGGTTAAGGTCAAAAATTTCGCTCATTAGACGGATAAATAGCTCATAATCTGCTTCCCAAACTGAGTAGCATATGCCACGTGTTCGCTCATCTTCATAGTTAATCAGTTCAGAAGTCGGATTGATCAAGCCTGTTTGGATTTGTAAGGCTCGGAATTCGCCTTCAATTTCGACTCGGCTCCGTATCATCTCTGCCAGAACCGTTACATCAATCTGATACAAAAATTCAGCTAATTCGTCTGAGTCAATGTTCATCATTTCGAACAGCCAAAAATCGAGTGCATCTTCATCCAATTGACCGTCTTTCCAAAGGGCGATATCCATGATTTCTTCAAATTGATCAGCCGATACACAGGCCAGCATAACCGAAGATAAACCAGTTCCCAAGTGTAGGTTCAAAACCTGTAATACGTCCTGAGCGGAACTCGCCTGGATCAGGTCGGTACAATCCGGAACGAGCTCATATAGCGACTCTTTCAGGCGAGGATTCTGCGTATTGGAAATCAAAGCCAACTGATGGTCAATAGTATAACCTTGGAATATTATTTCTGATTGGCGGGTTGAAAGCTGAAATAGCTCTTGTGTTTCCTTATTCAGATCGACAAGCATTTCCATAATCAATTACAATAATCCTGTTCTCAGAAAGGTTAATTCTAGCATAATTTTTTCATCAATGCCTATTTTTATACTCCATTGATATGAATAGTTCAGAATTTCAGTATATGATATAATAGAATTAGCTTTTCAGGTGAAAGCCAAAAGGATTTCCTGAATGAATTTTTTGGCTCATCTTTTTTTGTCCGCTGGTAATCCTGAGATTATGGTTGGCAACTTCATCGCTGATGCAGTCAAAGGCAATAGCTTTCTGGAGTATCCAACTACCATCGCCAAAGGCATTAGGCTACATCGCAGTATTGATAAATTTACTGATAGCCATCCGATTGTCCAGCTCAGTAAACAACGCCTGCGACCAAAATACCGAAAATATGCCGGTGTAATCGTTGATATGTTCTACGATCATTTATTGGCAATCGGCTGGGAATTTTACTCGCCAATTTCTCTAGTCAGCTTTGCCAGTCAAGCTTACGAAGTACTTCGAAACTATCAATCATTAATTCCAATTCTAAGCCAACAAGTCCTATTTTATATGCAAAAGGAAAATTGGCTGGTCAATTATGCTCAACTATCAGGTATTGACCAAGCTTTAAAAGGGCTTGCTACCCGAACTCGATATCTTTCCGGAATGGAAAAATCGATTCAGGATTTGCGATCTGACTATGCAGATTACCAAAACGAATTTTCTACTTTTTTTCCGCAACTAGTTGAATTTAGCCGAGACAAATTAGATCTGCTTTTAAGTGAGCTTGATTAAGAACTGCAGGATAGCGTGGAGCATCCCGGGCGATGGCGAGCCCATTCGGGTCGTTTAGCTGCATAATTTTCTTGGTTCGGTTGCTCATCGTATGGATGCTGCAGGAGCTCTAATAGGTCGTTAATGAGCACATAGTCTCCAGTTTCAGCCTTATCGATTGCCATTTGGGCTAAATAATTGCGCAAAACATACTTGGGATTGATACGGTTCATTTTTTCTTGTCGAACTTTGTTAGTTGTACCTTCCTGATATACTTGCTGGATGTAATTACAGAGCCATTCACCAATTTTTAATACGACACTATCTGTGAGTTGATCAGGCTGGTAGTAGGCATTCATCAAGAATTTGATCAGTTCTCGGTAGTTGGTATTAGGTGTCGGCATCTTCTCAGCATCAATCTTGGCCAACTGGCGATAGAAAATGGTCATATCTGTCTCAACCATGGTCAGAATTTCGAGTAATTGATTTACTAGTTCAGGATTTGGTTGAACCAATCCCAATTTCTGAGCCATCATTAATTCCCAGCCGGACTCAAATGTCTGTTTGTAACTGTCAAGAGCTGCCAATAGTGGCTCTTTTTTTTGGGTCAAACCGTAGACTGCTTGACCTAATTGTGCCAAATTCCAGTGAGCGATGTAGGGTTGGTTGCCAAAACAGTAACGTCGGTTATGTGCATCGGTGGTGTTTGGTGTCCATTTAGGATCGTAGTTGTCTAACCACCCGTAGGGACCATAGTCGATAGTTAAACCTAGAATGGACATATTGTCTGTATTCATTACTCCATGTACAAATCCGACCCTCATCCATTCGATGATTAACTCAGCTGTTAGTTGACAAACTTGTTTGAACCAGTCAGCATAGATTTCGACTGACGGTTGACCTAAATGGGAAAAATCAGTCTCAATGGTGTAATCAACCAACTGTTTCAAAATGGTGGCTTCACCACGAACAGAAAAAACTTGGAAATTACCAAATCGAGTAAATGTGGGTGCTACTCGACAAACGACTGCTCCTGGCTCCATTTTTGGATTGCCATCATAAAACATATCTCGCATTACCAGCTCACCAGTTGTAACTAGGCTTAATGCACGAGTAGTTGGAACGCCTAGATAATGCATAGCCTCGCTACAGAGAAATTCACGAATAGAGGATCGCAGAACGGCTAACCCATCAGCTTGACGGGAATATGGTGTTGGGCCAGCACCTTTGAGTTGCAAAGTCCAACGATCACCTTTTTGGTTAATGACTTCACCCAAATTGATTGCTCGACCATCTCCTAATTGGCCAGCCCAGTTACCAAATTGATGGCCACCGTAACAAGTGGCATAAGGTTGCATGGCCGGTAGTAGTTGGTTGCCCGATAGAACCTGTACAAAATCAGGCAATTCGCAAACTTCCTGGCTCAAATCAAGTATTTTTGCCACTTGCGAGGAATAAGCGACTAGTTTAGGCATCTGAACTGATTTTGGTTTAACGTAAGAGAAACAGGCGCCCTCGACTTGACGACAGTAGTTATTGCTTTCTGGATCAGCCGGCAGTTCCTTAACAAATCGGTTGTCGAATTTGAGTTGATCTAGTGCTTGATACATCATATATTCCTTTTAGTCGAAGCAAAATATTTTCTCTACATTTCAAGAATCATTACCCACATTGGGTTTTCACCCAAGTAGTGGTTGCGAAGGGAAGTCAAAAGACCAGTTTTAGGATCAATTCGATAGGCAGCTAACTTTCCAGAATCTTGACCTGCGGCAAAAAGAAAGTTGCCACTTGGGTCTAGGTTAAACGTTCGAGGTGTGGGTTCAGTGGCTTGGTTTCCTACAGCTGTCAAATGACCACTATCATTCGAAACAGTAAAAATAGCGATACTGTCATGGCCTCGATTCGCAACATAAAGGAATTTGCCAGTTGGATGAAGATGGATTTGGGCGCAAGTGTTTTTCCCTTCGAAGCTTTCGGGCAAAGTAGAGAGAGTTTGGAGAGCTGTTAATCGACCATCATCAGTGCGCAGTTGGTAAGCGGTTACACTAGAACCATTTTCGTTAGCTACATATACTAGGTTTTGGTTAGGATGATGGCAATAATGGCGAGGGCCCTCGCCATTCCCTGCTTTTACCACGGGCGTTGAGTTAGGTTGAAGTTGTCCGGTTTTTTCGGAGAATAAAAATTGATAAATCGAGTTAGGTTCAACAGTGTGGGGTGTAAAGGCGTAGCGGTTGCTAGTATCAGTCATTATACAGTGAGCATGTTCAGCTGTATCAATCCAAGAAATTGGCTTGGACTGCACCGTTTTATCATCATTAATCAAATTGGAAGCGACACCACCCGCACCATAATAGGCGGACAGTAGGTACTTGTTCGTGCGATCTAAAGCGATGTAGCAGGGATTGGACGGGAGCTTAGTTTGTCCAACGAAAGTAAGATTTCCATTGGTAGGTTCGATGCTGAATGTGGCAATTTGCTCAGTCGAACGCAGCCCAGCATAAAAATATCGCTGTTCGGTGTCGACGGCTAACGGTCCAGGAGTACCGTCAACAGCTATCATTTGACAAAAGGTTAAATCGCCCGTTTTAAAGTCCATTTGATGAACCAAAATTTTGTTCTCTTTGGCAATAGAAAAATAGGCAAAGTATGGCATGTTCCGTGTCCCCGGTAATTGGTAATCTAATGAATTGTCATCTCAAATCCCAAGTTATAGTGAAGGGTATAGATTTTTTATGCTTTGATCTTTTTGAAAATGATTATGTGTTGGCGAGGTAGACTATGAATAGTCTCGATCCATTCCAACGGGTGTGGACTGGCCTCTTTCAACACTTGAAGTTCGGACATTTTATGTAGGCGTTTGATTGGCACATTGGGATCTTCTGCTCGGTACTCTACAAAAACCAATCGGCCACCAACTTTCAGACTACGACAAATGCCCTGTATCATTTCGTAAGGATGCGAAAATTCATGATAAACATCAACCATAATTGCCAAATCAATACTATTGGGAGGTAACTTTGGATCGGCTATTTCACCGAGGACTCCCTTAACATTGGAGATTTGATATTGCTTCATATTAGTCTCTAGCAATTCCAGCATCTCTGGCTGAATGTCAACCCCATAGATAGTACCGTTGGGCCCGATAGATCTGGCCATTTTTCGAGCAATGTAGCCAGTGCCAACACCAATATCTGCCACCTTATCCCCCGCTTTTAACTCTAAAGCTTCTACTAATAGGCTAACCCGTTCTTCTTGCTCTCGTTTGGAACGTTCCAGCCAACCGGCAGCTAAGTGTCCCATTACATGAGAAATTTCCCGACCCATGTAGAATTTCCCGATACCATCAGGTGATGATTGGGCAAAGTGGTAATGATTATTCGGAGATTGATTCGTTTGTCTATGATTATTTGGGTTCTGAGCAAATAGAAGTTGGACCAAAAGCAGTGAAAAGACGATAAAAATAGTCGATTGTTTCATGCTTATCCTTCTGACTCATCCAATGGATTACATTAGTCAAGTCGAGTCTACTGTTTTATCATTTGTTAAAGTTTGGGCTAGTGAGCTTCCTTGCAAATTATAAGACAGAACGACCCTATTCGCAAGCGTAAAGCGTTGGCTGGTAATGAAGTTCGGACTCAATGCAAAAAGAAATAACGTTTTTTATTTCGTTAAGTTGGGGGTTGTCGAAAAAGGACTTCTATGATATAATTCACAGCGTATGGAGCGTCGGGTTTAGTCAGAGTTTTTCAGCGATTTTTAGTCGTTTAGACACGCTCTTTTAGATAGCAGCCAACTAGAGGGATTGAGATGGAACTGATATTTGAAAAAGAAGACTTATCGAAGGCAATCCAGATCTTGCAAGGGGTAGCCGCAGGCCGGAATACTTTGCCCATTTTGTCTAATGTACTAATCCGAGCTGGCGCTGGTAAAATCGAAATTGCTGCCACTGATTTAGAAGTCGGAATTCGGATGAACGTGGTGGGGCAAATTCAAGAAGAAGGCGAAATTACTGTCTCCGCTCGCAAATTGGGCGAGATTGTTCGTGAATTGCCAGAAGAGGATATCCGCATCTCCACCGTAGGCAATGATCGTGTAGAAATCGTTTGTGGTTCCGGCAAGTATAAAATTATCGGGTTGCCCAGTGATGAGTTTCCACCGATTCCATCAATTGATGGCAGTTCATTCAACGTTAAAGGTGAAGAGTTGAGGTCTATGATCCAAAGGACTGAGTTTGCCGCGTCTACAGACGAAGCCCGTTATTACCTTAATGGATTGTATTTTAATTTGACCGAAGAATCGACTCAAATTGTAGGGACTGATGGTCATCATTTGTCTATTGTTACCGAGGAAAGCTTGGAACCTAAGCCGGAGGAACCAATCAACGTGATTGTACCGCTGAAGGCTGTGCGGGAAGTAATCAAAACTTTTGCTGATTCATCATTTATTCGGCTTTCGGTCAAAGGCAACCAGATTCTATTTGCTGATGACGATGCTACATTGGTTTCTCGGTTGGTAGATGGTGAATATCCTAAGTACAAAGGCATAATACCTGACAACAACGACATTCAGGTAGTGGTCGAAAGAGAGAAGCTTATTGGTGCTGTACGTCGTGTTTCACTGCTTGCTAATCAGAATACGCATTCCGTTCGGTTGGAACTCGAAAATAATCAAATGAAGCTATCGGCAAGAACACCAGAATTAGGAGAAGGTGAAGATACGCTTAGTCTTGAAAGTGGAAGCGAAGAGTTGGAGATTGCGCTAGATGCTCGCTATTTGCGGAATGTTTTGTCGCATATTGACGCTCATGAAGTGGTTATGGGATTCAAAGATAGTGTTAGCATCGCAATAATTAAGCCATTAGAGGACGATTCTCACCTGTGTTTGATTATGCCGATGCGGTTGAATGCCTAAAGAACGCCGCTCGGTGATCTAATGTGGTTAAACCACTTAACTCTCCGTAACTTCCGTAACTATATCAACCTTGACATTCAGTTTCCTGATGCTATTAATTTGTTAGTTGGTAATAATGCTCAAGGGAAAACCAACCTGCTAGAGGCTATTTACTTTATTAGCACAGCTAAGTCGCATCGAACGCACACTGACCGGGAACTGGTTTACCATGACTCAGATTGGTTTTTTCTTCAGGCCAAAATCGGTGTTGATTTGGTTGACAGATGTCGGAAGAAAGATCAATCACTCCTAAGAGGTGGACAAGTTGAAGGGGTGGAAGATTTGACAATCGAGGCCTCTTACCAAATCCCAACACAAAAACGGTTCAAGTTAAATGGCTATCTACTTCCTAAGTTGTCGGAATGGATTGGCCAGTTTCAAGTGGTATTTTTTTCACCAGAGTCACTGATGCTCGTGAAAGGTTCGCCAGGTGAACGTCGGCGATTTCTAGATCAACTCATCTGTCAAGTCGATCCCTTTTATTTGAATCAACTGCAACGATATCAGTCATCTTTGAAGCAACGAAATGAGTTGCTAAAACAAATCCGTCAACAGCAACAAACAATAGATTTGTTGGAAGTGTGGGACGAACTACTGGTAAAAGATGGGGTTTACATTACGCAGACGCGTGCCTCGGTTTTGCAACGACTCCAACAGTTTTCTCAAGATCACCACGCTCAACTAACCCAATCAGCGGAGACCCTATATATTTGCTATTGCCCCTCTTTGGAATTGGGCCAGTCGGATATATCAAATGTCAAAAATAGCAGCCAAGCATCTTCAGATGACTATTTTCGCCAGAAGTTGCAACGTTCCTTGTCTAGTGACCTTATCTATGGTAGCACTTCGGTGGGGCCACATCGGGACGAATTTAAACTATTTATTCAGCCTAGCATCCTTAGCGATGCCCAGCGGGAAGTCAAGTTATATGGCTCACAAGGCCAACAACGAACAGTAGCTTTAGCCCTGAAATTGGGTGAAGTTGAATTAATCCACGACCAAACTGGTAATTCCCCCGTGGTTTTGCTTGATGATGTCCTGTCTGAACTTGATGATATTCGTTCGCAATTGTTATTCGAAGTATTTCAAGAATTTGGCACTCAAACCTTCATTACTGCCACAAGAGAAGAAAGCTGGATTGCTAGTCTACCGGCCAAATTTAGTCAGCATTATCGACGTATTACGGTGAAAGAAGGACAAATTACAGGCTGATATGGTTAAGCTATGCTTATCGAAAAAACGGTGAAATTGCATCATGTCTTAGAAGAGGTCATTGACCAGAATGGATATGGGCCCAAATTGGTCGAACGGCGTGTATTGAAAATATGGGCAAAAATTCATCCTTACAACCAATTTGCTCAAGCAGTATCATTTCAAGATGGTATTCTGGACGTTGGTGTGTCCCATAGTGTTTGGCTTGCCGAATTACACTATCAACAAAAATGCATTATTCAACAATTAAATCAGCAACTGGGTCGTCGGGTGGTTAAGAAAATAGTAACTAAAATTTCAACTAAACCGATCGATAAATCGATTCCCGTCTTGCCAGTAGATAGAACAATCGCTGACTCTGATAATCGAACGACATTGGGGACTGATGGTCAGCAAGAAGTCGCAGAGGTAGCAGTTTCGGAAATACAGGATCCGCAATGCCGACAATTATTAAAACAGATTTTATTATCAGCCAAATCAGAAGAAAATAGAACGAAAACAAAGACTTCAAAAACCTAATCACATTTACAACAGGAGTTTCAGATGGCAGAATCAACCATAATTGCGACCTCCCAAGTCGAACCCAATTATACAGCTGATAGCATTCAGGTGTTAGAAGGGCTTGAGGCGGTTCGAAAAAGACCGAGCATGTACATCGGTAGTACTGGGCCATCAGGACTCAATCATCTAATTACAGAATTGGTCAACAACTCAATTGACGAAATATCGGCAGGGTTCGGTTCTGAAATTGAGGTTACTTTGCATGCTGACGGAACAGCTAGTGTTAAGGATGATGGTCGGGGAATTCCGGTTGAGCAACACGAAAGTGGGAAATCGGCTCTAGAAGTAGTAATGACAATCTTGCATGCAGGTGGGAAGTTTGACGGTAGAGACGATGTTGGGTACAAAACTGCAGGCGGTTTGCATGGTGTGGGTGCCTCATGTGTTAATGCCTTATCGGAATGGACACGTGTCCAAGTTCGTAGAAATGGAAATGTTTATCATCAACAGTACCACAGGGGTGTGCCTAAAGACGAGGTGAAAGTTGTTGGTCAGACCGATCAAACTGGTACTAGTACGGTTTTTATGCCTGATGATGAAATTTTTGAGATTGTCGAATTTGGCCACGATTTCGTCGCCGAATGCTTGAGAGAATTAGCCTTTTTGAACAAAGGTATTAAAATTATATTTCGGGATGAGCGATTGACTGAAGGTAAGAAAAAAACTGAGTATATCTTTCAATTCGAGGGTGGGATCGCCACATTTGTTCAACATCGTAACCAGAGCAAAGAAGTTATCCATGATTCACCGATCTACATTGAAGGTGAACAGAACGATGTCAAGGTCGAAATCGCCATACAATACACCACTAGCTATAATGAAAACATTGGTTCATATGCCAATAATATACGCACAGCGGAAGGCGGATTTCACGAAAGTGGTTTCAAGAGTGCCCTTACGCGAACTTTTAACAACTATGCCAAAGACAATGATTTGCTAAAAACAGCCAAAATTGCGTTGAATGGAAACGATATCCGTGAAGGAATCACGGCTGTGATTAGTGTTAAAATTCCTGATCCACAATTTGAAGGACAGACCAAATCTAAACTAGGAAATACCTATGTGGAGGGAATCGTTCAAACCCTCGTCAGCGATGGGCTAAAAAATTTTCTGGAAGAAAATCCAGCGGTGGCTAAAAAAATTGTCCAAAAAAGTGTGCAAGCAGCTCAAGCTCGTGAAGCGGCTAGGCAAGCGCGAGCAATGGTACGTCGGAAGAGTGGGTTAGATAGTGCTTCCATGCCAGGTAAATTGGCCGACTGCCAAGAAAAAGAGGCTTCATTATGCGAAATTTTCCTAGTAGAAGGCGATTCGGCAGGTGGAACAGCTAAACAAGGTAGAGATCGAAGAGTTCAAGCTATTCTTCCACTGAAAGGTAAAGGAATCAACGTAGCGAAAGCACGTATCGACAAAATTCTCAAAAACGATCAGGTGGTCGATATTATTACGGCTCTGGGGGCTGGGTTTGGAGATGAAGACTTTGATCTTAGCAAGTTGCGTTACGGAAAAATTGTTATTATGGCTGATGCTGATGTGGACGGAGCTCACATTCGCACCTTACTTCTAACTTTCTTCTTTCGCCAAATGCCAGAATTAATTTTGAATGGGCACCTCTATTTGGCTCAACCACCACTCTACCAAATACGGCGAGGTCGGCGGGCACAATATCTGTACAACGATTCCGATATGGATGATTTCTTGCTGAATGCTTCATTCGAAGCAGCTCAACTGACTAATATTCGAAGAGGAAAAAATTATGATGCTGATCAGTTTCGCCAAGTGGTAGAAGCAATACGTGGAGTTGAATCACTATTGTCTACCTTAAGACAGAAAGGCCTTGATGCGGAAAGAATCTTCAACCAGCGTTTCGCTGGCGGCGACCAAGTTCGGCTCTTACAAATCGAGACCAAAGAAGGTGTTTCCTACCATTTTGAGGATGAATTACCTTCTTCGGAAACGTTGGAAAGGCGAGATGAAACTGGTCTCCAACTAGACTTGCCGGAATTAGCAGAAGCGGTTGTTAATTCGGTTGTAGTTCAAGAAGCTGAAGATATACCTGAACTATTGGAATTAGATACTTTAATCCAAGATTTGGCTGGTTTAGATATTCGTGCCCAAGATTTTATACGACCATTTAAAAATGGCAATTATAGTAGAGACAACCGCTACAATGGCAGAGATAATGATGAGTCTCCCTATATCTTTTCTTTGAAAGAAATTGGTGGGAAAAGAGATCGACAATCGACTCAATCGACCAATGTTTGGGATATGCTGGACAGTGTCATGGGAATTGGTCGGCGAGGCATTAGCATTACTCGCTATAAAGGGTTGGCGGAAATGGATGCAGACCAGCTTAAAGAGACTACTATGGCACTCGACAAACGCATTCTGCTTCAAGTCAAACTGGAAGATGGGGTCGAAGCTGATCGCGTTTTTACTCTGTTGATGGGAGAAGATGTGGAGCCACGTCGTCAATTCATTGAACGCTATGGGGCAAAAGTTCAGCTTGACCTTTATGGTGCTTAGAGCTGAAGCAAGGAATATTTTATGAAAATAGATCCGCAGAGCGATCAACAGATTGTTACTCGCTATATTGAAGATGAACTAAAAACATCGTATTTGACCTATGCGATGAGTGTTAATACCAACCGGGCGATTCCTGATGTTCGAGATGGGTTAAAACCAAGTACACGTCGAATCATTTTTGCTATGGGTGAATTAAATCTAACCAATGATAGGCCAACAGATAAATGTGCGGCTGTGGTAGGTGAAGTAATGAAAAATTATCACCCACACGGTGATGGTCCAATTTACTCTACTTTGGTTGGTCTGGTTCAAGATTTTGCCATGCGGTATCCATTAGTCAGAGGACAAGGTAATTTCGGTTCTATAGATGATGATCCACCTGGTGCTATGCGTTATACCGAGTGCAAGCTAGCCAAGATAGCCAATGAGATGTTAGTTGACATCAAAAAAGACACGGTTGACATGCAACCCAACTACAAAGAGTCTGTTAATGAACCGACTGTATTGCCGGCTGGATTACCCAACCTAATCCTTAATGGTACTACCGGTATTGGGGTCGGTTATCTGACTCGAATTCCTCCTCATAATTTGGGTGAACTTGTCAATGCACTGATGTTAATGCTAGACCAAGACGAAGCCGAAATTTCAACTTCAGATTTGTTAGAAGTTATGTCAGGCCCAGATTTTCCGACCGGAGGAATTGTCGTTGGGCGAACTGGCATTCGTAATATGTATGAAACTGGGCGTGGTAGTATGACGATTCGGGCTAGGGCCATTATCGAGCGGCTCAACAACGGTCGAGAACAGATCGTCATTACCGAAATTCCCTATCAGATTAAGAAAAATCAGCTGCTAAAGAAAATATACGACCTTGTTACTAACAAGACTATTACGGGAATTTCGGATATTCGAGACGAGTCAGATCGAGAAATTCGGGTGGTTATCGAACTGAAGCGAGGTGAGGTCGCTCAAGTAATTCTGAACCTTCTTTATAAACACTCTCAGATGCAGACAAATTACAGTGCGATTATGCTGTGTTTGGTAGACGGTGTGCCCAAGGTTCTCAACCTGTACGAAATTCTACACTATTATATCCTACACCGACGTGAGGTGATACGTCGTCGTACACAGTTCGAATTGACACGGAGTGAACGACGAGCTCATATTTTGGAGGGTTATCGTACCGGACTCAACAATATTGAGCAGATAATCGAGATTATCCAGACTGCAGAATCTCCTGAAACAGCTCGCCAAGAGTTAATAGCCAATTATCAGTTATCGGAACTGCAAGCTAACGAAATTCTCAGTATGACTCTACGCCAATTAACAGGACTAGAACGTCAGAAAATTAATGACGAATACGCTAATTTATTGGAACAAATTGAGGAATACCGAACCATTTTAGAAAATGATTTTTTGGTTTCTGACATTATCAAGCAGGACTTGCTAGAGCTGAAAAAAAATTATGGGGATGATCGAAGAACCGAAATAACTGATGCGGTCCGAGAATTCCAAATAGAAGACTTAATCGCTGATGAAGAAATGGTGGTTTCAATTTCCCATTTAGGCTATATCAAGCGGGTACCAATCTCAACCTACCGTCGCCAAAATCGGGGGGGGAGGGGCGTAATTGGAATGGGAACTAAGGATGATGACTTTTTGGAACACATTTTTATCGCTTCTGCTCATCAGTATATTCTTTTTTTCACCGATCGGGGAAAATGCTATTGGCTGAAAGTTTTTGAAATGCCGGAAGGCAGTCGGCAATCGAGAGGTCGCTCCTTAGTTAATCTTCTCCGTTTGGAGAATGACGAGAGGGTGACAGCCTTCCTACCAATACGGGAATTTGACAGCGAACGATCGATTTTCATGGCAACTCAAAAAGGAACCATCAAGAAATGTAACCTCAGCGTTTTTAGTAATCCTTATTCAGCCGGTATTATTGCCATCAAACTCGACGAAGATGACCGACTAATTGGTGTATCCTTGACGGATGGGAATCATGCTATAGTCTTGGTCACAAAAGATGGCATGTCAATTCGGTTTGATGAAAGTGAGACTCGCGAGATGGGACGGACAGCGCGTGGGGTCCGGGGTATTCGTTTGGGCCAGGATGATCAGATTATTGGCATGGTAACATCTAAAGATGAAGCCGAAACCTTGTTAGTGGTCACTGAAAATGGTTATGGCAAGCGGACGTCTCTAGAAGAATATCGGCAACAATCACGTGGCGGTAAAGGTGTGATTACTATTAAGACTACTCGGCGAAATGGAATTGTCGTGGCAGTTAAGGTTGTCAAAGACGATAATGAACTAATTATGATTAGCTCCAAAGGGATGATTACACGCATGGGTGTAGGAGATGTTCGTACCATCGGGCGTAATACCCAAGGAGTACGTCTCATGTCCTTAGCCGATGATGAACGGGTAGTCGATGTAGGTAAAATTATTAGTGATGATCAAGAGGAAAATGGTGGTTAAAACAGTAAATATGTTTTTGGTATCACTGATCGTTCAGTTGATATTAACCTCCGTTGGATTAATCGTTTCAGCTGATAGTCTAGCATTTACAAAGGATGTGGTTGTTAACCGACCATTAACAGCTGAGTATAAGAAAGCACAACAAGATTACTTGAAACTGAGTTGGGCTACTTACTTGCGGGCGAAACGCCAATTTCCCAAAGCTCGTAAGCTTTATTTGAAAGTGGCTGAATCTCATCCTCAATCAGCTTTTTTGCATACTCAGATTGCCAATACTAGCTTGGTTATCCAAGATATAAAAGTTGCCGAAAAGTCAGCTCGTCGAGCCATCAAATTGGGGAAAATGAACGAGGCAACAGAAAAGCCAGAACCATATTTCCTGCTAGGACAAATTCTGTTAAAATCACGTTCGAGGCCTGGAGCTGGACAGAATTGGCAACAGGCAATTACTGAATTTCAGAAAGTAACGGAAATAGATCCTAACCATGTTAATGCTCATCGTTACATTGGCGAACTGGCTTTGCTGAAGGAAAATTACCCGCTGGCAGCTGAAGCTTTTAAATCCCTGACTCGAATCATGCCTTATCAACCGAGGTTTTACCTGAAACTATGTCAAGCCTATCAGCGAAGTAATCAAAAAACAGAGGCTGTTGAGGCCGCAGAACGTGCGGTTAAAATTGCCCCTCTACTCAGCGAAGCCCACGAACTGCTGGGGGAGCTTTATATCGACCGCTACGATAAGCTGGAAGTTGCTGTGTATGAAACAGATCAACCGGAGCCAGCCCTCATCATACAAGCTCAGTCCATTTTGAAAAAAGCAATTTCAGCCTATGACCAAGTAAGACAACTAAGGCAAAAGCAATTGAAGGCAGAGCAATTAGCCGAATATGATCACGTAATCATACCCTTTCGCTCTCGGCTTGGTGGTTTATATTTAACCGCTGATCAACCCAAACAAGCTATCGAGACTTTAGAGCTGATTTTGGCAACAGACGCTGATCATAGTGATACTAACTATCTTCTTGGCTTGGCCTACCAGAAAATTGGCAAATTTGATCTAGCTGAGCGTCATTTGCGGTTGGTTGTTCAGACGACAAAACGATCAGCAGCATATAATGCATTGGGTTACTTGTTAGCAGAGCAAAACAAAAATTTGATCGAGGCTGTTAAGCTGATCACCTTTGCTCTTGAAAAGGATCCTGAGAACGGGGCATACTTAGATAGTCTTGGTTGGGCTTATTATAAGCAAGGTCAGATTAAGCAAGCTATCAAGCAATTAGAACGGGCCATCAAGCAGGAACCCTATAGTTGGGAAATTCAAGATCATTTAGGTGATGCGTATCTGAAAGATGGAAAAATGAAGAAAGCGCTTAAGTTTTGGGGCAGGGCCATTGAATTAGCCCCTGACAATCAAGTTATTCAACGCAAGTTGCAGCAAAACGAGGTTGAAAGTAGGTAGGACATGTAACAGTCCTCACTAATAAAGAGTTTGGGAAGAGGCACGTAAAAAATGGAAAAAGTGATCGGTCTAAAGTGTCGGGAATGCAGTCAGAAATACGAAAAAGCTCCTATTCATGTTTGCGAAATGTGCTTTGGCCCATTGGAAGTAGACTATGATTATTCGGTGATTTCTAAGTCGATTTCTCGTCAATCAATTGAGTCTGGTCCACTCAGTCTATGGCGCTACGCAGACCTACTTCCAGTAGATGGTGAGCCAATTTGTGGCTTGCATTCTGGGTTTACGCCCCTCGTTCGAGCAAATAATTTGGGTGAAGCTTTGGGGATTCGTGAAATTTATATTAAGGATGATTCGGTTTGTCAGCCAACCCTTTCCTTCAAGGATCGAGTCGTTGCGGTTGCTCTGACTAAAGCCAAAGAATTTGGTTTTGAGACTGTTTCTTGCGCTTCAACTGGCAACTTAGCTAATTCGGTGGCTTCTCATGCTACCGTTGCCAAATTGAACTGTTTCATTTTTATTCCTACAGATTTAGAGTTAGGTAAGGTAGTCGGTACACAGATCTACAATCCGACGGTAGTTGGCATTCATGGTGTCTATGACGACGTAAATCGACTGTGTAGTGAAATTGCTGGCATTTACCCATGGGCCTTCGTCAATATTAATATTCGTCCCTTCTATGCCG
Organism: uncultured bacterium; assembly: GCA_964451145.1. Classification (GTDB taxonomy): domain Bacteria; phylum Poribacteria; class WGA-4E; order WGA-4E; family UBA9662; genus TMED15. Next base: position 13,427 of record CAYVHK010000025.1, on the reverse strand, counting down.
AAGGATCGAAAACACTTTTTTATGAGGTAATGGAGCAATTAGGTTGGCAAACACCTGACCATATTGTTGCACCAGCTGCTGGTGGCTCATTGATAACCAAGATTCAGAAATCCATCAAGGAATTCCAACAGCTCGACCTGATAAAAGAAAGACCAGTCCAAATTCATGTGGCTCAAGCTAAAGGTTGTGC
>CAYVHK010000025.1:0-13227 GCA_964451145.1 uncultured bacterium | reverse complement strand
TAACCCAGCTGATGGAATTTATGCTGTCGAGGCTGTAAATAATTCAGGTGGGTGTGGCGAATATGCGACCGACCAAGAAATCGTTGAAGCCATACAGTTGCTGGCTACTACCGAGGGTATTTTTACTGAAACAGCTGGAGGCGTTACATTAGCAGTAACACGGAAATTGATCCAAAATCAACAAATTAAGCCAGAAGATAGTGTTGTGGTTGCCATTACTGGTAATGGCATGAAAACCATTGAGGCCTTAGATGGTAAAATTGCTACATCTCACCAGATTTCCCCTCAACTAAAAGCCTTCAGAGAATTGATGGAGAATATTTAATTTCTCTGACGATGAGCCCAAACCTCCTAATTTTTCCCTATCGGCAAGCGGTTTAGCTTGTTGCCCATCTATGAAAGGGTATCCATATGGAAGTTCTTCAAGGAACAATTGAGCGAATTGTATTTGAAAACACCGAAAGTGGGTATGTCATTGCTCGTCTCAATTCCAGATCGTCGTCGGGAGAACTCATCACGGTTGTTGGGAATTTAGCTTCGATTAATCCGGGAGAAAGCCTATTGTTAAAGGGGGCGTGGGTCAACAACCCCAAATACGGACGCCAATTCAAAATCGAGCATTACGAGACAGTCCTTCCCTCGACTATTGTTGGCTTGCGTAAATATTTGGGTTCAGGACTGATCAAAGGCATTGGACCTATCATGGCAAACCGAATTGTCAATAAATTCGGACCTGACACGCTGGAAATCATTGATCATCAGCCTGAAAAATTAAGTCAAGTGGAGGGTATTGGACAAAAGCGAATCAATGTTATCAAATCAGCTTGGGCTGAACAACGTGAGATCAAGAATGTGATGCTCTTTCTGCAGGCACACAATGTTAGCACGACTCACGCCACTAAAATATACAAAACCTACCAAGACCAAGCCATCCCCGTCGTAAAAGAAAATCCTTACCGACTAGCCGACGATATTTACGGCATAGGGTTCAAAACGGCCGATACTATTGCTCAGAAGTTAGGGATTGAAACCGAATCACCGCATCGAGTTCGAGCAGGTTTAAAGTATGTGTTGAGTCAAAAGGCTGAAGAAGGACATGTATTTCTATTTCGTCCAGAACTAACCTCCACCTGTCAAGAGATGCTGGAATTATCCGAAGCAGCGATTTCCGAAGGAATCTCAGCCTTAGTCGCGGCTGAGGAGATCATATCCGAAACGGTTGAAGAACAAGACGCCATCTTTTTAGCTCCCTTCTATTATGCAGAAGTTGGTGTTGCCAATACCATTGGGAAAATGTTGCAATCGATTTCCGGACCTTTGAACCAAACGAATTTCGATCGAGTGATTAACCAAATCCAGCGGTCGCTCGCCATTCACTTAGCAGATGGACAGAAGAAGGCCATTCAGACATCACTTTGTTCCCAAGTAATGGTTTTGACTGGTGGACCGGGAACTGGCAAAACCACGACAACACTAGGCATGATTCGATGTTTGGAACAGTTGGGTTATCAAATACTGCTGGCAGCTCCAACTGGACGGGCCGCCAAACGATTGAGCGAAGCTACCCATCGTGAGGCTAAAACGATCCATCGTTTGTTGGAGTTTTCGCCGAATGAAGGTGGTTTTCAACGTAACCGACAAAATCCTTTAGAAGCTGATGTCGTAATTGTAGACGAAGTATCGATGATCGACTTAGTTCTAATGAATAATTTGCTGAAAGCTATCCCATTAAAGACCAAGTTAATTCTAATTGGCGATGTAGATCAACTGCCATCGGTAGGAGCCGGCAATGTGCTCAAAGATATGATTGCTTCTGAAGCCGTCGATCTAGTCCGGCTAACTGAAGTATTCCGGCAGGCTCAAGAAAGTATGATTATTACCAATGCCCATCAGATTAACTCTGGACAAGTTCCTAATCTGACTGGTGACGCCAGTCGTGATTTTTTCTTTATAGAAGTGGAGGATGTTGATCAGGTTGCTGATCAGAGTGGTCAACTAGTACAACGGCGCCTACCCATCCATTACGGTTTTGACCCATTTGATGACGTTCAAGTTTTGTGTCCTATGCGCAGGGGAGCAGTTGGATCGGAGAACCTAAATAAATTGTTACAAAACCAACTGAACCCATCTACCTCAGACGTAATAAATGGTGAGCGAATTTTTCGGGTCGGGGACAAAGTAATGCAAGTCCGAAATAATTATGAATACGATGTTTTTAACGGTGATATTGGCCGAGTGATGGAAATTGATCAAGTTGATAGAGTCCTTCAGATTCGGTTTCCAGAAAAGATTGTTGATTACGATATGGCTGACCTGAACGAATTAGTATTAGCCTATGCTACCACAGTACACAAATCTCAGGGAAGTGAGTATCAGGCAGTCATATTACCGCTAGTAACACAACATTACATGATGCTTCAGAGAAATCTACTCTATACTGGAATCACAAGAGCCAAGAAAATAGTCGTGTTGATTGGCAGTAAACGGGCATTGAATATTTGCGTTCGAAACAACAAGGTTGCCCACAGAAATACCCATCTAGCCATGCGCTTACAGGACCGAATAATTACTGATCCTACTAATGTTCAAGTACAACGGATTTCAACTGATTATTCACTGTCAGGTCTCTAAATTTTACCAATGTATGGTTTTGGTCACGATCCTAAGTTTTGTAAAAAACGACCTAGCAGATCACCGTATTTAGCGATTAATCCGGCGAAGACAACTGACACCATGGACATCAGTTTAATCAAAATATTTAGCGAAGGACCTGACGTATCTTTGAACGGGTCGCCAACCGTATCTCCAACAACAGTTGCCTTGTGAGCTTCGGAGCCTTTACCTCCTACTTCTCCCGTTTCGACATATTTTTTAGCGTTATCCCAAGCACCACCAGCGTTAGCCATCATAATTGCCAAAACAAAACCAGTTGTTAAACCACCGGTTAGTAGTCCCAAAACACCGGCCACACCGAAAAGGAGACCAACAAAAACTGGTACTATAAGGGCAATTAGCGATGGGTAGATCATTTCTCTTTGGGCACCAACAGTAGAAATTTCGACACACTTGGCATAATCTGGCGTTTCTGTCCGTTGCATAATGCCTGGCCTTTCCTGGAATTGACGGCGAACTTCTGCTACCATGGCTCCAGCAGCTCGACCGACAGCTTTCATGGTTAAGGCACAGAAGTAGAATGCCATTACCGAACCACCAAATAGACCGATTAACACTTTAGGATTCATTAGTGTTACGTCGTAATAAGCCATGAATTGTGGTATTGTTACTTTCAGTGTTTCGACCATGCCGACACCTGGAATATTTAACTGGTTTTGATGGGCTGAGTGAATCAGCCCGTAGCGAATCTCTTCGATATAAGCCGCTAATAAAGCTAAAGCTGTCAAAGCAGCTGAGCCAATAGCAAAGCCTTTTCCAGTGGCAGCAGTTGTATTACCAAGCGAATCCAGTTGATCAGTTCGGTGTCGAACTTGGGGATCTAATTCGGCCATTTCTGCATTGCCGCCAGCATTATCAGCAATTGGACCGTAAGCGTCAGTTGCCAATGTGATTCCCAGAGTAGCTAACATGCCGACAGCGGCAATACCCACCCCGTAAAGACCCATTAATGGTTCAACAGCTCCGCCGGGTATATAAAAACTGAGCGCGATTGCAATTACTATGGTGATTACTGGTATAGCAGTGGATTCCATCCCAACTGCTACTCCTTCGATAATTACTGTTGCAGGGCCGGAAGCCGATTGTTTCGCAATACCCCTAGTTGGTTCGTAATCGTGAGAGGTGAAGATTTCAGTTACTTTTCCAATGACTAAACCTGCCACTAATCCGGTAACGATGGCTGCCCAAATTTGCCATTTATTAGGCAAATCCAGATAGTGGAGAACAAGAGCCGCTGTTGCAGCAATAGCTACTGAACTGAAGTTAATGCCAAGATTCAATGCACTCATTAGTTGTTTCATCGTAGCCCCTTCTTTAGTCCGAACTAGATAGATACCAATGATGGATAATATAGCTCCCAAGCCAGCCAAAATCATGGGAGCTGAAAGATATTTCAACTGCAATTTAATATTGGTATAGTCGGTGGCGGCCACCGCCGCTACACCTAAGGCCGCAGTGGCAAGGATTGAGCCAGCATAAGATTCGTACAAGTCAGCTCCCATGCCAGCTACATCTCCAACGTTATCACCTACGCTGTCAGCTATAACGGCAGGATTACGTGGATCATCTTCTGGAATACCAGCTTCGATTTTTCCTACTAAATCAGCACCCACGTCCGCGGCCTTGGTATAGATGCCACCACCGACTCTAGCAAACAAGGCTTGTGTTGAAGCTCCCATACCGAAACTTAGCATAATAACGGTTATTTGAGGCAATGGATTCTCAGCCAAGAAACCAGGAAAAATTTTTGGAAACAGATAGTAGAGAATTAATAACCAAGCAGCAATATCAAATAAGGCAAAACCAACGACTACCAAACCCATGACAGCCCCAGCTCGAAAGGCAATTCGAAGTCCATGGTTGAGGCTGTTTTGGGCGGCACAGGCGGTTCGGGCAGATGCATTAGTAGCCGTTTTCATACCCAAAAAACCACAAAGACCGGAGAAACATCCGCCTGTTAGAAAGGCAAAAGGCACAACCTTATTTTGAACCTCTAAGCCAAAAGCCATAATCAAGAAAATGACACATAGTAGGGCAAAAACAATACCAACGATCTTGTACTGTTGGTTGAGATAAGCCATTGCCCCTTCGCGAACCATTTTTGCTATTTCGACCATAGCTGGTGTACCTTCGCTTTGCTTCATAACTTCACGATAGAAGATATAAGCAAACAATAAGGAGATAATGGAGCCGATTGGTACGATCCACCAAGCGAATGGTAATGGTTGTATCATTTAAGTTTCCTTTTTGGACTATATTATTTGGTATTGTTTTTCAAAATTCTTAGTTTTTGACTTCATATCAATGTTTGCAATATTAAGCTGTTTCAAAATTTCCCCAACTAAATAAATCGACCCAGTAACGCAGATTAAATCGGCTTCACTTACCATGGACATTTGAAACGCATCTATTACATTTGGAACTGACACGATATCAGCCTGAAACATTTTCCAATCTTCAGCTAAGGTTTGAGCTTTAGCTACTCTGGCGTTATGAAAGGGTTGAGTCGTAATAACTTGGTCGGCAAACCGGCAAATATTCTGACCAATTGCAGTAATCTGTTTATCTTTCATTAAACTGACGACCACAATCAATTTAGGAGTATCAAAAATTTGTCCAATAGTTCGAAATAATGCTTCTATGGAATCTGGGGTATGCGCTCCGTCCAAAACTGCTTGATTGGCTACATTTTGAGGACGATTAGCTAGCGAAATAACCTGAAAACGTCCGATCAACTCTGTTTCCGCTACTCCTTGCTCAATTGTTAGTGGGGACAGTTTTGGGTTGAGGTGTAAGTGTTGGACAGCAGTAATGGCAGTGGCCGAATTGATCGGTTGATATGGTCCAGCTACTGAAATTGACACGTTCGAATAATTACCAAAATCGAACAATTGACCATTTACATCGTGTTTCTTTACCGTTAAGTCATGCGGAACGTGAAATATAGGTGCGCAGTTCTGTTTCGCTGATTTTTCAAAAACAACCTTTGCGGATTTAGTTTGTGGGCCTAAAACAAGTGGGATTTTAGGCTTAATGATACCAGCCTTCTGACTGGCGATTTCAGAAATTGTATCTCCTAAAATATATTGATGTTCGAGACTGATTGGTGTAATAACTGATAACTCAGGTTGGATAACATTGGTCGCATCTAACCGTCCACCCAAGCCGACTTCAATAACAGCCCAGTCTGTTCTCTGCTGAGCGAAGCAGTAAATAGACAGAGCTGTATAAAGTTCAAAAAATGAAAGGCGCCCCCACTCATCTTCTTTCTCAAGGACAGAGGCAATAGCTGGTTGAATTTCCGATAAGCACCGGGTGAAGTCATTCTGGGAAATGGGAATGCCGTTAATACGACAGCGTTCGCGAGGCGATACAAAATGAGGCGAGGTGAATAAACCAGTTTTGTAACCAGATTTGGTCAAAATACTCGCAATAAAAGTAGCCGTTGATCCTTTTCCTTTACTCCCACCAACGTGAATAAATCGCTGATTTTTTTGTGGGTTATCAAGTCGATCAAAAAGTGCGGTGACCCGACTTAGATTATAGTAACGAGCATGTTGGCTAAAATTTGGACTTTTCTCAGTGTTTAAAAATTGGTCGATATAAGCTAAAGCGGAAGGATAAGAGGTCATCTCATCATGCCCAAAGCAATTGATCGATTCCCTCGTAAATAGGAAAGCCGAAACATAATTCCTTAACTTTAGCTTTGATTTGCTGACGGGCTGAAGTACGACGGCGGTTCTGAATGGTTTCGGAGATGAGGTCAGCTACTTGGATCATTTGCTTTTCTTTCATACCACGAGCCGTTATCATTGGTGTTCCAATTCGGATACCACTTGTTGTATTAGCCGAACGTTGGTCAAATGGAATGGTATTTTTGTTAACAATAATACCGGCATCCTCCAAATAGTTGGCTGCCTGACGTCCACTCAGCTTATCAGAAACAGAAGTCAGATCCATTAGCATAAGATGATTATCTGTACCACCAGTAACTAAGCGAAAACCATTTTGGGTCAATTGCTTAGCCAAAGTGGCAGCATTAATCACGATCTGTTTTTGATAGTCAGCAAATTCAGGTTCTGCTGCTTCTTTGAAAGCTACAGCTCTAGCGGCAATAGCGTGCATAAAAGGGCCGCCTTGCAGGCCTGGAAAGACCGATTTGTCTATGTCATCGGCAAGTTCCTGTCGACAAAGGATAATAGCCCCTCTTGGTCCCCGTAGTGTTTTATGAGTGGTTGTGGTAACCACATCGCAATAAGGAATAGGATCGGGGTGAACACCACCTGCAATCAGTCCTGCGATATGAGCTATATCACCTAATAAATAAGCACCAACTGAGTCAGCTATTTCCCGCCAGGGAGCAAAGTCAATTTGGCGTGGATATGCACTAGCTCCGACAATAATGAGCTTGGGCTTGTGTTTCTGGGCCAGTTCGGCCACCGTTTCCAAATTTATTCGTTCAGTCTTGACGTCTAATCCGTAGTGAACGATATCGTAGTATTTGCCAGAAAAATTTTGTGGCAACCCATGCGACAAATGTCCGCCATGATCTAATTTCATGCTTAAGATAGTGTCACCTGGCGAGAGCAAGGCATGAAAAACGGACAAATTAGCTTGAGATCCGGAGTGAGGTTGTACATTAACGTGTTCCGCTGAAAATAGAGCTTTGGCCCGATCAATTGCTAGCTGCTCAATTTGATCGCTGTAGTCACAACCGTTGTAGTATCTAGCTGCTGGATAGCCTTCAGCATACTTGTTGGCAAAAACCGTGCTTTGTGCTTGCATTACTGCACGGCTAGCAAAATTTTCTGATGGAATCAGGGTTAGGTAATTCTGCTGACGCGTCAAATCATCAGCGGCAATCTTAAATACTTCCGGGTCAAAACTCTTCAGAGACTTCTTCATTGATTTCCTGAATGAAAAGGCTAAATTCTAACACGCCACCGACAGGGTTTCAACCCAATAATATGATTTTTTGAGTTCGAGATTTTACTTGGCTTTTTAAGCGCTGTTTTTGTAGAACGAAGATAAAAAACGACTAAATATTATGGAAAGAGACCATATACTTATTAAAAATTTATCAAAAATGCCCTGAAAAATAACCTCTGACAAGAATAGAATTCTACTCTCGGACAGCCCCGGGGGAGTATAGTAATTTTTCAAATCAGGTTGTTTTTAGAAAAATGTACAGCAAGACTTGGAACCGTCTATCTAGGGAAAGGATAAAAAAATGATAGTTGACGGTGGCGTTGCCAATAATCAGTTGTTGGCTGAGGCTATCGAAAACGCTAGCTGTAAAGTGATATTTTCAGAAGACACTAAAGTTAGTTAAGATCTAATTAGTAGAAATTGGTATAATTTTGTTTCTCTTGATTATATAATACCAACGATTAACACCCCTAAACCAATCATAACAAATTTAAAGCCGTAATATGCTAAAATTAGCGCTTTCCATCGGATATCTACTTATGAAACAATGAAGGTCGTTCAGCTGACAGCAATTCAATTTCAGAAGCAGGAAATTTCGTTACTAAAAATATCGGGCTGAAAATCAGATTGTGAAAACGACAGAAATTCGGATTGGCTTCTTAGGCGTATCTTTTTTAAAAGAGCGTCCTGTCAAAACTTTCTTGACCAATCAGTGAACCATCGTTCAACGACTACTTTTTTCTGGGTGAAGAATTCGACCGCATCCCTTCCTTGCCCGTGCATATCACCAAAGAAACTGTCCCCCCAACCACTAAACGGAAAAAAGGCCATTGGAGCGGCAACCCCCAAATTGATACCAACGTTTCCTGCATGTACTTGGTGGCGAAATTGCCGAGCCGCCGCACCGCTACTAGTAAAAAGACAAGCCATATTGCCGTAACGACTGCTATTGACTAATTCGATGGCGTCTTCGACCGTCTCGACATGAATCAGACTCAGAACAGGCCCAAAAATTTCAGTTTGAGCGATGTCGCTATTTGGCCTAACTTTCTCCAAGATAGTTGGTCGAACAAAATGTCCTTGTTCAAAATTTTTGATTTTTGGTTGACGTCCATCAACTAAAATCTCAGCTCCATTGTCAAGCCCTAACTGAATTTGATTCTCGATTCGGGTTTTACTTTGAGCGGTGATAACTGGCCCCATTTGCACTAATCGATCTAAACCATTGCCGACCACACGTTCCACAGCTTGTTCAGCAATCGCTTCAGTAAATGGAGATTTGGCTTCACCAACAGTTACAGCAATCGAAGCAGCCAGGCAACGTTGACCTGCACAACCGAAAGCACTATCGGCTGTGATTTGACTCGTCATCTCTAAATCAGCGTCAGGCATAACAATAATCGGATTTTTAGCTCCTCCTTGACATTGTGCTCGTTTGCCACTAGCCGTCGCTCTAGCATAAACGTGTTTGGCTACTTCCGTGGATCCCACGAAACTGATAGCTTTAACTTGAGAATGGTCGATCAAAGCTTCTGCTACTTCTCCTCTACCATGAATCAAATTAACCACTCCTTTAGGCAAACCGGCCTGATGTAACAACTGGAAGATCTGTTGCATGGTGTTAGGCACTTTTTCGGACGGTTTAACTACTATTGTATTGCCACAAGCAATAGCGTAGGGCAAAAACCAAAAAATAATCATAGCTGGAAAATTAAAAGGCGTAATAGCAGCACAAACACCAACCGGCTGACGAACCATTGTTTCATCGATTCCCTTAGCAATGTCTTCTAAATTATACCCCTGCATTAGGGTTGGAATACCACAAGCTACTTCAACATTTTCGATGGCTCGACGTAACTCGCCTTTTGATTCAGACAATGTTTTTCCGGATTCCAGTGTGATTGTCTCAGCTAATTGACCTAGATTTTCTTCTAGCAGTTGTTTTAAGGTAAATAAGTACTGGATACGGTCTGTAGCATGAGTGTGTCGCCAATCTTGAAGGGCCTGTTCTGCCGCGCGGACAGCACTATCGACATCTGTTAATGATGATGCCGGAATTTGGCTAATAACCTCATTAGTCGCTGGATTGAGAACCTCAATCCGTTGACTAGCTGTTGGGTGAACCCACTGTTGATTGATATAATTAGGTAAAGTATTCATCATTTTAGTAATTCCTTCAATATTAGATGCGACTAGCGTAAACGTAGTATGCGCCAACTGTTAACCCGCCTGAACCGGTTAAGTAGGTCTGTAATTTGGTTTCGCCAGCAGATAATTGAAAGATAAAAGATATGCCCTTGTCAGATTCCGATATCGTTTGTGTCTGTTCGTGATTCCCGATTTTGATAGTGGCTACCTCTAGGTTCAACGCCCGTCCACCGTTATAAAGGTCGATATTTTGGTCTGAAATACCTTCCGTCAGTCGACGATTTTCCTCTTTGGGCCAACGCCTCAATTCAAACCGATATTCGCCGTCGTGAGCAAAGTCTACCGCCCAATATCCATTACATTCCAAACCGTGACGAATCTGTCCTTGATTCCAAGCATGTTGTTCACCATGCCAATCATGGCTGGTTAGAAGGGATACGTGTTCTTGATCACTCCCGATAATAATGGGACAGTCTTCATCAAATCGAGGTGAAACTAAATTCCACCAAGTTTCATAATGTTGACGCAAATCAGCCACTACTTCAGTGTAATGGTCTGCCAAATCTTGATGCTGCTCTGGATCAGCTAGAATATCGTATAATTCTTGACCATTGATGAGTCGCCAGCGTTGAGTCATGGTTGCACTTTGTTTCCATTTTATGGGATGCTCAACTCGTTGTGAGTCGGTCACAATTACTCGTTCAGCTAATTGATTGACTTCAAGGTTAAGCCGTTCGGCCAAACTGATACCATGAAAATCTGCTGTCTTCGGCGGATCAATACTACATAAATCAATTAACGTCGGTAACAGGTCGATATTGGCGGCCAAGTCATTTATCTCACCGGCATTGGCGTGCCCACCATTCGGCCAATGCAGAAAAACTGGCACTCTATGACCGCCCTCATATTCAGACCCCTTTTTGCCTCTCATCCCTGCATTAAAACCGTTAATCAAAAATTGGTCTCGGTCTAACTGGCAACCTTCAGCAGAACCGTTATCGGTCATGAAAATAAAAATTGTATTATCAGCGATCCCCAATTGCTCTAGCTGCTGCCGCAACAAACCTACATTTTCATCAATATTGGTGATCATTCCATAAAAGTTGGCTCTTGGGTTTGGTACTTGATCTAAATATGGCTCGGCATACTGACTAGGCACACGGAATGGTCCATGCGGAGCATTGGTTGGAATATAGCAGAAAAAGGGCTCATCTTGATGTCGCCGGATAAATTTGGTTGCCTCTTGAAACCAAACATCGGTGCAATAACCCTCGAACGATTCTTCAATACCATTTCGCCAGTACGTATCGTCAAAGTAATCATTGCCCCAGTAGTCGGTGGTTTGGCTGATACCACCACCACCATGATAGAGGGCTTCATCAAAACCGCGATTGTGTGGACGAAAGGGATAGTTGTCCCCGAGATGCCATTTACCAAACATGCCGGTCCGATAACCGTTGGCTCGAAAAATATCGGCCATAGTAGTTTCATCATTACGCAAAAGCGATCGGCCGCCAATCGTGTGCCAAACACCAGTACAATTACAGTATCGGCCAGTCATAATACCAGCTCTGGTTGGAGCACAGGTGGGGCCAACATGGAAGTTAGTCAAGCGTGTACTTTCGCTATGCAGTCGGTCTAAATGGGGGGTATTGATAATCGGGTTTCCGTGACAAGCCAAATCACCATAACCTTGATCGTCAGTAATTACCAAAACAACATTAGGTTTTCGACTTTGGATCATCAAGTGTTTTCCTTTTCTTTGTCTACAAAATCAATAGCGAGACCATTGATACAATACCTTAAACCTGTTGGACGTGGACCGTCAGGAAAAACGTGTCCTAGATGCCCATCGCATTTAGAACAAAGGACTTCTGTCCGTTGCATAAAGTGTGAGTTATCTTCTGCAGTGTCTATACTTTCCGAGTCTATGGCTTGATAAAAACTAGGCCAACCGCAACCAGAATCGAACTTTGTTTCCGACTCAAAGAGGGGGTTGCTGCAACCAGCGCAAACAAAAGAACCTTCACCTAAACCTTTCATTTCATTGGTAAACGCACGCTCGGTACCTTTCTGACGCAAGATTTTATATTGTTCGGCGGTTAGCTTTTTCCGCCATTCTTGATCACTTAATTTGATTTTTTCTTTCTGATCTTGGCTCACTGTTAACTCCTGCTATCTGTATAGAATGTGCCCTTGACCTAACTAACGTGCCGCAGTTTCGTCACTCGTCCGGTCGCTACCCACTCAGCCACAAATATATTGCCTTCGGCATCAAAGCAAGCGTCGTGCGGGTGAATGAACTTACCATCGACCCATTTGTCAGGTAACTGTCGAATTTTTTCTTTCACTGTTTTATCGTCTAGGTTAGTGGTAATCCGTTCCACATCGGCCCCCAAACGAGCTACCACCTCATTTTTTCCGTTCAGAATACTGACTCTTGCGTGTAGCTCTGGTACCAACATTAAGTCATTCCAAGTATCGATATTGGCCGGTAGGCCATATCCCTCTAGCGTCTCTAGGTATTTTCCATCTAAAGTCAAATATTGCAAAGTGTGATGGGCTCGGTCGCAAACAACGATTTGAGTATCCCGCCCAGGACGGTTATCAGTCCAGATACCGTGTGGTGTAGAAAATGTCCCCTCGCCTTCTCCTGGCCCACCAAACTTAGAAATCCAGTTACCATCTTTGTCGTAGCGGTGAATATAAAACGAACCGTATCCGTCAGCCAACAAGAAGTCACCACCTTCAAGAAAGGCAAAATTAGTCGGCATGAAAGCATCTCGGCCCCATCGTTTTTCTCGAACAGTATCTTCGCTTTTGCGGTAAACACCACTCTCCATCGGTGCATATTTTTCCCACACGATTTCGCCCGCCAAGGTCATTTTAGCCATAGCCTTAACCTGTTGGTAGGCACAAACGTAGACAAATTGTTCTTTTCCTTCTGTTCTGACCTCGATACCGTGTCCACCACCCTGAAACTGATTGCCAAACGAACGAACGTATTTGCCAGTTTGGTCAAAAACAAAAATCGATGGATGATCTGGTTCCTCAACTCTTCCTTCATGAATTACATACAGTAGCCCTTCGGCGTCCACTGCTACATTATGCGTAGTTTGCCAACTAAACTGGTCAGGCAATTTTGCCCACTGGTGATGAACTTCGTAACGATACTCACCTTGACCGATGACCAAATTTTTGCGGTCCGTTTTGTCTGACGCTCTAAGGATGGTTGGAGCAACGACGGTTGCTAAAGTTGTTGTGCTAGCTGTTTTGATGAAGTGACGTCGGCTCTGTGTTTGACCGTACTTTTTGCTTTGCATTTGACCAGACCTCGTCCTGAATAATATCGGCATATTCTATGTTATCCATACCAAGTTGTCAAATATCGGGATAATTACAAGCTAGGCAAGGGATTGAGAGCAATGATGGGTTGAATGAAGAAAAAAATGATAAAAAGTACTAAACAGATCGACT
>CAYVHK010000024.1:21649-33834 GCA_964451145.1 uncultured bacterium | reverse complement strand
GCATCTGGCAACCAAGTGTGAAATGGGATAATAGGCACTTTCACCGCAAAACCGACAAAAAAGCCTAAAAAGACGATTTTTTGGAAGCCTGGATCAGCTAGGGGATGTCCAACAGTTTGAGCTAATTGTGTTAATTTAATAATGTCAAAGGTTCTAGCTCCAACTTCTCCACTTTTGAGATAAACGGCAATCATAGCCACAAGCATTAACACGCTACCAAACAACGTGTAGAGAAAGAATTTAATGGCTGCATATTCTCGGCGTTCACCGCCCCAAATGCCTACTAAGAAATACATTGGCAATAATGTCAATTCAAAGAAAACATAGAATAAGAACAGATCTAAAGCGCAAAAGAAACCAATCATGCCTGTTTCGAGCAGGAGGAACAAAGCCATGTAAGCTTTGACACCTTTTTCAATCTTCCACGATGCTCCTACGCAGATAGGTCCGAGCAAAGCAGTTAACAACACAAGGGTTACGCTCAATCCATCAAGTCCAATGTGATAACTGATACCAAAACTCTCAATCCAAGGAATCGAGAAACCTTGCTGGATGCCAGCTTGCTCGTTATCATAATTAGTAAACAAAGAAATTGCAATTAGCAAAGGAATCAAGGTTACTGCAAAAGCCAGCCATCTGGCGGTGTTGTCTCGACCACTTGGCACAAGTAAAACCAAGATCATGCCAATAAGTGGTATGAAAATCATCCATGTCAGCAGCATCAGCTAAACTCCTTACAACACGAGAAATCATTCAACTCTTTCATTTAATACGGATCCCAATTAAATTATATACTTTACGATATTAAGCGAGGAAGGTAGAGAAACAACAATACCAAAATAACTACTCCTCCTAGAACAAAGGCAAGATAATTCTGAACTGTTCCGGTTTGGATACGGCGAACTCGATCACCAATCGCCCGAATTCCCTTACCAACCACGGTGACCACAATTCCGTCAATAACAATCATATCAAAAAGACCTGCGAAACCCGCAACGAGAGTTCGAGTAATCCAAGCCACTCCATTAACAATTCCATCAACAACTTTCATGTCGATCCAGCCGAAAGCATTGGCTAATCCCAATGTGATCCGTTTTACCACAATACCATTATAAAGCTCATCAACATAATATTTATTCCAAAGAACGGTATGAAATGGACCAAGAGCTTTTTCAACAGGATCCTTATCAATAGACTGTCGTCCGTAAATTAACCATGATATCAGAATGCCTAACCCAGCGACAATAATAGAACAAATCATAGCAATGGTATGAGCTTTATGGTGAATATCATGGTGAGTATCATGGGATGTATCATCTGATCCATGGTCTGATTTCCCTGCAGCCACATACAATTTCGCCAGCTTACTATTTGATTTGCCATATTCATCATGCCTGGTAGATCCACCATTATGATATTGAGGTGGGGTTTGCACTAATTTATCAAAACTCCAGCTGAAACTGATGTTAAGCGGCAAGTGTGCATGAACAATGGGGAAAGATAACACCATCAAAATTACTAAAGGAAATACCATTTGAAGTGGGGATTCGTGAGCATGATCGTACATTTCCTGGTTTTTTGGCTTGCCAAAAAAGGTCAGAAAGACTAACCGGAACATGTAAAAAGCAGTGATCATAGCTGCAAAAAGTGCGATGCCAAACAGGATATAGTAATGTATCGTATACTGACCAGCTTCCATGGCTTTGCCCAAGACACCGCCCAAAACTGCATCTTTGCTATAAAAACCGGAAGTTATGAAAGGAACACCGGAAATGGACAAAGTAGCTATCAACATAGTCCAAAAGGTGATTGGCATTTTGTGCCTGAGTCCTCCCATATTTCTCATATCCTGTTCAGGTGGAATCCCATCTTGCTCTGCCGATTCGTGATGATGATCATCGTGGGCATGTTCATCATCACTATGATGAATATGCAAAGCATGAATTACACTACCAGAACCTAGGAATAACAATGCCTTGAAAAAAGCATGAGTAGTTAGGTGGAATAAACCCGCCATGTAGTTACCGGCCCCAATTGCTAGCATCATGTAACCTAACTGACTGATCGTCGAATATGCTAAAACCCGCTTTATATCCCAACGAACGAGGGCGATACTCGCTGCAAATATAGCCGTAATTCCACCAATATAAGCAATAAAAAGTGAAGACTCTGGTGTTAATATTGGGAACATTCGAGCTGTCAGATAAACACCAGCGGCAACCATTGTGGCTGCATGAATTAATGCACTGACAGGAGTTGGTCCCTCCATTGCATCAGGTAGCCAAGTGTGAAGTGGAAATTGAGCAGATTTTCCGATTGGACCACAGAAGATCAAGATGCCAGCTACTGACAACCACAATACGTCACCAGAACCAAGGTGCGAAACAGCTTCAAAAATGCCATGTTCGCCAAAAAGAGAAAGCGTTTTGAACTTAGCGAAAAGCATCATCATGCCAATAAACATGCCAACATCTCCAACTCGTGTAGTCAGAAATGCTTTTTTACAGGCGTCAGCGGCCGAATCTTTTTCAAACCAGAATCCAATCAGTAGATAAGAACATAAGCCTACTAATTCCCAGCCGATGTAAATACCCAATAAATTATCCGAAACAATCAAAAAAAGCATCGAGAAGGAAAACAGAGATAAGAAGGCAAAAAAGCGAGAATAACGAGGATCACCATGCATATATCCTCGAGAAAAGATATGTACGAGACTGCTGACCAAGGTAACTACTATCAGCATGACACCAGTTACACTATCAAGCATAAAGCCCATCTCAAATTTAAGACTACCAATAGTTATCCAATCGATAACCATAGAACCGACTTGACCGCCTGGATTTTGTAAGTCAGCGTTGGTCAAAATTTTTCCAAACAGCAACAGCGAACACACAAAAGCCACCAGTATAGCAGCCGTAGAGATTAAGTCTTGTGAAGGAGAACGTTTACCCATTAGGCCAAAGATCCCGAATATCGCAAACGCCACTAACGGACAAAGAAGTATAGTGAAAATTAGCGTAAGAATCGGCATGTTAGGTAAGCTCCGTTAATTGTACGAAAAAAATCAACCTTTCAGGGTATTCGTATCACTAGGATTAATCGAATGAAATTCGTGATAAATAGACAAAATAATGGAGAGGAAAACCGCAGCTTCTGCTGCCGCTAACACAATACCAAACAGCGCGACCATATGTCCCGTAATATCGGTAGTAACAAAGTGAGAAAAAGCCACAAAATTCAGGTTGCACGAATTCAAAATCAATTCGACCCCCATCAAAATACTAATGGCATTTCGACGGGTCAACACAGCGAAAACGCCTAGGGAAAACAAAATAATGGAGATATACAGATAGTGTTGAAGTTGCATATTAGTCTTTGACTTCCTTCCGTGTAATTAAAACAGCACCAATTAATGCAATTAGCAAGATAATAGAAGCTACTTCAAATGGGAGAAGGAAGTCGCCCATGATTGCTTGACCAATGAGAGTTGTGGTTCCTTCCCCAGCTTCGAATGGGGTTTGGCTAATTTGCCATTTCGTCTGATTAACAACCAAAAGAAGAATTACAAAAATACCAGTAGATACGAGGCCACCTAAGACTAGCTGGCCTCGATCCATTTTTAGATTCATGTCTAGTTTTCCACTGGTCATCATGACACCAAACAGAACCAAAACCAAAATTCCCCCAACATAAACAACAACCTGAGTTGCGGCTAAAAAGTCTGCTTTCAAAAACACATAAAGCGCAGCTACACAAAAAAGAGTAATCATCAACCAAAAGGCTGCATGAACCAAATTACGCACAGTAACAACACACGCAGCCGAACCAATAGTAATAAGAAAGAAAAACCAAAAGAGTGTTTGTGTCCAATCCATGTTCTAGTAATACCTTGTCATTTTACTATATTTTCAATCATTATCTATTTATAAAGCGATTGATCTGCAAACTTATAGATCAGATTCTCCCTCTCAAACTCAGAATATTCAACACCTTCTAAGTCATCTCTCATAGTTAAACACTCAGTTGGACAAGCTTCTGTACACAAACCACAAAAAAGACAAAGCGACATATCAATATCGAATCGATCCATTAACAGTGCAACCTTCTTCCGGTCGACAATTCGATGAACTTTGTCACCGCTGATTTTAACAGTCGCACCGGCTGGAATATCCGGATAGGTTGTACCTTCAGGATTCACATGCTGAATAGTAAATTGCATGTCAGCTGTTATTTCTTTCGGTGGTTTTTTATCTAAAATGCCAACAATTCTAGTTTGATCATTCAAATGAATAACATTCATCGTCTCCCAAGTTTTACGACCTTTATCAGGTTTTCGAGAGTCGATATAAATACAATCTACAGGACAAACTTGAGCGCACTTTTTACAAACAATGCAATCTTCCACTCGATTGTGAAGTTGCCCTCGATACCCGACCGGAATTTCACGAATATTATCATTTATTTCAAACTCATGTTCGTAAGGATATTGGTGTGTTACATTAGGCCTAAACAGTTGACGCAACGTAATCATCATACCAAGCAATACTGAATAAACTCCGTTGTAAATATTGAGCATGTATTTGGTCACGGCAATTTCCTTCCAGTTAATTAGTCTCTCTAGTTATCTTTTGTAAAACGATATTCTAGCTCGGTCAATTGCCCGTCAGCGACGGTCACAATTTGGTGCCTAGTTCCCATTCTTTCGTGCCAAAACTCAAGCTCGAATTGGCCCTCAGGCAAGCCATCTATTTCAAATTGACCATCTTCTTTGGTTACAGTGAAGAAAGGATGATCAACAACATGAACCCAAGCTTTCATCCAAGGATGAATATCACATTTAACAAAAAATAATTCTTCGGTGTCATAAGTATATTCAAGAGCCCCTCCCATATTGACAGCTTTATTGAAAGCAGGAATGGCTTCGGATAGTGTGTGTACGTTATGAGGCACGACATCCGAATTTTTGTAGTTAATTGATTGTCCTTTCTGAATAGCTAAGACATGAGGCTTGTAGACACATCCGTACTGATCAATCTCAGCTACCCTAGAAGGGGCAATGTAGCTAGCCGCACTGGGCAAACCTCTTCGGACACGCACTAATATATTAGCTAAAGCATCATCATCCCCCAAGACCAGAGTTTCTGATTTGGGGTTGCCACCATGAATATCAAAACAACCAGGGGCTGATCCCATATCCACGTCCTTAATTTTTGGCACTGGCCCACTCCAGACCACCTTTCCTCGAACAATTCCGTTACCGTTGGCCTGAATCGCTGTAACTTGAAATGTATCACCATCATCATGCGCACCATCATCATGCGCACCATCATCATGCGCATCTCCATGATGATCAGATTCTTTTATTTTGGCGATAGCTTCATCATTCGCCATTTGCACTGCGATTGATGGTTCACCTAACGTATTTGCTTCACCGGTTAATGTCAAAAATATCATCACAGTAAAAAAAAGAACTGTCAATCCCAAAAAACCATATATCACTTTACGCTCATCGTTAAGGTGCATAAAAATCAATGCGACCAATGACGCTTTCACCGAAGCAATTAGTAAACCAAGAAATATGGCGACAGGAAATGGAATATCCAAGTAAGATGCAGCTACAGTAACAACGGTCAAAACACCAAGAGCGAGAAACACAAACACATAAGATTTAACATGAACATGATCATGCGTTTTATCGTCAATAAAGGCATTAATTGTTTCATCCGTCATTTCCGGATGTTTGGCCTTCAGATATTCGAATTCTTTATTTCGATTAGTGGTCATGCTTATCCCTCCAAGAAGCTTCCAATTTATGCAGATTGGCAGCCCCGATATTACTGGCTAAAACTGTTTGATCTTGGGGTTTAAGTTTACCAAAACTATTAAATACAATGCCCAGCAATGAGATTACAAATAGACTAATAATTAAGAAGCTGATCCCAATACTGAGTGTCGAATCAACCCGGAAAAATAGCCCCCAAATTCCAGTTCCTAAAATGTTAAAGAACGAGATTGGAATAAGGTACTTCCAGCAAAGATTCATTAACTGATCAACTCGCAAACGTGGTAATGTCCAACGAATCCACATCATCACAAAGACCAACAAAAATGTTTTACCAACAATAATGAATAAGCCAGGAATAAATTGATCTTCATCAATTATTCCCTGCCAACCACCCAAAAATAGAGTGGCGGCAATAGCACAAACAGCGAACACATTAGCATACTCAGCAATGAAAAAAACAGCGAAACGCATACCACTGTATTCGGTGTGAAAGCCAGCAACTAACTCAGATTCAGCCTCTGGCAGGTCAAAAGGAGTCCGGTTAACCTCAGCAATAGAAGATAAGAAATAGACAAAAAAGGCAAGAAAAGTAAAAGGAGAACGAAAAATCATCCAGTCTAAAATGGAGCCTTTAATCTCCACCCCAAGGAACGTAGTAATAGCTACCCCTTCCGAAAAAACACCGTTCTGAGCCAAAACGATACCTTCCATACTCATCGTTTGTGTCATCATAATGACGGTCAGAATTGACAAGCCGATTGGTATTTCGTAGCTGACCATTTGTGCTGCTGAGCGCATAGCGCCAAATAGCGACCATTTACTATTTGACGCCCAACCGGCCATGATAACACCAATCGCAATGACCGAAGATATAGAAATAATATAGAAAATGCCAATGTTAAGATCGCTAACCAAGATATGCTGGCTGAACGGGATAGCGGCAAAGACGGCAACGGAACAAGTGAAGATTAGATAGGGAGCAAACCGAAAAAGAAGTTTGTCTGCTTGTGGTGGAATTAGGTCTTCCTTGAAAATTAGTTTCACCCCATCAGCTAGTGTTTGTAGTAACCCCCAAGGTCCAACCCTCATCGGCCCCGTCCGATCCTGAATCCAAGCTGAAACTTTTCTTTCCATCAAAACCAATATCAATGGTAAAAGTGGCACAACAGAAACAAAAATCGTCGCTACAGCAACCATAACCAATATAGGGCCCAACCAACTAGGCAGAAACCCAAGGCTATGGCTGGCAAAAGTTTCGGCCCAATTGCCACTATCACTTTCAACTACGGCTGATTCCACTGATATGAGATTAGTTAAATTAACCATCTGTATACTTAACTGTTGAATCATAAATTACCGATCCACTTCACCCATAACAATATCGATACTACCAATAATCGCAATAATGTCTGCCAACATCAGACCTCTACTTAATTCTGACAGAGCACTCAGAGCACAGAAACAAGGCGATTTAACCTTGACACGAACAGGCTTAACACTTCCATCACTTATTATATAGAAACCAAGCTCTCCTCGGGGGGCTTCGCTACTCGAATAAATCGCACCTGCAGGAGGACGAATGGCTTTCATATTAGCCATGATTGGCCCTTCTGGCCAGTCTTTATCCAGTAACTGGCGTAGAATTTTAACCGACTCCTTCATTTCGTTCATTCTTACCATGTAACGATTCCAACAATCGCCAAGAACAATACCTAGATTAGGTATTTCTTTCCCAATAGGAATGTCAAAATCAAATTGATCATAGATAGAGTAAGGCTTATCTTTCCGCAAGTCCCATTTTCGACCGGCACCTCTTAGATTCGGGCCGCTGGCTCCATAACTAATCGCCATTGCTTCATCCATCACAGCTACACCTGCGGTTCGTTCAATGAAAATTTTATTATTTGTCAAAAGTGCGTTGTATTCATCTATCTTAGGTTCAAAATAATCCAAAAATTCGTTTACATTATCCAAGAACCCCGGGGGTAAGTCTCGAGAAACACTACCCACTCGAATATAGTTGTAGGTTAGCCTCGCACCACAAAGCTTTTCGAAAAGAAGTAGAATCTTTTCACGATCACGAAATGCATAGAGAAAAGGGGTGAAGGCACCAATATCCATACCATAAGTGCCAAAGGCAAGAAGATGGCTAGCAATACGGTTTAACTCACCAGCCAGAACACGAAGATACTCGGCTCGTTCGGGAATGCTATCAAACTTGCTAGGGTCTGCGGCTAGCATTGTTTCTACAGCTAAGCTAAAGCCCCAATTCTGATTCATGGCAGCAATATAATCCAACCGATCAGTAAAAGGTACGATTTGTTCGTAGGA
The DNA here is from genome assembly GCA_964451145.1 of uncultured bacterium. Lineage (GTDB taxonomy): Bacteria > Poribacteria > WGA-4E > WGA-4E > UBA9662 > TMED15. The sequence goes on along the minus strand of CAYVHK010000024.1, from coordinate 25,718 downwards.
TAAATTCTCAGCATGTTTTTCAAAGCACCGATGAAGGTAACCGATATGAGGAATTGCATCACGAACTATCTCCCCATCCAATCTCAACTCCAACTTCAACACACCATGTGTACTAGGGTGTTGAGGCCCCATACTGACGATCATCTCATCAGAAAAAGGCTTCAGTTCTAAAAAACGAGTTTCTTCTGGGGTTGTACTCTGGGCTAACATGGCACGAACACCTCAAGTCATTGGCTACTTATTAGTAAGGGACTTTCATCCCACGATATGTATCTGGTTCTTGATAATCTTTTCGCATAGGATAACCTTCCCAGTCATCCGGCAACAAAATCCTTCTTAGATCACTATGGTTATCAAACACTACACCATATAAGTCATACACTTCCCGCTCATGCCAGTTAGCACCTTTCCAAAAGTGCTCTACTGTAGAGAGACGAGGAGTTTCCTTTGGAACAATTGTTTTAATAACAACTTGGTGTATATGTGTCATTGATTGAAGATGGTAAACAACTTCCATAGTGTCATCGCCTGCAGAATGATCAATTCCACTTAAACACAGCAAAGCATCAAAAACTAATTCTGGATCATAGCGAAGAAATTCGCAAATCGATACCAATTCAGAAGCCGGGATGGTAATAAACGGCTCCAAACTATCTATACCGTCGAGCACAATACCATCATCACCAAATTTGGCATGCAATTTTTCTAAGACTTCATTTATGCTCATCATACGACCTTAAGCGGTCTCTTTTTTTCTGAGCAATTTACGTAGGAATGGTACAGTTGGAGGGCCATCAGTAGTTTGGCTGCGGATTTTTTCCTGCAACTTAAGCAACCCTTCTATTACAGCTTCGGGGCGTGGTGGACATCCTGGCACATAGACATCGACGGGAATCACCCTATCAACTCCTTTCAGTACATGATAGCCATGTTGCCAATAGGGCCCTCCACTAGTCGCACAACTCCCCATAGAAATCACATATTTTGGTTCCGCCATCTGCTCATAGAGGCGGATCACGCGGGTCGCCATCTTCAGTGTTACAGTACCAGACACAATAATCAAGTCAGATTGACGTGGCGTTGCTCGCGGCACGCCAGCTCCGAATCGATCGAGGTCGTAGTTAGAGGCTGCAGTTGCCATAAATTCAATTGCGCAACAAGCTAAGCCGAATGTCATTGGCCACAAAGCAGATGACCTAGCCCAGTTTGCAACAGCATCTATTGAGGTTACAATGAGATTTTTGTCAAATTCTTCGTTAGATAAATTAGATATATCTTTCATAATTATTGCTGAACCTCAAGAGGTGAAGTTTGCGTATTCTGATTTTCTATATAATCGTTTTCGTTCGGTACAGACTGGATTTTACGGATCCATTCCAAGTCACCCTTGGCCCAAACATAAGCCAAACCAACCAACAGAATGAGAATAAAAATTAACATTTCAACAAAAGCTAACATCCCAATTTGACGGTAAACTACCGCCCAAGGAAACAAAAATACGGTCTCGACGTCAAAAATGAGAAAAATTAATGCAATGACATAAAAACGAGTGTTGAACTTAATCCGTGTATCTCCAATAGGTTCTTCACCACACTCGTAAGCAATCGACTTCTCCTGAGTAAAAAGCCGGGTTTGGGCTATACTTGAAATCAAGATATTAAGCAATATAAAAACAATTCCGGCAATCAAAAAAACGAAGATATTGGCAAAGTCAAACAGCATTGGGCATACAACCTTGATAAACCATCCAATTGTGGGGATCCCTTAAAACCGACCCATTATAGCCGAAATTGGACATATTTGCAAACAGAAATGTATTAGGAAGCATTATTGATTTAGTTGAATTCGCCACCGCATCTCCGACACAAAATATAAAACTGAATATCTTCTTTTCGTGCATACTGAATCATCAGATCAACGGCCTCGTCGGGTAGGTCCTCATCGCATTTAGGACAACGATACAGGGAGCGGCTATCGTCGTAAGGTATTTGATCAATTTTACCAGTAAAATCCTGCCAAAAATTGAATTCCCAAGGCAACTTACTCTTTGTTTTGATCGAAATTTCATAAGCGTGCCTAATAAGATTTTGACAATCAGCAAACGAAATGGCAGCAAAAGATTGGTTGGTAAGTGTATTGAGTATCAAGAAGGCTTGGAGTTCAACGAAATGTGTCCATTGATTAACCGAATTACCGTTAGCCCAACAACGAATATAGCGAGTTTCAATGGGATTAAAGGCAAACGTTTTCCCCTCTCTACTTTCAGCATATACCCCATCATGTTGACTATCAAAAATAGTAATTTCCTCACCTTCAAACCTACCTTCCAAAGATACCGCAACCTTATTCTGATGATAGGTGCGATTATCAGCCCAATAATGCCATAGCTTAATAGTATTGATCAGCATCGGCTGGCCTAAGTCGACGGTTACTTCCGTGGCGTCAAGCAGATCCTCTGGTTTAGCACTTTCACCAGTATCGCCATCAGTCAAATTCCATCGGCCCGCATAATCACTATTAGTTTCCACCCGTTTATTCAACGCCAAATTTTCATGTTTCATTCTATCATTAGTAGACGAACGATAACGCTGAGCCATTTGCATGTAACTGCCCAAAGATTCTCCATACAGTTCATCTATAGGCATTGAAAGTTGGTAGGATTTTGCCACATTCCGACAGCAACGATCGAGTTCCACAGCAGTCAAATTGGCAACTACAAAACAGTCCTTAACACCTCGCTTCCAAAAGTCGAGCAACAAAAACATAGCTCGTAAATTTCCGTCAGGTCGCCGACGAACAATCACCATAATTTGCACACCCGTATCTTTAGAATGGCTAATTAAGCAACTGTGGATTGGGTAAGTAGGGAAGGGGCCGAATTTGCTTTGTCTGATTAGTGGCTTATAATGTTGGCAACCAACATCACAACCAGGGATTTTAGCCCGTTTAGTTGTACAGCAGTCCGGGCATATGATAATTCCGCTTAGTGCAGGACAGATACGTTTCGCATTATCAGATTTACAGGTTCGGCAACGCTGTTTTCTCGGTCGTCGCCGACGATGGCCGAAAGCAAATCTTGCCATAATGTTTCCAGTAACAATTGGTCAATCGAAGCCTTATGATTCTCGACGAGTTAAACTTGATAAATATTCGGAGATTTTATCAGCGATTTTTTCTGCATCTACATCAGCAAAATCAAACAATTCTTTCAGCATAGGAGAAATAGCCCCCGTATCGAGCAAATTATTGGCCAATCGACCCATAGCGCTACGGTTGACTCCATCTTTTTGCCCCTCACTACCTCCCATGTCTAGAATTTTGATTGAGTCAATTTTTTCTACCGGTCGCATTAACTGCTCAACAATATCAGCACTTCCATCAATCAATTCCATGATGGCCTCTTGCACCAGAACCCTTTGCTCAGCAACATTTCGAGCTTCCATATGCGCCATCTCGCCTTGAGCTTTAGCCATAGCTTCAGCCAGAACTGCATCCGCCAACCGCTCAATGGGTTGAGCCTGTGCCTCAGCCCCAATGACAGCCACTTCCCTTTGCCATTCGGCTTCTCTTGTTTGTTGAGCTGCAATAACACTAACTTCAGCCTCAGCTTTGTCAGCTTCTGCAACCAACTGATTTTTTTGAGCATTAGCAGTATCAACCTGCTTGTCCGCTACTGCAATATTTCGATCTTCATCAACCAGCTGAACAGACAATTCTTGCCCAATGCGAGATTCCTCTACCTGCAAAATTTTGTCAATTTCGGTTAGTTCAACCTGACGATTCTGGTTAATCTGAGCTGTTTCGATCACCAAATTCTTTTCTATCTCACGTTCTTGAACCGCTTGTTCTTGTGAGAACCTACTGGTTTCAACAGCCAATGCTTTTTCAATATCTCGTAAAGCCACCCCTTCTTCTTGACCAATCTTAGCCCGTTCAATTTCCAATAGTTTCTCTTGTTCTCGGATACCAACCGTTTCCTCCTGACCAAAACGAGCCACTTCTACTGTCTGTAACTTGTCAATTTCGGTTAGTTCAACCTGACGATTCTGGTTAATCTGAGCTGTTTCGA